>NZ_JACJES010000003.1:0-485579 GCF_014164175.1 Pseudoalteromonas sp. SG44-5 | reverse complement strand
AATAAACTTATCTCAAGCAGCTATTTTCAGCGCTAACTGCGTTGAATTTACTTGCAATAGGCCAGCTATTGACGCGTAAATTCGCCTTGTTTTCACTGAAAACCTCTGGCTAGAGAAAATAAAATCAAATATAACGATGATTCAATACGTTAGTAAATCTCTTAACCAGAGCTCAGGTTAAGTATGTATATCTTAATACAGGAGTTTTGGGCACACGGTTAAAAAATCAACCCCAAGGTGTGAGTATTTACTCTAAGGTGAGTTTATAAGTGGATTAACTGATTTTTATAGCGCTATAACTTTTATTTAAACTATTCTAAAATGAATGCTATTAACTTAACAACAATAGATGCGAAATTATTATGCACCCACACATTAGTAAGCTTTATAACAGTGCGTTAAAGCCAAGCCGATTAATTATAGGCCTAATGAGTGGTACCTCGTTAGATGGACTTGATGTTGCCTTATGTAAAATAACTGCCGCGGGTGTGCATACCCAAATTGAGGTTTTAAAGTTTACTACGGTTGATTATAGCGATGATTATAAAACAAAAATAAAGCAGGTATTTGCCAAGCGTGAATGCAACTTAGAATACCTTACGTTACTGCACCCTTGGGTTGGTAAATTACATGGTGACATGGTTAATCAGTGTTTAAACAGCTGGCAGGTAAACCCAGCCAATATAGATGTAATAGCCAGCCACGGACAAACTATTTACCACTGTCCTAAAAGCCAGCATCAGTATAACGATTTTAACAATGGCACTTTACAAATTGGCGACAGCGACCAAATAGCCGTTACTACAGGTATTACTACTATTGGCGATTTTAGGCAAAAGCATATAGCAGCAGGCGGCGAGGGCGCACCACTTGCCGTGTATGGTGATTATTTGTTTTTTTCAAGCTCTGACGAAAACCGTATTTTGCTCAATATGGGCGGTATAGCTAACCTCACTTTTTTACCCCAAAATGGCGATAGCAACGCAGTATTTAGCTCTGACATTGGCCCATGTAATACCATTATGGATGCCTATGTGCAGCGTTATTTTAATAACATGCATTACGATGAAAACGCTGCGATAGCGAAAGCGGGCGTTATTAATACTGCGTTACTAACAGCGCTTTGCGACAATCATTTTTTAACCCTAAAAATGCCAAAAACTACTGGCCCTGAAGTGTTTAATCTGGCTTATTTAGAGGCTGCGCAACAGGCTTCAAATACCCAAAAGTTAAGTCATCAAGACGTAATGGCCACCTTAAACCGCTTTACCGCAGAGGTTATTGCCAATGCGCTAAATACGTGTGTAAAAATGGCGCCCAATAGTGTGGTGTATGCCAGTGGCGGCGGCATTCACAATTTACTCCTAATGCAACATTTAGTAACGCTTTGTCCGGCCATAAAAGGTTTTAAAAATACTCACGCATTAGGGGTTGATCCCGACGCGAAAGAAGCGGTACTTTTTGCTATTTTAGCTAACGAATGCTTAGCCGGTGAGCAGCTACACCTTGATAATAAAGCCCAAGGAATTGCAGGCGTTACTATGGGTAAAGTGAGTTTTGCAGATTGAAACCACATATTCTAAGCTTAAGTTTTTAGGTGAGACCTAGCCAAACTCACTGTTTGGCCTTTGCATAACTGCGACTTACTGTTTTAGGGTAAGCTTATTTTTTTGCGCTGCCATTAGCGTGAATATTGTTTTGTAGTAATTAATTGCAGCTGCGCTTTAATTATTATAAAAATGTTATTGCTTATTTACTTTTTAAAGATGCACCAATCCTCCCTTAGTTTCGCCCCTCAGGCCTTAGTGGTGCACTTTTATAACTAAAAAGACCAAACCCATCCAAATCAACTATGCGCTTTTTTAAAACATAAGGCATAGTTATTAAATGCAGTGTAAATGGGCTGTTAATAACTATTTTTGACTATATATATTCATATAATCTGAATGTATATTCATTTCTTAGTTGACTCAGCGTTATTTTACGGCTAGTTTTTATCCCCCTTTGATTAAAGTTTTCACTAATAAATACTGCACTATACTAATTCAAAAAGATTTTACAGTGGCTGTTTTAGGCATTTTAACGATTTTTTGAATGAGATAAGCGCATACCTCGAGTATATAAAAATATATGACTTAATTAGTAAGCACAATTTAGCTGATAGCAATAGGCTGATGAAATAGGAATAAGTAATGAATGATATGAGCAAAAAATCCCAAGGTCTTTATCGCGCTGAATTTGAACATGACAGTTGCGGCATTGGCTTTGTCGCTAACCTTAAGGGTAAAAAGTCACACGATATTATCGAAAATGCACTCACCATGCTCAGCTGCATGGAACATCGTGGTGGAACAGGGTTTGACGTTAAAAGTGGTGATGGTGCTGGTATTCTTATTCAAATTCCTCATGAGTTTTTCCGTCAAGAAACCGCAAAGCTAGGGTGGACGCTGCCAAGCGCCTTAAACTATGGTGTGGGGATGATTTTTTTCCCGCGCGATAAAGCACTTAGCGACGCGTGTAAAAAAATACTAAATCAAAATATTGCCGAACTGGGTTTAACCTTAATAGGGTATCGGGATGTTCCGGGCGATAACTCTATGTTAGGCGCGGCTTCATTTGAAAGCGAGCCAAATATTGAGCAAGTGTTTATTGCTAAGCCGCAAGCGCTAAGCGCACAAGAATTTGAACGTAAGCTGTTTGTGCTGCGTAAATACACCTCGCATAAAATTAATGGTTTAGATTTCACAGAACGTGACGAATTTTATGTAACCTCAATGTCATCTACCAAAATTGTTTATAAAGGCCAGTTTACTACCGAGCAAGTGCGCCAGTATTACCTTGATCTGCAAGACGAGCGTACTATTTCGGGAATGGCGATGTTTCATTCTCGTTTTTCAACCAACACTTTTCCTGCTTGGCGCCGCGCGCAGCCGTTTCGTTATATAGCCCACAATGGTGAAATTAATACGGTACGCGGTAATATTAACTGGATGAATGCTCGTGAGGCATTGTTTAGCTCGGTTAATTTTAGCGATGCTGAATTGAATATGTTAAATCCGGTGTGTAATAACGATAACTCAGATTCGGCTAATCTTGATATGGCTATTGAGCTATTAGTGCTCAGCGGGCGGTCTTTGGCGCAAGTAATGATGATGATGGTGCCAGAAGCATGGCAAACACAAACCAATATGGATGCCACCAAGCGCGCATTTTATGAATACTATGCGTGTATTATGGAGCCTTGGGATGGCCCAGCATCGTTATCGTTTACCGATGGCAACGTTATTGGTGCAACACTTGACCGTAATGGTTTGCGCCCTTCGCGTTACTTGTTAACCGAAGATGGCACGCTAGTGATGGGCTCTGAAACCGGTGCATTGTGCGTTGATCAATCAACGGTTGTTGAAAAAGGGCGTTTGCAACCGGGTAAAATATTTATTGCTGACTTAGAGCAAGGTCGCATTATTAGTGATGACGAAGTAAAACAACACGTTAGCTCGGCTCAGCCGTATGCTCGTTGGTTAGCTGAAAACAAAATTGAATTAGACAATTTACCCGTTCCTAGCGCGTCTTTTGCCCAGCCGCCATTGGCAGAGCTGCGAAAAATACAAAAAGCATTTGGTTACACCAGCGAAGATCTTAACCTAGTACTGGCGGGTATGGTTGGTACGGCTAAAGAGCCACTAGGCGCTATGGGTACCGACACGCCGCTTGCAGTGCTGTCGCATCGCCCACAACAATTATCACATTATTTTAAGCAGTTATTTGCGCAAGTAACCAACCCACCCATCGACCCTATTCGTGAAGAGTTGGTTATGTCGTTGCGCGGTTATATTGGCCGCTCACTTAACTTGCTCGATGAAACACCTGGGCATTGCCATAAGGTTGAAATAGAACAGCCTGTATTGACCAATGAGCAATTACGCAAACTACAGTATATAGATAACAATCATCTTCAAGCTAAAACGATCGACATTACTTTTAAAGCCAGCGGTGGGCCAGGTGCACTAAAAAGAGCACTGGATCGTATTTGTTTATATGCCAAAAATGCCGTTGAAGATGATTATGAAATACTCATTTTAAGTGACCGTGGAGTAGACAGCGACCATGTTGCTATACCTTCGGTATTGGCAACAGCAGCGGTGCATCACTATTTAATTCGTGAAAAACTACGCTCATCTGCCGATATAATTTTGGAGTCGGGTGATATACGCGAAACGCATCATTTTGCTACTGTTATTGGTTATGGCGCTGCGGCAGTTAACCCGTATTTAGCCCTAGAGAGCATGTATGGTTTACGTGATGAAGGCGTACTTGATACTAACTTAACAAATGAACAAATTACCCAAAAATACACCAAAGCGGTAGGCAGCGGCTTGTTGAAAACCTTCTCTAAAATGGGTATTTCAACGCTACAGTCGTATTTAGGTGCGCAAGTTTTTGAAGCCTTGGGCATTAACTCTGAGGTTATTGATCAGTACTTTACCGGTACGGTTAGCCGTATTGAAGGCTTAAGCCTAGATCAAATTGCCCAAGAGGCGCTATTACGCCACCGTGAGGGTTTCCCTGAGGCCAACCGCATTGCTATAGATAAACTACTGCCTACGGGCGGAGAATACTCGTGGCGTCATGATGGTGAACGGCACTTATTTAATCCCACGGTAATTCGTTTACTGCAGCATTCAACAGCCAGTAATAATGTTGAGCAGTTTAAGCAGTATGCAAAAACGGTGGACGATCAAAGTAAAGAAGCCTTTACCTTACGGGGTTTATTACAATTGAATAGCGATCGTCCTGCTATTGCCTTGAGCGAAGTGGAACCGGTTGCCAACATTTTTAAACGCTTTGCCTCGGGTGCTATGTCGTTTGGCTCAATTTCGTGGGAAGCACATACTACTTTAGCTATAGCTATGAACCGCATTGGCGGTAAAAGTAACAGCGGTGAGGGCGGCGAAGACCCAATTCGTTATACTGCGCTTGAAAATGGCGATTCGATGAATTCGCGAATTAAACAAGTGGCTTCGGGTCGTTTTGGTGTTACTAGCCATTATTTAGCGAATGCCGATGAGCTACAAATAAAAATGGCGCAGGGCGCTAAACCGGGCGAAGGTGGGCAATTACCCGGCGATAAAGTAGATGCATGGATTGGTAAAACTCGTGGCTCTACGCCAGGGGTGGGCTTAATTTCGCCGCCGCCACACCATGATATTTATTCTATTGAAGATTTATCGCAACTTATTTTCGATCTTAAAAACGCCAACCGTGACGCGCGCATTAACGTTAAATTAGTATCAGAAGCGGGTGTAGGTACGGTTGCATCGGGTGTGGCAAAAGCCTATGCCGATGTGGTACTGATTGCGGGCCACGATGGCGGCACCGGTGCGTCACCACTGAGCTCAATTAAACATACGGGCTTACCGTGGGAACTGGGTTTGGCTGAAACGCATCAAACTTTGGTGCGTAATAAACTGCGTAGCCGTATTACGGTACAAACCGATGGGCAACTTAAAACGCCACGCGACTTAGCCATTGCAACGCTGCTTGGTGCAGAAGAGTACGGCATGGCTACCACAGCATTGGTGGTTGAGGGATGTATTATGATGCGTAAGTGTCATTTAAATACCTGCCCAGTTGGTATTGCCACACAAGATAAAGGCCTGCGCGACAAGTTTACTGGTCGTGCCGATATTTTAGTTAACTTTTTTACCATGATGGCAGAAGGTTTACGCGAAATTATGGCTGAGCTTGGCTTTAGAAGTATTGAAGAAATGGTGGGCCAAACTCAGTGCCTTACGCAGCGCAAAGATGTTGACCATTGGAAATACCAAGGCGTTGACTTAACTCCACTATTACACAAAGCAGAATGCGCTGAAAACGAAACTCTGTATCAATCAATAAAGCAAAAGCATTTAATCGACGACATTATCGATCGCAAAATGATCAAAGATGCTCAAGCGGCACTAGATTCTGGGCAAAGTGTGGCGCTTGAATACGATGTGATTAACACCGACAGAACCATAGGGGCGATGATCTCTAACGAAATCTCTAAAAAGTACCATGCAGATGGCTTACCGCAAGATACTATTAAGGTTAAGTTTAACGGCTCAGCGGGACAAAGCTTTGGTTGTTTTTCAACCAAGGGTTTACGTTTTGAACTTGAAGGCGATGCCAACGACTACTTTGGTAAAGGACTCTCTGGCGCAAATTTAGTGGTGTACCCTAGTAAACAAGCTAAGTTTGCTGCTAGTGAAAATATCCTCATTGGTAATGTGGCCTTTTTTGGAGCAACTTCGGGTAGCGCCTTTATACGCGGTATAGCGGGGGAGCGTTTTTGTGTACGTAACTCGGGCGCAACAGCCGTTGTTGAAGGTGTGGGGGATCACGGTTGTGAATACATGACCGGCGGTAAAGTGGTTATTTTGGGCGCAACTGGTCGAAACTTTGCTGCCGGTATGTCGGGCGGTGTTGCTTACGTACTTGATGTAAATAATGACTTTGCGGCTAAATGCAATATGGAAATGGTCGCACTTGAAAGTGTAGATACCGACGCTGAAAGCCACGAATTAAAAGCCTTAATTAGCCAACATTTTGATGCTACAGGTTCAGATGTTGCCAGTGATTTATTAAAAGATTGGAACAGCAATGTTAAGCGCTTTGTTAAAGTAATGCCGGTTGATTACAAACGCATGCAAGGTTATATGAATGATGTACGCAGTAGCGGAAAATTCACCTCAGAGTATGACATTGCCGTAGAAGCATTCGACATTCATTTAAACAACATAGCTAGCGCTAAAGCTTAAGCTGCCAAGGAGAATATATTATGGGAAATCCAACAGGGTTTATCAACGTAGGTCGTGCCTTGCCAACTGAGCGTAACGCAGGTGAACGTTTAATTGACTGGCTGGAAGTATATGAAGAAATACCACAAGCAGATGTAGAGCAGCAAGCTTCGCGTTGTATGGATTGTGGCGTGCCGTTTTGTCAGTCGGCAAAATCAGAATTTGCACCGGCAGTAGCTGGGTGTCCGGTAAATAATGTAATACCGGAGTGGAATGACTTAATTTATCGCGGCCGCTGGCAAGATGCAGTAGAGCTATTGCATAAAACCAATAACTTTCCTGAGTTTACTGGGCGTGTATGCCCAGCCCCTTGTGAGGGGGCATGTGTACTGGGTATTAACGCCGATCCGGTGGCTATTAAGTTACATGAAAAAGAAATTATTGATCATGCCTTTAAGCAAGGTTGGGTGGTTGCTGAGCCACCTGCATCTCGCACTGGTAAAAATGTAGCCGTAATTGGTTCGGGCCCAGCGGGCCTTGCCGCTGCAGCACAGTTAAATAAAGCTGGCCATATGGTTACTGTATATGAGCGCGCCGACCGCATTGGTGGCTTGCTAATGTATGGTATTCCAAACATGAAGCTACAAAAAGAATTAGTGCAACGTCGGGTTGATATTTTAGCCCAAGAAGGCATTGTTTTTGTTACTAATACTGAAGTAGGCAAAGACATTAGTGTGGCGCAGTTAGAAACTGACTTTGACTCAGTCGTGTTATGTATTGGTGCCACAGTACCGCGCGACTTACCCGTTGCAGGGCGCGAGCTTAACGGTGTGCATTTTGCTATGGACTTTTTAACAGCCAATACCAAAAGCTTGCTCGATAGCGAACATCAAGACGGAGCGTTCATTAATGCGAAAGGCAAAAATGTAGTGGTTATAGGTGGCGGTGATACCGGCACCGATTGTATTGGTACTGCGCTTCGCCATCAGTGTAAAAGTGCTATTCAGCTAGAAATTATGCCTCGTCCACCCGAGCAACGCGACGAGAGCAGCAATCCTTGGCCACAATGGCCAAAACGTTTGTTGGTTGATTACGGCCAAAAAGAAGCTATTGCAGTACAAGGCCAAGATCCACGTCAATATTTAGTGATGACTAAAAAAATTGAAAGTGACGGGCAAGGTAATGTTAAAGCTGTGCACACTGTAGATATTACTTGGCAACTTAACGATAAAGGGCAAATGGTGCCACAAGAAGTAGCGGGCAGTGAAAAGATAATTCCTGCCGATATAGTACTGATTGCTATGGGCTTTATGGGGCCAGAAGGTGGCCTTGTTGCACAATTTGGTTTAGAGCAAGATGCTCGCTCTAATATTTCAGCACAGTACGATAAGTTTGCTACAAGCAAGCCTGGCGTATTTGCCGCAGGCGATAGTCGTCGCGGACAAAGCTTAATTGTGTGGGCAATAGATGAAGGTCGACGCTGCGCGCGTGAGGTTGACAGCTATTTAATGGGTAAAAGCTATTTGCCTTAAAGCGATTACAAGTCTGTAAACTTTAACTGCTTTAAAAGTTAAAACCATCTATTATAGCAAGCCCTACCGCATTAATTATGCAAGGTGGGGCTTGTTTTTATAATTTGTTCTATTAATAAACCTTGTAAAAAGTAGGTAAGGTAAGAAATGACTTCTGAAAAACCACGTAAATATTCACAAAAAATTGTAGATGGTAGCGCTCAGGCTCCTAGTCGTTCTATGTTACGAGCGGTAGGTTTTAATGATGACGATTTTAAAAAGTCTCAAGTTGGTATTGCCTCTACATGGTCTATGGTAACGCCGTGCAATATGCACATTAATACACTTGCCGAAGAAGTGGGTAAAGGCGTAGATAGCGCCGGTGCGAAAAGCGTTATATATAATACCATTACCGTATCCGATGGTATTTCTATGGGCACCGAAGGGATGAAATATTCTTTAGTATCACGCGAAGTAATTTGCGATTCAATAGAAGCGGTATCAGCGGGTATGGGCCACGACGGTATTATTGCTATTGGCGGTTGTGATAAAAATATGCCGGGTTGTTTAATGGGTTTAGCACGTTTAAACCGCCCTTCTATATTTGTGTACGGCGGTACAATTTTACCCGGTGAAAATCATACCGATATAGTCTCGGTATTTGAAGCGGTGGGCAGCTACGCGGCAGGCGATATTCCAATTACGCAATTAGAACATATTGAAAAAACAGCCATACCAGGGGCCGGTTCGTGTGGTGGTATGTACACGGCAAATACGTTAGCCTCAGCAATTGAAGCTTTAGGCATGAGCATGCCAAATAGTTCTGCGCAAAATGCTATTTCACAAAACAAAAAACAAGACTGTATAGATGCGGGTAAAGCGATTGTTTATTTGCTGGAGCATGACATTAAACCTTCCGATATTATGACCAAAAAAGCGTTTGAAAATGCAATTACGCTGATCATTACCTTAGGCGGCTCAACCAATGCGGTGCTGCATTTAATTGCTATGGCTGATGCGGTAGGCGTTGAAGTAACATTGGATGACTTTGTGCGTATTGGCGATAAAACACCAGTAATTGCCGACTTGCGCCCAAGCGGTCAATATTTAATGTCGGAGTTGATTGAAATTGGTGGCATTCAGCCACTGATGAAGCGTTTATTAGATGCCGGTATGCTGCACGGTGACTGTATGACAGTGACAGGCAAAACCATGGCCGAAAATTTAGCCGATGTAGCAGATTACCCAGCAGGGCAAAATATTATTTTACCTTTTGATCAGCCAATTAAAAAAGACAGTCATTTAGTTATATTAGCTGGCAACTTAGCGCCAGAAGGAGCAGTGTCAAAAATTACGGGTAAAGAGGGTTTACGCTTTACCGGCAACGCAAAAGTATATGACTCAGAAGAGCAAGGTTTTGCCGCTATTATAGATGGGCAAGTAGTAGCCGGAGACGTTGTAGTAATTCGCTATGAAGGCCCTAAAGGTGGCCCAGGTATGCGTGAAATGCTAAGCCCCACTTCAGCTATTATGGGTAAAGGTTTAGGTAACGATGTGGCGCTTATTACCGATGGTCGTTTTTCAGGTGGTAGTAGGGGTTTTGTTGTAGGGCACGTTACACCAGAAGCTTACGAAGGCGGCGCCATTGCACTAGTAGAAAATGGTGACAGCATTACTATTGACGCGCAAAGCCGTGAAATGACTCTTAATATTACTGATGAAGAAATGGCCAGTAGGAAACAACATTGGCAACAACCTGCGCCAAAATACACCCGCGGATTACTAGCAAAATATGCCAGAACAGTAAGCTCAGCCTCTACCGGAGCCGTGACCGATAAGCCAAGTTAAGGCACAATTAATCGCTAAAATTAGTGATTAAACTCCCCTAAATAGAGCGAGTTTTAATCCGCAAAGATCAACACGCCCTAGATAACCTTGTTACTTTATTTGTAATTTAAGTAACAAGGTTATAAATCGCTCAAGTTTTTAGTTGGCCGACCGATATATACTTAATAGCAGTTTGCGATTAAGGATGATCATGATTAACAATGGGTTAAATAACCACTCTAGTTTAGCGACAAAGCAAGTACTGCCAGTTGATAATGCAAACCATACCCTTAGCAGCAAACTGCAACATAGCCCACTCGAAATAGCGCCAAAATTAATACCAGAGTTAGCACCAGAGCTATCACCCAAAATAACGTCCGATTTTCTCAGTCAGTTTAGCGACGAAAAAGTTGCCCAATTACTGCAACAACAACTTTCGGTGCTGATCACTCCTGCAAAAAAAGAAAATATATCGAGCTACCACTACAGCGCTGAAGAGTTAGCTATACGTACTGTAATAACGAGTCAGCAAGAAGGGCTACTTAAAAATGAGCATAGCGATAAGCTCATACAACGCTTAAATAAATCGGTAAAAGATATTCAGGGTGCTTACGCTAACACCAGTGATATTTTATTTAATCTGGGGCAATTAGGGCATCAACAAACATCATTTTTAGCCTCTAGTCAGCAGCGTGTTGAGCGTGCGCTTAACCCTTATATGGAAAGCCTTAACCGCACTAAGTATGAAAATGACGATAACTATTTATTTGAACTTTCGGTAAAAACCAAAGAGGGTGATATAATAAATATCACTTTTAATTCATCGCAAGGTTACGATGAAAAAACGGGTGAAGCCGTTGATAGCTTTGGCATAAGTTACGAAGTAAATGGCGATTTATCTGAGGCTGAACATGCGGCTTTAACGCAGGTTATGGCGGGTGTTGGCGAAATGGCCGATGAGTTTTTTAAAGTGAGTGAAAACTCATTTAATCCTATTATAGTGCCAAACCAAACAGACATGAGTTTAGACTTTTTAGCCGACTTTAATAGTGAGCAGCTAGCGGGTTTTAATGTGTCGTTTTCAACAACGCAAAATGATGCGCTTGATACAGGCGAAAACACGCTTGATTTAAGTTACTCAATTGATGAAGCATCGAATCAGCAAGCACTTGTGTTTAAATCAGAAAGTGGGCAAAACGAAATAGACTTTGCACTCGATATGTCGACCATTGGTGCTAAAGACACACAGCAAATGCAGCAGTATTTAGCGTCGCTCGATCAAAGCTTAGAAGATAGCCGAGTAAACAGTACCGAGGATAGTAAAGACTCGGCATTTGGTCGTAAGGGCGACAAGACAATGCAACAAGGCTTTGAATTGTTTAAAGGGGCTTTTGCAAGTATGTCGTCGGCGGCTGAACGTTATAGTAGTATAGAGTCACTTGCAGATAAGCAATTTAATGACGGGCGCGCTATGGTTGCCGATTTAGTCGATAACATGATCACGAACGATCCTCGCTATCAAGGGCTTGGCAACAGTACGCAAAATTCTTTAGGGGCGGGAATTTCTAAGTTAGCTGACTTTGATGCAAAATTTGAGTTTGCTATGGACAGAGGCGACTATCAGCCTAAAAGTAATGTTGCGCTAAGCCAAACCACCGAGCAACAAAAGTCAGGTGAGCTAAAAGGGGTTACGCAAAGTAAAAACGTAAGTAGCCATTTTGACTACCAGAATACCCGGCCCGATTATTACGACAGCAAAGAAGGTTACAATATTAATACCGCCGTTAAAAATAACGAGTTAGTTGGGCTTGACCAATACCAGCAAATAGATATTGATAAAAAAACCTATCAATACAACCAAGATAAATCGCAGTATGAGCTAAAAATGGCACTTACTGAAAAAGCCACTCACGAAAGTAACATTCGTCTTATTAACGACATTTGGCTTGAAAGCAACGAAAACAGCCACAAAATGGATAAAAAAGAACGTATAAACGAGATTGGTGAGCCAGATGATTTTAAAAATACCAACCATTATTCACATAATAAGTTAGTTACATTAATTGGTGATTTAGACAAATTAGCGCAAGATAAAGATGCAAGACGAGAGTATTTAACGCAGTTATCGCAAGTAAACTTTTTTATGGATAACAATAAATAATGGCTTGATTATAGTAATGCTATTGACTTTCTTTGGTTGTAAAATAGCCATATATCAACTTAACTTATACTCTTAAATCGAGTAAATAAAACACTCACAGTATTAATACAAAAAGGCGCCTTAATGTTTAAAAAATTAGTTTTATTCTTTTTTCTGTGTTTGCCACTGTCCACTTTTGGGGCTACAGCGCCTTATACTGGGGGTATTAGCGCGACAGATTTACTTGCAGAATATGATAACTTTGCTCAGCAATATAAAAACTTTACCCCTACCAAACAAGATATTACGCTAATACAAAAATTAAAGGGGAAGGAGTTAACCGTATTATTTGGTACTTGGTGCCATGATAGCGCGCGCGAAGTTCCGCGTTTAATTAAACTGCTTGAACAGTCGAAAGTACAATTAGAGAGTATTAAATTTGTAGCCGTAGGGTACAACAAGCAAGATGCTAGCGGCGTAGCACAGGCTCATAATTTACAATACACACCGACTATTATAGTTAGCCAAAATGGCAAAGAACTAACACGTATGGTTGAAAAACCAGCGGGCACACTTGCGCAAGATCTTACAAAAAACCTACCTTAATAATCGAGTGGGCTTGCAGGTTAAAGGCGCTGAGTCATGTTTAGCGCCACAGACATCAAATAACGGACTTTTGCTGTGCAATCCATTCATTTATTACCGCTTCTAACACCGCCATTGGCAGTGAACCTTGGCCGATAACAGTGTCGTGAAACTGGCGTATATCAAACTTAGCACCTAGCTCTTTTTCGGCTTTTGCGCGCAGTTCACGTATTTTTAGCTCGCCCATTTTATAAGACAGTGCTTGGCCTGGCCAAGAAATATAACGATCTATTTGATCCTCAACCGCACTTTGCGGCAAGGCTGTGTGATCTGCCAAGTAGTCAATAGCCTTTTGGCGGCTCCAGCCAAAGGCATGAATACCGGTATCAACCACTAAACGCACTGCGCGCCACATTTCGTAGCCCAAACGGCCAAAGTCGCTGTAAGGGTCTTGATAAAATCCGGCTTCTTTGCCTAAACGTTCGCTGTACAAGCCCCAACCTTCGCCAAATGCAGAGTGGCTAAGTGTTCGTCTAAACTGGGGTACATTTAACTCCATGGCAACGGCATTTTGTAAATGATGCCCAGGAATTGCTTCGTGTAAACTCAGTGCCTCTAGGTTATATAAAGGCTGTATTTTAGGTGTTGAAGCTAAAAAATAAGTACCTGGTGAGCGGTTATCAGGTGGTGGCATATAAAACGCGCCGCGACTTGCTGAGCCTTTAATGGTAAAGGTGTTGCGCGGTAAATGGCCAAAATAGGTAGGTAACTTGCCATACATTTTTTGGGTAATGAAAGCGGTTTTTTCGAGCAAGTCTTGCGCGTCTGTTGCGTAAAATTGCTTGTCGTTCGCTAAAAACTCTAAAAACTCAGCGTAAGTGCCATCAAAGCCCACTTTATCAATGATGTTTTGCATTTGCGTTTTTATACGTGCGACTTCCTTTAAGCCAAGTTCGTGTATTTGTTTTGGCGTGGCATTGGTGGTGGTGTAATAATTTACCGTATATTTGTAGTAATCAAGGCCATCTTTAACACTTGAAATACCAGGCTCGGCTCTGCAATTAGGCATGTAATCGTTTTCAAAAAAGTCGTAAAAATGCTGATAAGCGGGTACTACTTTTGAGCTAATTAAAGCTTTTGCTTTGTTTTGATATGTGGCTTTTTGCTCTGCACTAAACGTACTCGGAATACGGGTAAAGGGCTCGTATAAGGCGCTGTTCTCAGGTTTTTTAACGATATGAGCGCTAATGCTACTGCTGTAATTTTCAAAGGTTTTACAGTAGTGCGTATAACCATTTTTAATCCCTGCTTTCATCAAGTTAATGTTTTCTTGATTAAAACGAGGGTAGTCGGCAAGGCTGACTAAAAAGTTATCATAATCATTAGCAGTTAAAAATGCCATATTAGCCGGTGCTTCAGCAAAGTAGGTATGCCAGCCGCTTAAAAAGTTTACTGGAAAATACTTATCCTGAAATAGATAGCTTTGTTGCTCGGTTTCTCGTTCATATTTAAATAATCGGTAATTCATTAACTGCGCGTCGCTGAGCTTGCTAGGATCAATGTTTTTTAAATTGTCGAGCACGGCATCATTGTACTGTTGACGCTGAGCA
Source organism: Pseudoalteromonas sp. SG44-5 (assembly GCF_014164175.1). Classification (NCBI taxonomy): domain Bacteria; kingdom Pseudomonadati; phylum Pseudomonadota; class Gammaproteobacteria; order Alteromonadales; family Pseudoalteromonadaceae; genus Pseudoalteromonas; species Pseudoalteromonas sp. SG44-5. The sequence continues at coordinate 471,127 of NZ_JACJES010000003.1, read as the reverse complement.
ATAGCGTGCTCGGTCCAATTAGCTAACTTGCCATTGGGTTTCCAGCCGTCGGGATCGGTACGAAAAAATATTTTATCGGCTTGAGCGTGTTGCCAATGTTTATCAATTATATTTTTTAAACCGGCATTGTTATCAGCCATACTTGGCAGCGAAACTAGAGTTAAGCAAATAGCTAAAATACTTTTTTTGAACATGTTTATCTCGTTTTAGCGAGTTAATTTTTATCGTTCAAGGTTAACACGTGCTGTTTATAGATAACACTTCGTTAGTGCGGTTAACGTTCAGTACTCGCTTATTCGTTTTGAGCGGCTTAGAATGGTGTAAAGTAAACTCAAGTTAAATATAAGTACCATGCTAAATAGCGCACCTAATAATACAATGCTTAACCAAGTAATAACTTTAATTGATCAAGCAAATAGCCAAGACCCTAATACTGAAATATATAATGCTCAGAGCCTGCCAAAAGAAAGTTTATACGCAACTCGTATGAGCGAAATGTTAGCGCGTTTTAACCCTAATGCCGATGAGCTTATGCAAATAGCAGTACGCGGCCAGCATATTGAGCGCTGGCAGTCGCCGCGTAGTAACTTTGCTATGAATAAGCAGGGGTATCATCAGTGGCGTAGTGCACTTTATATATTTCATGCTTCAAGAGTAATTGAGTTGATGCAACAAGTTGGCTTTAATGAAGCGCAGCAACAACGGGTTTATGCCGCGGTAGCTAAGCAAGATATTAAACGCAACCCAGACAGTCAGTTAGTGGAGGATATTGCAAGTTTGGTGTTTATTGAACATTATATGTTGGCCTTTACCAGTACCAAACCAGATTATGATGAACAAAAATGGCTTGGCATTATTCGTCGCACGTGGCAAAAAATGTCAGTAGAGGCACGCGATTTTGTGCTCGCTGGTAATGTAACATTACCCGAACCGTTAGTTGGGCATATTCATAAAGCGGTTGCGTAATACTTTATTTTAAACAAAAAATGGCGTACATTTAATGTACGCCATTTAATATTTTAGTACCTAGTACCTAGTACCTAGTACCTATTTGTTACGGTTTTCTTTACTAAACGCACGAATTTTACGTTTTTGCGATAGTGTTATTTTATTAACACGTCCGGCAAATGGGTTATCACCTTCTCTAAATTCGATTTTGATAGGTGTGCCCATAATTTTCAGTGCTTTACGATAGTAGTTCATTAGGTAGCGTTTATAGCTATCAGGTAAATCATGAACTTGGTTACCATGAATAACAATACGTGGTGGGTTATAACCACCGGCATGCGCATATTTAAGCTTAACACGGCGACCACGAACAAGTGGCGGCTGATGATCTGCTTGTGCCATGTCCATAATACGACGTAACATTGCGGTGCTTATACGCTTAGTAGCTGATTCGTACGCTTCGTCTACCGACTCAAATAAATGACCTACGCCAGTACCGTGTAATGCCGATATAAAGTGTAGGCGGGCAAAGTCGATAAAGCCTAAGCGACGATCTAGTTCTGATTTAATACGATCTTTAACATAATCGTCTAAGCCATCCCATTTGTTCACCGCAATAACCAGTGAACGGCCAGAGTTAAGTGCAAAACCTAATAAGCTTAAATCTTGATCAGAAATACCCGCACGAGCATCAACGACTAATAACACTACGTTACAGTCTTCAATTGCTTGTAGGGTTTTAATCACTGAGAACTTTTCAACCACGTCGCTTACTTTTTTACGCTTACGCACACCAGCTGTGTCGATTAAAATATATTCTTTGTCGTTACGGGTCATCGGAATATAAATAGAATCGCGGGTTGTGCCTGGCATATCGTAAACAATTACACGTTCTTCGCCGAGTATACGGTTGGTAAGTGTTGACTTGCCTACGTTAGGACGACCAATAATGGCTAGCTTTACAGGTTTGTCTGCAAATGCTTGATGAGAGTCATCTTCACTGTCTTCTTGGTATAAATCGATAAGCTCTTCATCATCGTTACTTACATCTTCATCAAGCGCCGCTAATTCAGCAATTAAAGGCTGTAGCGTTTGTTCAAGTAATAACGTAATACCGCGGCCATGTGATGCAGCAATATGATGAATTTCGCCCAGCGATAATTGATAGAACTCAGCGCAGTTTGAGTCGGCGTCAATACCGTCGGTTTTGTTAGCAACCACAAAGCATTTTTTCTCTTGCTTGCGCAAGTGATTAGCAATGGCTTGGTCAGCTACTGTCATACCTACACGGGCATCAACTAAAAACAGTACTATATCGGCTTCTTCAATGGCGAGCAGAGACTGATCAGCCATTTCGATTTCAATGCCTTCTTCAGAACCATCAATACCGCCCGTGTCTACCACGATAAATTCATAGCCATCGTAATTTGCTTGGCCATATTTTCTATCACGAGTTAAACCTGGAAAATCGGCTACGAGCGCGTCACGAGTACGTGTTAAACGGTTAAATAATGTGGATTTGCCCACATTGGGTCGCCCCACTAGAGCGATCACGGGAAGCATAAACTACCTCTTTAAAAAACAACAAAAGGCTTCGCGTTGCGAAGCCTTACAAAAAATAATTAACTATTAGTGGGTTATACTAATAATCATAAGTTAGTTTGGTATTTGTACCGCACTAACTTCCCCATCTCGGGTATATAAAATCAGTTTATCGTTGGCAACAACAGGCTCAACAAAAAAGCCTGAACTGTCAAAGTCTTCACGAGATACTAGCTCGCCAGTGACTTTATTTAGCCAATGTAGGTTACCTTCTTGATCACCTAACGCTAAATATTCACCTGCAACTGCAGGGCCTGTTAAATACCAACCACGTAGAGCGGGTTGGCTCCAACGTTCAATACCTGAATCTTTATCCAATGCGTAAATAACACCGTTGCTATCTACTACATAAATACTTTGTGCATCCATGGCAATATCGCGGTAACTGCTGTATTCACGTTTCCATACAATATTACCAGAACGAATATCAACTGCCGCTAGGTTACCATTATAAGCAATAGCATAAGCGTATGGGCCGCTAATAAGTGGTTGTGTGTCTACATCAACTAGACGCTCAAACTCTGAAGCACCTTTAGCAACTGCAATTTCGGCACTCCATGCAGAGTAACCACTGTCTGAAATTAATACGCTTAATTTGCCGGTTTCTAGGCCAACTAATACACCACCATTTGCAACCGTAGGCGCGCTTTGTCCACGTAAGGTTAGCGCAGGTACTTCTTGCTCAAAGCGCCAGCGTTCTTCACCCGTATCAGGATGAAGGGCTAATAACTTACCCGAAGCTAAATTTACAAATACCAAACCGTCACCGGCAGCTGGTTTTGAAAGTGCTTCACCGGGTACGTTTTTACGCCAAACTTCTTCACCAGTTTCACGATCTAGAGCAATAACATAGCCATGCTCCGAACCTAAATATATTTTACCATAAGCTTGTAATATTCCGCCCGATAATTTTGCACTATCGTTATCGGCCCATGGCCAAAACGATACATCTTGGCGCACATCGCTTTTCCATAGCGTATCGCCATTTTCTAGCTTAAGTGCTTTTACTTGGCCTTCGCGGTTAGCAACGTATACGGTATCTTTATATACAGCAGGTGATAAGCGTGAAAAATAATGCTCTACACCATTACCAATTGATTCTTGCCATACAATATTAGTTTCGAACTGGTTGGCTATTTCAGGCAGAACCAGTTCTTCTTCGTCATCACTTGACGAGCAACCCATTAAAGTTGCCATGCAAAGTGCAAGCGTTGCGATTGTTATTTTTTTCATAGCTAAAACCTTATGCCGCTGGGCTTGTTACTGCTAGGTCATCTAACTTAATTTGTAATAGTGGATTACTGGTTAGTCCACCGGCATCAACCGCTGCTTGATATGCTGCGCGAGCTTGTTTTTTGTCGCCTTGCTTAGTGTAAATATCACCCTTAAGCTCTGCAACATTGGCAGAAAATGCGTCAGGTAATGATGCATTTAACGACGTTAGCGCTTCATCATACTGCTGCTGGGCAATTTGAACGCGAGCTAGGCGTGTAATAGCAATGGCTTTTAATTCATCGTTTTTTACGTTAGACACTATCCAGCTTAGCTTTTCGCTTGCAGCGTCTAGGTCATTTGCTTCTACAGCATCTTTAGCCGCTACAAATGCAGCTAACGTTGCGTAGTTGGTATCTTTATTTTCGCTAATAAAAGTATCAGCTGACGATAATACACTTTCGCCTGAAACCAATGTTGTGTAAGCGTCTGATGCTTGCTCAGCTGTGGTAATTTGGTTTTGGTTATACGCTTTCCAGCCATATAAACCACCTAAACCTACAATTACACCTAGTGCAAGAGAAAGGCCGTTTTCACGGAAAAAGCGCTTTATGGCTTCGGCTTGTTGTTCTTCTGTTGAATAAATATCCATTTTTACCTCTGTGATAGCTTTGGCATTAATATGCTTTTATTAAAATATTAGCTATTAATAAGCTCTGCTAATAGCGCTTTAGCTTGTTCTAATTCTAATGTGACTTGTTCTTTACGCTCGCGTAAATACTTAATGGTCACAACGCCTTGTTCTAATTCATCTTCACCGATAATAACGGCAACGAGTGCATCGCTTTTATCAGCACGTTTTAATTGTTTTTTAAAGTTGCCGCCGCCAGCATGCACCATAACGCGTAAGTTTGGCACATCGCGTCGAAGCGTCGCTGCAATAATAGGTGCTTGAATACTGGCTTTGTCGCCCATTGATGCTAAATATACATCAGCATTACGACGAATATCACCTACACACTCAAGTGCTTGTAGCAGTAGCACTAAGCGCTCAAGGCCCATTGCAAAACCTACTGCAGGGGTCGCTTTTCCACCAAGTTGCTCAACTAAGCCATCGTAACGGCCACCGGCACACACAGTACCTTGCGCGCCTAAGCTGTCGGTGATCCATTCAAACACAGTGCGGTTGTAATAATCTAAACCACGTACCAGTTTTTCGTTAATCGTGTATTTGACGCCGGCTGCGTCTAAACGTTCACATAAATTTGCAAAATGTTCTTTTGATTCAGTGTCTAAATGCTCAGATAGCTTAGGTGCATTAATTAAAATTGCTTGCACGTCAGGGTTTTTGCTATCAAGTACACGTAGCGGGTTTGAATACATGCGACGTTTTGAATCTTCGTCTAGTACATCAAGGTGTTGCTCAAGATAGGCAACCAGTGCATCACGGTAATTGGCACGTGCTTCGTTTGAACCTAACGAGTTAAGCTCTAAACGTACATGTTCGCTAATCCCAAACGATTCCCATAATTGCGCTGTAAGTAAAATAACTTCTGCATCTATGTCGGCACTCGCAATACCAAAGGTTTCTAAACCAAATTGGTGAAACTGGCGATAGCGGCCTTTTTGCGGACGTTCATGGCGAAACATTGGGCCCATATACCAAAGGCGTTGCTCTTGGTTATACAGTAAGCCATTTTCGTTTCCTGCGCGTACACACACAGCGGTGCCTTCTGGGCGAAGCGTAAGTAAGTCGCCATTACGATCGGCAAAGGTGTACATTTCTTTTTCTACTATATCGGTTACTTCACCAATAGAGCGTTTAAATAGGTCGGTTGATTCTACAATTGGAAAACGAATTTCTTGATAACCGAACGACGCAACGGTTTCGCGTAAAATATTTTCTACTTTTTGCCAAACTTGAGTATCGCCTGGTAGGCAATCGTTCATACCGCGAACTGCTTGAATTTGTTTTGCCACTGCTAAATCCTAAAAACTGTTGTTGTACAATGCTTGACTGCGACAACATAAAACTAAAAAAATTGACCCGATATTATAACCCTAATTTACACGTAAATGCGAGCTTAGAGGCGCGCTATTGCTAAGTTACCCAGCGATAGCACAATTTAAATAAAGGCCAAACTAACTAATTAAAGGTGTTACTCAACGATTTTAATATCGATAGGTGTTTGGTTTTGTTTTTTTGCAATAAAATCGCGCACGTAGCCTTCAAGTTGTTCAACAATATTATTGTTATCTATGCGGGCTTTTTGGCGTTCGCCATTAATATATAATCCTGAGCGACGACTAGCGCCGGCTAAACCAATATCACTTACCAATGCTTCGCCAGGGCCGTTTACTACACAGCCAATCACTGAGACCGAAACCGGTTCAATAATATCCTCTAAGCGCTCTTCTAATTGGTTCATGGTGCTAACTACATCAAACTCTTGGCGAGAGCAGCTAGGGCAAGCAATAAAGTTAATACCGCGAGAACGAATACGCAGTGATTTTAAAATATCAAAACCAACTTTAATTTCTTGCACCGGATCGGCTGCCAACGAAACACGTAGCGTATCGCCAATTCCTTCGGCAAGTAACATGCCTAAACCGACTGCAGATTTAACTGAGCCTGAGCGCATGCCACCGGCTTCGGTGATACCTAAATGCAGAGGTTGGTCTATTTCTTTTGCTAGCAAGCGATAAGCACCTACAGCTAAAAACACGTCAGACGCTTTTACTGATATTTTAAATTGATCAAAGTCTAAACGGCGCAATATATTTACATGGCGCATTGCCGACTCTAATAATGCCTCGGGCGAAGGCTCGCCGTATTTTTCTTGTAAATCGCGCTCTAATGAGCCGCCATTTACACCAATACGAATAGGAATGTTGTGCTCGCGAGCCGCATCTACCACAGCCCTAATTCGCTCTTCGCTGCCAATATTACCTGGGTTAATACGCAGACAATCTACGCCATATTTTGCCACTTTTAAGGCAATTCGGTAATCAAAGTGAATATCGGCTACTAACGGTATAGTTACCTGTTCTTTAATGCTTTTGAATGCTTCGGCGGCGTCCATAGTTGGTACAGATACGCGCACAATATCGGCGCCGGCATCTTGTATTGCCTGAATCTGTGCTACGGTTGCATCCACATCCATAGTGTCGGTGTTAGTCATTGACTGCACGGCAATGGGTGCGCCATCACCTATAGGTACATTACCAACATTAATACGGGTTGATTTTCTGCGTTTAATTGGGGATTCTGAAAACATAGCGGCTACTCTGCTAGTGGTAATTTAAATTTAGCTAAACGATTTTTTGGAAAAGCTGATAGATCAACAGTTTCACCGTTTAGAGTAATATTAACTGCATCATGCTTACCCAGCACAACCGAAAAAGGAGCTATGCCTGTTAAGGTCATTTCATAGCCTGCTTTTTTTACTCCAAACGCAATTTTTTCACCTTCGGCATCATAAATTTCTACCCAGCTCTCATCATTAAAAAGCATAACGATAGTACTACTATTGTTTGCTTCGTTAGGGGCTGTAGTAGTGGTGTTAATTGTACTATTACCGCTAGGTAGCGCACTTAATTGCTCACTTTGCGGTAATGCTACATTATTTATTTCCTGAACTTGCTGCTGTGATGCGCCAATATTACTTTGCGCAGCCTGTTCTTGTTGCTCACTCATTATCGAGTTTTCAACATTAATATTACTTGTTTGTTCTTCAATTGGCATAGAATTTTGCCACCACCATAAGGCAGAGGAGCCAATTACAATGGCTAAAATAATATAGCTGGCAATCATTAAACGACTGTCGTTAGCTTCTTTTTCAGTACGACGCGAAAAACTCTGCATATCAACGGGTTTTTCAGGCGTTGTAGGTGCAGGTAGCATAGCCAAAATAGGTGTATGATCAATTTTTAGCTCTCGGCAATAATTTTTTATATACCCTTTTACAAAGGTTGTAGGGCCAAGTAACTGATATTCATCATTTTCCATGCGTTGTACTTGTAACACAGTCAGTTTTAAATGTGTTGCCATAGTAGCAAGGCTAATGTCAGCGTTTTCTCTGTGTGTTTTTAATATTTGCCCAAGAGAAGGTTGTTCGCTTTGGGGCTGAGTAATTTCTTCATTCATAATAGGTATGAGTCTGGATCCACTAGTAAAAGATTGTGCCCTGGTGTTAGTGCTATATCAGGACTTAATTTATTCCATCGCATTAATTCATCAATTAATACCTGCCGCTGGGTAGCTATTTCAAAAAGGGTATCACCAGCTTTAATTTCATAATAAATATTAGGATCGTTAAGGTAAATTTTACTGCCATTCATTACCCGATCTGACTCTTTTAATCCATTCCATAGTAGGAGCTTTTGTAGTTTAACATTGTATCGTACCGAAATGCTAAATAGGTTTTCACCAAACTCTATTATATGAAACGGTACTGTAAGTGGCGCAACCTTAGGATTGAGCATAGGTAGCTTATTGTCGTTACTTGTTGGCGCATTTCTCAGCTCTATGGTGTCAAGTTCGTTGCTGTTATTGCTAGTAAATACATCTGCATCTTTAGTGGCCTTATAAAAAACCACCTGACCATTATTACTAGGTTGAGCACTCGTTTGGCTGAAAGTAGTGTTAGTTGTATTTGCTTTATTAGCGCTGTTATTAGCAGGTTGAGGAGCGCCAAAAGAAATTATTTTAACGTTATTATTAACTGCTACCTGTGCTGCAGGCAAGGTGCTTGGTGATGTCTCAGGCTGCGTACTTAAAGGGCTAACAATAGCTTGCTTGCTGCTTTGGTTTGTTGAGTTTGTTATTAGTTTTGCGTTTAGCGCAGTGTTCGTCTGGCTTGTTGGCGCGACAGTTTTGCTTGACGGCTGAGCTGGTTTAACTTCGGCTATTACTGCAGCTGGGGCTGTTACTGTTGCAACGGGCGTTTTATTAGCACTAATTAAGCTTGTTGAGTCATTTTGTGATGGACGCTTTTTACGAATTATTTTTATTTTAGGCTGTGAACTTAATTGCGCTTCGCTACCATCTTGTTTTAATTCATTGAGCTGCGCTTGACGATATTTTTCGCGCAAGACTTCAAATTCGGTTTGTTTTATTTGGCTATCTCTAATCGCAAAAGCCTGATCACTACTTGGGTAAGTTTGTAGGATAGTTGCAGCAATTTTCTCTGCTTCTTCAATTTTACCCATGCGCTGTTTAATTAAATAACTAAGTAATAAAGCACGCGGAGATATTTGCGCGGTATCGTCGTAACGCTTTAACAGTGCACTTGCTTTGTATAAATCGCTTTTAGCGTAATATAAAGCCGCTAAACTAATTAGCGTTGAAGCGCGCTGAGAACTGTGATTTATTGCTTGCTGAAAATAAGTTTCGGCGTTATCAAAGTCGTCAAATTCTATAGCGCACAACGCTAAGTTTTCGTAGCTTTGGGCAACACGGATATAGCTGGGTATTGCGATTGCTTTTAAAAACTGATCAGTAGCACGGTCGTATTCATCTATACCACATAAAAATACCCCATAGTTATTTAAGGTATTAGGATCGTCAGGTTTAATAGCAAGTGCTTTTTGATAGGCTAAATCGGCAAGTTTATTTTCACCAACTTGTTGATAGTAATACGCTAAAGAGTAGTGGACTTCGGGTAGGTTTGGCGCATATTCGCTGGCACGTTCAAGGTTATATTTTGCTTGAGAGTTATTACCCGTATTTAAATATTGTAAAGCAAGGGCAATGCGAGTTCGAGCTGCGCCTGCGCTATTAATTTTATTTTCGACAACGGGTTTATCACTGCCGTTATAACTATTTTCTGTAACGCAACCGCCTAAGGCGAGCGTAGATATAGTTAAAACTAGTAAAGGTCGCATTACCTTGTCTCTTTATTTTTTGTCCATAGCGCCTATCTTACCTAAAAGCATCTATGTTGCATCAATTATTTAAAAATAAACGACTTAAAAGCAATCAGTCTTGATATGAAGTATTAATTAAGACTGATTGCTATTTAGAGATGAGACTATGCTTGGTGAATATTAACGGCAATCGCGTTATCGTCACGCATTTTCTTTTTAGCCAAGCGTTTTGTTCTATCAACAACATCGCCAGCTAATTGACCACAGGCTGCATCAATATCATCACCGCGAGGGCGACGTACAATACAAGTAATGCCGGCTGCTTGTAAAACCTTAGAAAAACGGTCAATACGACTATTACTCGAACGCGTATATTCGTTACCCGGAAATGGGTTAAACGGAATAAGGTTTACCTTACAAGGAGTGCCTTTAAGCGTTTGTACCAATGCGTGCGCTTGGTCGGTGCTGTCGTTAATACCATTGAGCATAACGTATTCAACGGTTACGTCTTTATTTGCTTTAGAGCCATCGATATAACGACGACACGCCGCTAAAAACTCTTCAATAGGGTATTTTTTATTAACGGGCACTAAAATATCGCGCAGTGCGTTATCAGGAGCATGCAATGAAATAGCCAGTGCTACGTCAATTTTTTCTTTTAGTAAATCCAGAGCCGGTACCACGCCTGAAGTACTTAATGTAACGCGGCGCTTAGATAAACCAAAACCCCAATCGTCCAACATCAGTTCCATCGCGGGGACTACGTTTTTAACGTTAAGGAGTGGCTCACCCATGCCCATCATTACCACGTTTGTTACCGGGCGTTTTTCGCTGTGACCATCAAGGCCAATATCTTTAGCTACACGCCAAACCTGGCCAATAATTTCAGATACTTTTAAGTTACGGTTAAAGCCTTGTTGCGCTGTAGAGCAAAAAGTACATTCAAGCGCACAACCAACTTGCGATGATACACATAACGTAGCGCGTTCTTTTTCAGGGATCCAAACAGCTTCTACTTCTTGGCCGCCTTCAAGCACTAATGCGTATTTGATCGTGCCATCTTTAGCTTGTTGACGCACTGATATTTCTGGGGCAACAATTTCGCATTCAGCTTTAAGTTTTTCTTTAAGCTTTTTGTTTACGTTGCTCATATCGTCGAAGTTATCTACGCCAAAATGATAAATCCATTTCATCACCTGGTCACTACGAAACGGCTTTTCACCGAACGATGCAAATAGCTCGCGCATCCCTTCTCGGTTTAAATCTAATAAGTTAATCTTTTTTTGTTCGGTCATGAAACAACCTCAATCGGTGACGGTGGAGATAAAAATTTACGAGGACGAATTGTACACAATTCACTCAGCTTAATCATTAAGTAAAACATTATAAGTTTACTGATTAATACCTTACATAATGACTAAAAAAGGGCCCGAAAGCCCTTTTCAATATGTTAACGAGTTCGAATTAACGAGTACGTGAACAAAGCTCTTCGTCAGCGAAGAAGTACGCGATTTCGCGAGCAGCAGATTCAACAGCGTCAGAGCCGTGAACAGCGTTTTCGTCGATGCTGTCAGCGTAGTCTGCACGTAAAGTGCCTGCTAGTGCGTCTGCAGGGTTAGTAGCACCCATGATTTCACGATTTTTAAGAACAGCGTTTTCGCCTTCAAGAACGGTAACCATTACTGGACCAGATGTCATGAAAGATACTAAAGCACCGAAGAAAGGACGTTCGCTGTGTTCAGCGTAGAAGCCTTCAGCTTTCTCTTGTGAAAGGTGAACCATTTTAGCTGCAACGATTTTAAGGCCAGCAGTTTCGAAACGGTTGTAGATAGCGCCGATGTGGTTTTTAGCAACTGCATCAGGTTTTACGATTGAGAAAGTACGTTCTAAAGCCATCTTAATGCTCCAATAATTTTAAGTGAAAGTGTGAATATTAACGGGCGCGAATTATACGCGTTTTAACGTAAAAATACTAATTATTATTAATAACCATCTTTGAATATATTTAGCAGGCTTTATTTATATTTTGTTTTGTGCGCTTACTGCGATTTTAACTTTGTTAAAATATACTCAATTGCACTAGGGTTTTGAAAGGAGTTATGGCTTGATTTAACTATAATAGTCTCTTTAGCTTTGTCGTAATAAGCGCTAGGGTAGTCAACTACACTGTCGCTGATATTACTGCAATCATCGCTTGAATCGCAGATTAGACGATTAGTAGAACCAATAATATTATACGCTTCTCCTTGCACGGGTAATGTGCCCAACGCATCCATTAAAGGGTGCCCAGGTCTGAGTACTTGTACGCTATTTGGACCATAATCTTTTAAAAAAGGCAGCATACCTTTAGTTAGTTTAGCTATGCCAACCTTATCGATAAGTGCTTTAAAAAGGCCAGTAAATTCCAGTGGCAAAGTAACCAAGGACGCGCCTATGTAGCCTAATGCTGAACTGGCAATACTGGAGCCGCGATGTGGTGTATCTAAAAAGAATACACGGTTGTAGTTAAACACCGGCTCAAACACAAAAATATCTTTAATATCGCGTTGTTTTTCGTTGAGTAGCAGTTCGGGTCTGTCGGTAAAAGTGGCATCCCACAATGCGTAGTTGCTATTTGTTGTTAGTGTTTTACTGATCACTCCGCCCATACTGTGGCCAATTATTGTTGCGCGCTCAAAGCCTTGCTCCCCGCTAGCAACTTGGCTCAGTTCACTGAGTAAATGACGCACTCTCATGGCATTAAAAAACGGTGGCGGACCTGAGGGATAATACACATGCCAAATTTGATAACGTTGGCTTAATACTGCATCATTTAATATGGCCATGGTTAAGTAACGCCAAATCAGTGGATCAGAATTTAAACCGTGGATCATTACTAATGGTTCTTTGTCAGCAGTTAATTGGGCAAGTGAAAATATGCCACGACGCTTTTCGGCTTCGCTGGCAGAGACAAAGCCTAGCCAACTAAATTGGTCTATGGTGGCATCTTCTAGCAGCATTAAAAAACTTGCTGCAGGTGAATAACTTAATGCGTAGCGATTATTTCCTAAGCTAATTTCTTTGGTGTTGTTTTGTTGTTCAATATCTATGGTAACTAGGTAGGTTAAACCCTGTGTTTCAATTGTTTTTAACTTAGCATTGTAGGCGCGGTAAATACCTTCTTCAGGGTAAAACTTGGCTTTTGGGTTGTCGGGCTGCTGTTTCTTTACCACTAAGGCAACCCCCAACTCACCCAGTGTTTTAGCCGCAAGGCGTGGCTCTAAAGGTAATAGGTTACTTACAAAGGTAAATTGTTTTTCACCGTTTATTGCAACCGAAACAAGGTTTAATTGTGTGGGATCGCTTTTTAGTAGTTTATAAAGAGAGCTGTTGTAGAGGTTCAGTGCATACGTTTTTAAATTAGAGGGTAATTGCGGTCTGGCCAACAGAGTTTGCGCGCATTGTAGGCTCAATACTAGGCCAATATCTGTATCATCACTCACGCTCAGACAATGGCTGTGTAACGCGCCTAGCGATAAGGGCGCTAAATTAGGTAAAACAGCATAGCCCAACGCATTGCTAATTTGTGGCTGTTGGTCATTTAATTGCAAAAAACGCCCAGAAGAGCAGCCATTGAGCATAATAAAAATTGCAATAATAAAGAATAATCGAACCATAGTCACATTGCTAAAAAATTATAAAAACAATATTAAAATCTACACCTTAGTCGTTATTTTCTCAAGTATTAAACGGCTATTAACAAATTAACTTGCCTGTTTGTGCAAAAACTTGCTCACATAATGGCTATTGTTCGTGTAGTTGTGTGCTGCAGCAATAATATTGGCGGTTAATTAAATTCTATTAAGTCGATTGTTTTATACTAATTAATTAAATTTTAACCGTGATAAATGTCATTAAAATAGCCGCCAAATTCAACTTAACACGCTTATATTGCTATGAAAAATATTATTCTAAGTTTGACACTAATGTTTGGTTTTGTATTTTCGGCAGACGCAACTCAAAACAAGAGTTATTCGATTGATTACATTCAAGGTGAAGGAGATGTCAAAGGGATTAAGCTAGCGCTGCAATACCACGTTGACTGGTTAAAACAGTATTCAGAGAATTTAAATATGTATTTTGAATCAAGCTTAAACCTGTGGGAGTATGGTGCTGAAAATGACTACGACAGTAACCTAGTGCTTGCTATTTCGCCAGTGATCCAATACCCGATAACCCAGATGGCAGATAAACCTATTTTTATAGAGTTTGGGATTGGTGTTTCGTTACTCGACGATACTGTGTTTGCGGGCAAAAATGTCAGCACCCATTATCAATTTGAAGACCGCTTAGGTTTAGTGATGAAGTTTGGCAAAAATAATCGACAAAGCGTGGCTATACGCTACTTTCATTATTCTAACGCCGGCTTCAAAAAGCCAAATCCAGGGCTAGATTTTATTGCCCTAAATTATACCCGCTTTTATTAACCCCTGTGACTAAGTAGCCGCAAGTATCGCAATATAAATAACTGCGGCTACTACGAAAAATTAGCGCAAAACGCTACTCAGTTTTTCGTTAGTGAGAGGTGTTTTAAATAAGGGCTAAATTATTGTGCTTTTAACGCTAAATACTCAGTACATGATGCTGATCAATTATCCTTAAATTAATACTCTATATACTGCCGCGCTTTGTTATTTAATTATTCATGCAACTGGCTTGTAACCAGTTTTATGTATGGAGCGCTCATGCCATCAACTACTGTTAACTCTTCAAAAAATACACCGCCGTTTGCGTTTACCCCTGAACTATTATCGCCCGCGGGCAGCTTAAAAAACATGCGCTATGCCTTTGCCTATGGTGCCGATGCAGTATATGCAGGGCAGCCACGCTATAGCTTACGAGTACGTAATAATGAGTTTGATCTTGAAACATTAAAAATAGGCATAGATGAAGCGCATGCACTAAATAAAAAGTTTTATGTGGTATCGAATATTGCGCCGCATAACGCTAAAGTTAACTCGTATTTACGCGACATTGAGCCGGTTATTGCTATGCAGCCCGATGCGCTGATCATGTCTGATCCGGGTTTAATTATGTTAGTGCGTGAAAAATGGCCGACTATGCCTATTCATCTATCGGTACAAGCGAATGCGGTAAATTACGCGAGTGTACAGTTTTGGGCAAAACAGGGGATTGAGCGAGTTATTTTATCGCGCGAACTGTCGCTAGAAGAAATTGCCGAAATACGCAGGCTTTGCCCAAATACCGAGCTGGAAATATTTGTCCATGGTGCCTTGTGTATGGCGTACTCTGGACGCTGTTTATTGTCGGGTTACATAAACAAACGCGATCCAAATCAAGGTACATGCACTAATGCTTGTCGTTGGGATTACGATGTAAAACCGGGCGTTGAAAACGAAACAGGTGAAATGGTACATAAGTTCGATCCTAAAAGTATAATACCTACGCTTGGTGAAGGCGCTCCTAGTAGCGAAATAGTCATGTTAGAGGAGCAAGGTCGCCCCGGTGAATATATGCCTGCTTATGAAGATGAGCATGGTACTTATATTATGAACTCAAAAGATTTACGAGCAGTACAATATGTAGAGCAACTTACCCAAATGGGTATACATAGCTTAAAAATAGAAGGGCGCACCAAGTCTTTTTATTATGTAGCACGCACCGCGCAGGTTTATCGCAAAGCAATTGATGACGCAGTAGCTGGTCGCCCGTTTGATACCAACTTATTTAAAACCTTAGAAAATTTAGCCCACAGAGGCTACACCGAAGGCTTTTTAAAGCGCCATGCGCACCAAGACTATCAAAATTATGAATACGGCCATTCGGTATCAACTAAACAACAGTTTGTTGGCGAAGTGCTGGGTAGAGATGCTAACGGCTTAGTTGATATTGATGTAAAAAATAAGTTTTGTGTTGGCCATTCATTAGAGTTAATGACCCCACAAGGTAATATTAGCTTTGTACTTGAGCAGATGGAAAATAAAAAGGGTGAAAGTATTAGCGATGCTAAAGGTTCCGGCCATATTGTTAAAATAGCGCTGCCTCAAGCACTAGATTTAGCGTACGCTATTTTAATGCGTAATCTTGATGAGCATCAAGATACTCGTAATCCGTTTAAGCAAGCCGTTTAGTAATTACAGCAATACTTTAAGCGACTTTTATAGCGTTATGGTACTGAGGCTGAGTTATTAAAAAATACCTTGCAGCGCTTTAGCTAAAGTGTTGCAAGGTATAGTCTATTAGTAACCTCACACGATGAGGGATTTGTTTTCTGTCGCGATAAAGCATAGAAAAAGGCTGCCCTGCACTTTGCCAATCAGGAAGAATACGCTCAAGCGTTCCTGACTCTATTAATGGCAATGCAATATAATCAGGTATATAACTAATGCCAACACCCGATTCTACGGCATGTTTCATCATTTGAATTTCATCAACTTCAAGCCTAATGTGTTTTTTTGGCTCAACGTTATACACTTCATTAGTCAGTTTGTTTTTTAATTGCCACGGGGCTAATCCAAAGCAAATAACTTTGGGTTGTTCTTCTAATTGCTCAGGGTGGGTAATTAAATGAGTGGTTTGGTTAGGGCGGCCACATATTATATTATGGGTGAGTTTCAACTCTCTAATAACCCAATTATCAATAGCAGGGTTTCTTACTCTAAAAGCAATATCAATGCCTTTTTTTTCGATATCAATTAAGTCATTTGAAAAACGTAAATCTAACTGTATTTCTGGATACAGCAGTAAAAAATCACAAAAAATAGCGCTTAAAAAATGCTTGCCCATGTAAATTGGCGCAGAAATTCTAATTTTACCTTTTGGTTGCTGCTTCTCATCAGATAACGCTTGCTCTATGGCGTCTACTTCCTCAAACAGTTTGCAGTAGCGAGCGTAATATAGCTCCCCTGTATGAGTTAATGTAACGCGATGAGCGTCTCGATTAAGTAAGGTTAACTGTAGAGTTTGCTCCAATAAACGTATTCTGCGGCTTAAGGTTGATAATGATAGATTTAGACTTTCGGATGCTTTTTTAAAGCTCCCTATTTTCACTATAGTGCAAAAATAACGTAAATCATCAAGGGAGTAATTAGGCATTATTAAAACCGCTTATCATTTCAAAACTTAATTATTGTTGAAGTTATGTTTAATCATAACAGCGGCGCTGTTAAATATCATTAGATGTTAAAAGTAGTGATTTATAAAAGCATTTTTAACTTTTATAAATACTTTGCGGCGAGTTTATCTTTTAAGGTTTAATTTGCTGCAGTGGCTTGAGCTTTTAAATAAAGCAGTGCCGAGCAATATGTTATTGCCATAAATAGCCTATAGCGACGCATAAATACCAAACACGAGTTGCCTTTCGGTTTCTGCCAGAAGCTTGAGTAGTTTTTTGCCCATTAGTTAAACCTATATAAATAAAGGCCTTGCGGCGATTTTTTATTGATTGAGATCAACAAAGCAACAGAGAAAAATAGGCATAATTTGTGGCTGCAATTTACACCTAAAAATAAAATGGTGTGTTACGAATGTGTGCTACGATTTAAAGAAAAATAAAGGTTTTTTATTAAACTAGAACTGCACAAAAGTTAGCCTTTACACACCTTTGTTTTTACTTATCTTTTTGTTTTATAATGATATTAATTGAAAAGGCTAAAAAATGGCTCTACTCATAAATAACAAATGCATTAACTGCGATATGTGCGATCCAGAGTGCCCAAATGAGGCTATTTATATGGGGGCTAAAATATATCAAATAGATCCCAGTAAATGCACTGAATGCGTAGGTCATTATGATAAACCTACTTGCGTAAGTGTCTGCCCAATTGATTGTATTAAGCCAGACCCAACCCATAGTGAAACTATTGATGAGCTTGCCGATAAGTACGTAAGGTTAACTAGTAGTTGTGGCTAACTGCTAAGCGTACTGTTTTAAAGCTGATTAACAGTACGCTTAGTAATATTCGTTTTTATAAGTCAGGGAAGTGGCCAAAAGCTTGATTTATTTCATGGTTTTGCTGACTGACCCAAGTAAAGTAATCTTTATTAGCTAATAAACTGGCGGCATCGTTGTCGATTATCACTATCGCGTTTTTATGCATTTGTAAAATTGACGCCGGGCAACTTGCCGAAAGTGGGCCGTTTACCATGTCATTTACCGCTTGTGCTTTATTTTTACCCGTGGCAATTAGTAACACATACTTAGCGTCCATTATGGTAGCAATACCCATGGTCATCGCCATTTTTGGTTGTTGCTCATCGTCTGAAAACATTCTGCTGTTGTCTGATACGGTTTGCTCAGTTAGCGATTTGATCCGAGTGCGAGATGCAAAGCTTGATGAGGGTTCATTAAAGCCAATATGGCCATTGCCGCCAATGCCTAAAAGTTGCAGATCTAAGCCTCCGAGTGCCGCTATTTGCTGCTCAAAATGTTCACCTTGTTTTCTAGGATCTTGTTTGGCGTTACAAGTTGGTAAATGGGTGTTGTTTTTATCTATATCTATGTGATCGAACAGTTGGCTGTTCATAAAGTAACGGTAGCTATTACTATTATTTTCATCGATATCGTAATACTCATCTAAATTAAACGTATTTACCTGAGCAAAACTAATATGCTTATTTTTATACATCGATACTAGCTGCTTATATAAATCAATAGGCGTGCTACCTGTAGCTAGGCCTATATTTGCATTGTTTTTTGCTAAAATTAACTTTTGTAGCAACGCTGCTGCATTTTCAGCAACAGCTTTTTTATCATCAAATATAAGTACTTGCATTTTACTTCTCTATTAATTGATTTTTAGCGTAGTGATGCACACCGATTAAATCGGCATCTGCACCCGATACCGGCTGTAACAAGGTTACTTGATAAATTGCCGGTGCTTGTTGAATTTTTTCAGCTACTTTATTAAAAAATAATGCTGACAAACCCACACTGCCTCCAATAACAACTGTTTCGTTGCCAAATGTGGCTTTCATATTAAATATCAGCTCGGCCACGGCCGATGCGGCATTATCAATAATTTCGGCTACTTCAGGATGCTCAGCGTAGTTTGTAAATACGTCTTTTGCATTGAGTGTTTTACCCAGTGCTTTGCTGGCGTGTTTAGCAATAGCAGTGCCTGAGGCAATTGACTCAACACAGTTTGTTCTGCCGCAGTGGCAGCTGTAGTTATGGTTTGATTGAATATGTACTGTGGTGTGGCCTAGGTGGGCACAAAACCCATCGGCGCAGGTGATTATTTGGTCGTTAAATACAATGCCTGCCCCCACTCCTGTTGATACGGTAATGTAAATAAAGTTTTTATTTTTTACCTGCTCATTTACCGTGTATTCAGCCCAAGCGGCTGCAGAGGCATCGTTAATTATAGTAACGGGTAGGTTAGTTAGGCTTTCTAACTGTGCTTTTAATGGTAATTTACGACGCACAGATAAAAAATTCACAAATTCTGCGCTAACTTGGCCTGTGCAAGCAATATTAATTGAGCTGGCTTGAGGTACCCACTTTTCAATTACGGTATAAACGTATGCCGCTAAGTCATCAATATTAGTATGTATAATAGAGTCAACTTTTATTGAATTAACGATTTGGTCATTATCAATAAGTGCGCACGCTATTTTGGTGCCGCCAATATCAATGGCAATATTCATCATTAAATATCACTCTTTGCATTGTTAATACTTTGCACAAACCACCCAGTTATATGCTCAAGGCGGGTAATTGCCGAGCCAACAGTGACGCACAATGCACCGAGTTCGATTGCTTTTGCAGCGCGTTCAGGCGAGTTGTAGCGCCCTTCGGCAATCACTTTTATACCAGCACTGACTAAGTCACTTACTAATTGATAGTCGGGTTCGTTTGGGGTTGTACTTAAATCTAAATAACCAGATAGCGTGCTGCCAATAAAGGTACAGCCAGCGTCGTGTAAAAACTTGCCGCCAGCAAGGTCAGCACAGTCGGCCATAGCAATACAACCGTGTTCGTGGATGGTGTTTAACAGAGTTAGCCTATCTACTGGGCGAGGTCTATCTGTGCCATCAAACGCGATAATAGTTGCGCCGGCTTCGGCCAGGCCAATAACGTCTTCAATAAAGGGGGTTATGCGCACCTCGGTATCAGTAAGGTCGCGTTTAACAATTCCTACAATAGGAATATTACTTACTTTTGCGACCGCACGTACATTTTCAATGCCTTCAATTCGTAGTGCTTTTGCACCCCCAGCTACGGTTGCTAATGCCATAGCAACAATATGCTCAACTTTGTCCATAGGGCCATCGTCAAGAGGCTGGCATGATGCAATTAAACTACTTTGCAAATGGTTTACTAAAAAGCTCTCTAACTCTATATTTTTATTTGACATATTTTGCTCTTAAATTTGGTTATTGGTTCATTGTATATAAGGTTAATTTTGAAAGATCTTTATTGTGTGCAGGGAATAATAAACTAACTAAGTAGCCAACAATTAAGCAGGTTAAAATACCTATTGTTCCGTAAAGATAGCCATTAGCCCAGCCATATTTCCATGCTGAGATCATTAAGCTCACCCCTGAGATAATACCTACTATAGCGCCTACAGAGTTAGCACGTTTGGTTAATGCGCCAAGTATAAATATGCCACCTAATGCACCCATAAACATACCAATTACTTTAAAATAAGCTTCCATTAGTGAGCGTATTTCAGGGTCGATAAATATTAATCCAACCAAGGTGCCTAATACGCCAGAAATAAAAGTAAGGATGCGCGCTAAACTCATATAAGACTTCTCAGATTTGGCTAAATTAAAAGGTCGTACAAAGTCGGTTAATACCGTAGTGGCAATAGAGTTCATGCTGGTTGAAACCGTTGACTGCGCTGCTGCAAAAATACCCGCAATAATGAGCCCGGCTAAACCCATTGGTAGTTCATTTGATATAAACGTAGGGAAAATTTGATCAATTTGAATGGTTGGGTCGAGTTTTTCAGGGTTAAGTTGGTAAAAAGCATATAAGCCTGTACCAATACAGAAAAACAATAACGCGCCCGGCGCCGCTAATATGGCATTGGCCCAAATAGATTTAACCGCTGAGGCAGGATCTTTGGTTACCATATATCTTTGCACAACGGCTTGATCTGCAGTGTAGCTCGATAAATTTTGGCCAATACCGCCCAGCACAATAACCCAAATAGATAAGCTAGTAATACTCTCAAGGCTAAAGTCGTTATTAACTATGGTAAATTTATCGTCAGCAAAACCAATTTGTATAAAGCTGTTAAAGCCATCATCGAGGCCTGCAATAATTACAGCAAAACACACAACAGCGCCAATAAGTAATACTACGGTTTGAATAGTATCAGTCCAAATAACGGCCTCAACACCACCCAGTGTGCAATACAATAAACAAAGCACTCCCATAATAAGCACGCTATCAGAGGCACTAAGAGGGGTTACCGCCGACAAAGCCAACGCGGTTAATGCCATAACAATACCCATACGGCCAATATGAAATAAGGTGAATAAGCCACTGGCAAAAAGTCGTACCGGCATATTAAATCTTTTTGATAAAAACTCATATGCACTGGTTGCATCTAGCTGTCTAAAAAACGGAATTGCTACATATACGGCAATAGGGGCTACTGCAATTATCATCCAAATACCAATAAGTAGTACCCAGTTAGTTTGATAAACAATGGCCGGAAGGGCAATGTAAGTTAACGAGCTTAACATAGTGGCATAAATAGAGCAGGCTGCAGCCCACCAAGGTATTGACTGTCCGCCTCTAAAGTAATCGTTGGTGTTTTTATTTTTAAACATAAAATACAAACCAACCATGACCACAGAAAGTAAGTAAATCACTAAAACTAGCATGTTTTGCCAGCCAAAATCGCGGGCTGTATTACTAATTTCACCTTTAATTAAAACGGTATTGTTAGTATTTAACTCTGTTACTACTGCATAAGAGTGTTGCTGAACCTGAGTTATTTTATGAAAACGATAGTCTGACTTATTGTAATTAGACCATGCTTTAGTGATGGTATTGTATGACAAGGTTTTGCCACCTTGAGTCACTACCATAATATGAGATTGACCCAGAGGAGAAGCAAATACAAGCTTATCAATATCTACCAGCTCAGTGGGGTTATTACTTGTTACGGTTAACCATGAATTTGCAGCTTCATCAAACTCGTGTAATAAAAGTTTAGAATTAGAGTTGCTGCTTTGCTCTGCGCTTTGTTGTGAAACGGCGTAAATGCGGTTTTCGTTGCCATTATTTTGCACCACAAGTTCACTGTTAATAATGTTTAGATCTGTAAATAATGCTGCATTAAGTGGTGTCCACTGTTGCTGGTCATTATTTAGGGCTATTTTAAAAAAGTACCACTGCTTATCAAAACCGGTAATGTACACGTTTTGCCCAAATACTTGCGCACTTATTTTACTAAACGAACGAGGTAAGTTAGCTAACTGTTTTGAAACAATACTTTGAGATTCATCATGCCATTCTAAAACATTAACACGTGTAGATTTTACCCCATTAACTAAACCGCCCAGCACAACTGTTTTGTTATTGTGCTGCACTGTAATTGCTTGCGCTCTATTACCATCAATAGGTTTGAAGTTTAATACAGTACTTATTTCATTTGTTGCTAGGTCTAGCTTATTTAATTTGGCAAAGTCGGTACTTGAAATAAACAAAGCGTCATTCGTTAAAAAATATAAAGAATCTTTATTTATAGGCAGGTGATTAGCGTTACTTTTAATAACATGCCAATCAAGCTGTGTTTTAGCAAATGCATTGCATGATGTTAAAAGTAATAAAAAAATTATAATTATTCTCATAGTGCAACTGTATACCTGTTTGTGGTGTATACCTGTTATACCACCTAGTGGATGGGAAATCTATAAATTTAACATTTGCGACACAAAAAAAGGCTAAATTTAGCCTTTTTATAATATCTATAGTTTAATTAATTACACTTAAAATTTTAGTCGTAATAATTATCAAAAACATAATCTATATGGGCAGAGAGTTTTGCGTCAGCTCCCTCTACATCACCATTTTTAATACACTCAAAAATAGCAACATGGTCGTTATAACTTTGCTTATTTAATTCCACAGTATTAACGCGCTCGGGGCGAGCATCAATTAACCAGTCCATTAACGCTTGGTGTACAGCTAAAAATATTGGGTTACCTGGGATAGAAGCAATCACCCGGTGGAAGTAAATATCTGTTTTTCTAAATTGAGTGTCGCTATTAATAGATTTGCTATTCAACTCAAGCGCTTCACCTAGTTCTTTTATTTGGCTTGGCGTTGCTGATGATGCGGCGTAGCGTACTAAGCTAGATTCAAAAAATCGTCTTAACTGGTCAAAATATTTTAAACCATTAGGCTGGGCAAGAAAGTCTTTTGACATACCCGACAACTCAGAAATAATGGTGTCGGCTGAAGGGCGAGTAACCCGGGTTCTTTCACCGCTACTTATTTTTACCAAACCTTTACGTGCTAGTGCCGCTAAAGCATCCCTGATCGAAGGTCTACCGACGCCAAATGCAGCCATAAGATCTCGCTCAGAAGGCAGTGCATCACCTTCAGAAATTTCACCTTGGCGGATCATGCGTTCGAGCTCTTCTTCAACCGTTTCTGACAACTTTTTGCGTTCGACAGGGCGCGTAATTTTTAATGACATTTAAAACCTATTAAATGGTTAGCTATTTGCCTATTGTACCATAAAACAATCAATTGACTAATATTCTCCAAAAACTAGCGATATAGCTAGTCTATGGCCGTTTTTATCATAGCTAATGTGTTTTGTATGTATTGTATTCTACTCGCTAGCGGTTGCTGATGTGGCAAAATAGAAATTTTACAGCCTACAAAATCTAATTTAGCACTTTGTTGTAATTGCATACATTTTTTAATTTGATGCTCACTTAACTCTGAATCTTTATTATTTAGCTGATCAAAATCATTCATAACAGGGGGCATATGGCTATCTTTCCAAGCGCCATATAAAGCCGATGTGCTGCTTGCCCCTGAAAATATCAGCCCTGAGAGCAAGTTTTCGTTAATGCAAAGCTGCATATGATGCAGTGGCCCGGTTGCGCTTTGAGCCTCAATGGCTGAGCGCCCCCAGTTAATAGTGATGCCTAATTTATTATTTGCCTGTTTATTAACTGTCGCTATAGCTAAAAGCTCGTCTTCAATGCGCATAAACCCTTTTTCACTGGATTGGTTTTGTATATATGCATCGCAATGCTCAATAATTAATTTAGCGCCATGCCAATCCCAGCTTTGCAGCTCATTAAGTGACTTTACTAATGCACTGACAGAAGATGAGGTATTAGGCGTAATTGCAGGGGCGGTATGAATTTGTATATGACTTACCACTTGTTTATTAAAGTGGTTATTTAACTTGGCTATTTCCGCATTGGCTTGTTGATAAAAAGCTAATGCATTAAGTCGACCTGCCTCGTTATCAGAAGCGATACCAAAGTGCGGATCTTTTGCCAACTCCCCCATAGTGCCTGGTATACAGGTAATAACATAGCACCAGTTTTTATCAAGTTGATTGTAAAACCAGTCATTATCATATTTATGCAGCTTGCCAGTAAAGGGCACTTCTAAACCATCTATTAAGGTATTGTTTTTTAGTTGTTGATAAAATAAATGCTCAGCTTCTTGATCCCAGCTCGCATCTGAAGGCACAGATGCATAAGCCCCTACAATTATTTTCATATTAATCCTTATAAGCCGCAATTTAGCGCCAGTAGCATAGTGATCATCGTTTTAGTCTTAAGTGGCTTAAATAACCATATTAAAACACTAAGGTTTTGATGTATATTGGTGTAGCTGTTATACCAGTAGTGTGTCTTCAAAACAACATCTGAATTTTTTAAATTAACTATTTAGGCTCAAAAGTGAAAATATATAAATACGGTAGTAACTCCCAACAATACGGACAGTTTTTTAGGCCAAATAGTGAAGCAAGCGTCCCTGTGGTTATTGTTATACATGGCGGTTATTGGAAGGATAACCATAGCTTAGATACATACCCTACTAAGCATATTGTTGAGTATTTATTAGGCTTAAATGTGGCGGTATGGAATGTAGAATATCGCAGAATGAATAGCATGGGACCTAATATTACCGCGCCATGGCCAACAATATTCAGCGATGTAGCACAAGGAGTGGATTTTTTAACCACTATTGCTGAGCAAGAAAAAATAGATTTAAAGCAGGTGATGATCATTGGCCACTCTGCAGGCGGACACCTAGCAACTTGGGCTGCATCACGCGCTATGATAGACAAACAATCGGAGCTCTATAACAATGCCAGCCTAGCAATAAATACGGTAATTTCTATCTCTGGGGTACTTGAACTAAGAACGGCTGCTGATTTGGGGCAACCACTACAAATTGAAAAATTATTAGGCGGTCAATTTACTCGCGATCACTGCCGAGTAAAAAACGCTAATCCGTCGCAGTTAATCAATAATAAAGTGAATTATATCATTATTCATGGTGATAGCGATGAAGAGGTGAGTATTAACCAAGCGGCTAGTTTTGTTGAAAATAGCCACTCGAGCAATGTGCTATTACATGTTCTAAAGGGGATTGGTCACTTTCAAATGTTCCCCAGCTTTAATAAAAATCTGCAAAGTTGGCAATTAGTGCAGCAAATTATTACCCAAAATCTACAAACATCTTAATTGAGCGTAAAATCAAAGCGTAAAAAAGCCGCATAAATGCGGCTAATAAGAGTTATAGATTTTATCTTATCACCCCGAGCATTAAGCTTAGCTTGTACTCAGGGTAAACGCAGCCGTTACTACGCTGGTTGGTGATCCATAAAACCTGCGGCTTGCATTTTAGCAACCACGTCTTTTTTCTCATCGTCGTTAAGCGCACGAATTGGTAAGCGTGGGTTACCTACATCAATACCATGTAGTTGCATTGCTGCTTTACCCGCTGCTACGCCGCCATATTGAACCAGAGTACGAATTAATGCGATAACTTTATCCATTAACGCAGTTACGGTTTCTTGGTCACCTTTGTTGAACGCTTCGATAATTTCTAAATAAAGTGGAGCTGCGTAGTTGTACGTACTGCCTACTGCGCCAATAGCACCTACTGCTAGGCCACCTGGAAGAAACTCGTCAACACCAAATGGAATATCGAATTTGCCGCCACAAGCACGCTTACAACGTTGGAATTCGTAAAGATCACCATGGTTAAACTTAATACCTGCAAGGTTAGGAATAACCTTGTCAGCTTTAATTAAAAACTGCTCCATATCAAACATCACACCCGACATACCTGAGTGGTAGTAGTAAAATGCTTTTGATGGTGCGGCAGCGGCAACCGTTGCACAGTAATGCACTAAATCGTCAACTGAGCCGGGTTTAAAGAAACACGGTGCGATAATAGAGGTAGCAAAAATATCAAGCGTTTCTGCGTGCTTGGTTAATTCAAGGCTGTCGGCT
The DNA here is from genome assembly GCF_014164175.1 of Pseudoalteromonas sp. SG44-5. Lineage (NCBI taxonomy): Bacteria > Pseudomonadati > Pseudomonadota > Gammaproteobacteria > Alteromonadales > Pseudoalteromonadaceae > Pseudoalteromonas > Pseudoalteromonas sp. SG44-5. Next base: position 445,033 of record NZ_JACJES010000003.1, on the reverse strand, counting down.
ATTGATAATGCGCCGGTATGCACAGTAATACTTAGTTTACCTTGAGCTGCTGTAACCCAACGCTCAGCAATAGCTTTGCGCTCAGCAACCGAGCAGTTAAGGCCCTCGCCTGTAGTACCACAAATATAAACGCCTTTAACGCCTTGCTTAATTAGTAGCTCAGCAAGTTGGTCAATAACTGGTAAGTTAACATCACCATTTTTATCAAACGGAGTATGAGGGGCTGCGATCAGTCCAGTAAGTTTATTCATTTTTAGCCTCTGTAATTTTAAAATATTGCTTTGCCGCCAATCCATGTGTTTAACACACGAGGCGACGAATTTGTTGTTGAAAGTAAAGTTAAGTCGGCATTGGCGCCAATGCTTAACTGCCCACGAGAGCCCTCTATTCCTAAAAACTCAGCTGGGTATAAACTAGCCATATTGAGGGCGTCGCTTAAGGAAATGTCTAACATGTGTGTTGCGTTATTCACTGCGGTGATCATATTTAGTGCTGAGCCCGCTAATTGGCCGCTATTGCTGGTTAATTTGTCGCCAACTAAGTTAATGTCATGGCCGTCAAAATGCAGTTGTGTTTGCTCGCTACCTATAGTCGACATTGAGTCGGTAACTAGCATCATTTTACGAGCGGCTTTTGCTCTATAAGCTAGTTTGGCAGTACTTGGGTGTACGTGGTGGCCATCTAAAATAATGCCACACCAGCTTTGCTCATCAAGTAATGCAGCTCCCACCATATTTGGCGCGCGCGACTCAAGTGCTGACATAGCATTAAATAAATGGGTAAAACCCGTTGCGCCAGCAGCTAGTGCGGCTTGTGCTTGCTCAAAACTTGCGTTTGAGTGACCTAAACAAACATGTACACCGTGATCTACTAATATTTTAATTGTTTCGCAGCTGACATTCTCAGGGGCTAATGTGACTATTTTTATGCCTAAATCGTCACGACAATAAATATCTAATTCTTGCTGGCTTAAACCGCGAATTTGTTGGCTACTGTGAATGCCTTTTTTAGGCTCGCTAATATGTGGGCCTTCAAAATGTACTCCTAAAATACCAGGGGTGTGCTGTGCTATAGCGGTACTTATTAGGTTGGCAGTTTGTTCTATTTTATTTAAATTGCTGGTGATTAGCGTAGGCAGTAAGCTGCTAGTACCATACTTAGCATGTGCTGTGCTCATTGCTGTTAGGGTTTGTAAATTGGTATTTTGATTGAGTAAACAACCTCCGCCACCATTAACTTGCGTATCAATAAATCCAGCAGTTAATAAGCCACTAACTTTAGTTTCAATGGCGCCTTTTACAGTATCAAAAGCAATAATTTTGCCATCTTTAATACTAATAGGGTGGTTAGAGTGTAGTGTTTTGCCATCAAATAGATGATCGGCTATTAAAGTGGTGATCATGACAAGTCTTCTAAGTTAGTACTGACATTTAAAGCGGTGGACTAATTTTTTATGGTTAGTCCACCATTGCGTTTAATATTTTAAGTATTAAACGGTTAACCCAAGCTTACTTAGATTAGAAGTTTAATTTAACACCGGCGTAATATGAGCGGCCTGTTAAATCATACGCACTACCATTTGTTAAAGTACCTTGTTGCTGATACTTATGACCAGCCGTTAGGTGTGGTGGCTGCTCGTCAAATAAGTTAGTGATACCAAAGTAAGCATTGATTTGGTTAGTAAAGTTATAGCTAAAACGCACATCGTTATAAAGACGTGAGTCGATAGAGTTAAGCTCTTCTGTTAATACGGTATTATCGTTACGGTCTTTGGTTTCATCCCAGTAACGTACTTGCCAATACACATTGAACTCATTAATTGTGTACGATGCATTAACGTTAAAACGCAGCTCTGGAAACATTACTTCGCCAGCTAGCTCTTGTTTGTCACCCGTTTCGAGTCCTGTAATGCTATAAGTGTCTAAGATGTTTGCTGCAAAGCCTACATACAAATCGCCATCACCTAAGTCGGTCATGTATGACACATCAATATCAAGGCCTCTTGTTTCAATGAGATTTTCGTTACCAGATGCTGCATTTACTTCAAGTGCTGCACCTGAACGTCCATCACGGCGTACTAAGCCGCCACATTGTGCATCAAAATTGCTAGGATCTGCAGAGTAACAACGATTTAAGATAACGGTACGGTCAGTTTTAGCGATGGCATCATCAATCTTAATGTCGTAATAATCAAGTGACATTTGTAAGCCAGAAATCGACTCTGGAGTAAAAACAATACCCGCAGTGAAGGTATCAGCTTTTTCTTCTTTAACATCGGTAGAGCCGCTTAATAAACCTGCGGTATTTTGGCGCTCTACTTGCGTTAAGTTAAACGCGCCATCGTTATCAATACGATCTGAAATAGCATCAATTGAACGACAGTTAACGGCGATATTACCGCTATCGGCATTAGTTACTCCGTTACAAGGGTCGGTTATTAGTGCTGCAGTTGCAGTACCACCAGCAAACAAGTCGCTTACGTTAGGAGCACGTACTGCAGTTGCCATAGCACCACGTAGGCGAATACTATCGGTTATTGGTGCATCTAAGCCAATAGTCCAGTTAGTAGTGCTACCTACAGACGAGTAATCGCCAAAACGTACTGCAGCAGATAAGCTTAACTTTTCATGCAGTGGAATATGTAACTCACCAAATACGTCAACAACATCAAATGAGCCTTTGGTTTTAGCAATTGCTGCACCGCGTACAATACCCGCTTGGCGTAGTGGATCTGGTGTTTCATGGCCTTTTTCTTCACGGTATTCTACACCACCAGCAAAACCGATAGTGTCTACGTCGTTACTAACGGCATAATCTAATCGACCAGCAACAACGGCGGTTACTACCACTTGCTCAATACTACCTTCTAGATTTGTATCAGCTGATAAGTAATCTACTGCTTCAGGCGAAATGCCATTAAGCGAGAACGGGTTAAATACAACACAGCCATTAATGCGAGCAATATCATCAGCACACTGGAATCCGCCAGCGCCATTATCTTCAACATTTAAAGCAAAGCGAGCGCGGTCAAGGTTAATATCGCCATGGTTAGTTTGCTTTTGGTCTGTAACGCCATAAGTACCGCTTACTTTTAAGTAAATATCATTTGAAATATCATATTCATATTCACCAGCAACTCTAAATGTGCTACGGGTGTTCTCCGCGCCACGGTCACCAAATTCATATAGGCGTCTAAATGTTAAGCTTGCATCATCAAGACTATTAATGCCGTCGGCAAGTAAGTTATTGCCAAGTGCAGTACCTGCAAACCAAGGGTGCGTTGCAATATCAATACCTGTAGTACCACCTTTAGATAACTTAAAAATGTCGTTGCGGGTATCAAGTGGGATAGGCTCATAACGAGCTCGTGAATCTACACGCGCGTAGTTAGCAGTAAAGTTCATCCGCGATTTTTCGTTTAAATCCAGTGATAAACCAGTGGCAACAAAGTGGCGTGTTAGTGGCGCTACCATAGAGCGATAATCGTGAAAGTTAAACGCATCAGATGTTGCGGGATCATCGGTACGGGTAAATAAGCTACCGTCACCATTGTATTTATCAATACGGCCACCAAAAACATGCGAAGAACCCACAAACTGAGACGTATCTAGTATGCCATCGCCATTGGTATCAACAGCATCTTTGTGCACGCGTGAATAGTCACGATCGCTGGCCATTAAGCCATCGTCTTCAGAGTAACCAACGGATAACCAAGCATTACCGTCATCAAAGTTTTTACCAATTGAAAATTCGATATCTCTTGTGTCTTTATCACCTTCGCCACTGCGTCCGGCTTGTGCTTTAAACGCGACACCGTCAAAGTTTTTCTTAAGGATAATGTTAACCACACCTGCAACTGCATCAGAGCCATAAGCGGCAGACTGACCACCGGTAAGTACTTCAATACTTTGGATCATAGTGGTAGGAATTGTGTTTAAATCAACACCGTAGCCAGAGCCAACAGACATGCCAGAAACGTAACGCTTACCATCAACTAGTACTAAGGTACGCGAAGATCCTAAGTTACGTAAAGCAACAGTATTTAAGCCTGAATCTTGCTCGCTGATATTAGAGCTTGCCGAGGTTGTATCACCCACTACTGAGGGCATTCTAGCTAGTAGGTCACCCACGTTTACTGCGCCAACACCTTCAATATCATCGGCGTCTAATATTTTTACCGGTGAAGCAGATTCGAAGTCACCTTTACTAATATATGATCCAGTTACAATTATTTTTTCTACTTTTGCTTCTGCTTTTACATTATCTGCATCTGCAGCTAATGAATAAGTTGTTACCGAAGCAATACTGATCGCCAGTAGTGATTTAACAAGTGTTTTTGATTTCAACATGGTATCCCCAAAAATTTATAATTATTTTTTAAATGTTTATTCATAACTCGCTTTGCTCGATAACAGCAAAATAACACAACAAAGCACTGAAGTTACAAGTACGCCATTAACCTGTTATACCAGCGTACCACTTGAGTGTTTTAAATGTCAAAGTTAAAATCTGTTTTTTAACTGGTTGTTTACATGTTTGGCGCTATATTGTTAATTTTATTTAGGTTATTCATATAAAATTTTATATGCGGCTATTAACACTGTAAATGTGGCTAGCAATGAGCTAGCCGAAGGCGTTATGAGGTAATTATGAAGAGAGTTATAAGGGGCTATTTGCGCTTTATGCGTCGTTATTTTGTAAACTAATGCGCGTAAATGAAATAGCACTATAGTTATCGCGTTCAAACATCACGCCTATCTCGTTATTGCTTAACTGGCAAATAGAAGAGTAGCCAAATGAGCCTTTATAAACACATGCTATGTGTTGCCAGCTTGTAGCGTCATCTAGGCTTATTTTTAGAGTGCCTTGAATGCGTTGTGACTGGTTTTCTGGGCCGCAATATAATAGTCCGCTGTGTTTAGCGTCGTGTTGTAAGCTAATAATACTGCCCTGACATTCAGGCTCGGTTAAATCGGGAGTGTCTTGCAGTGGTGTCCAACTAATACCGCCATCTTCACTAAAGGCAGTTTTACGCAGGTGATTACCATGGTAACTGCGGGCATTAAGTAGTACCCGACCATCAGCAAGCTCGGCCATTTGTGTTTCATTAGCGTGCTCAGCTATTGCAGCAGGGGCAACCTCACCGTATTGCCATTGATGGCCACCATCGTCACTATACACAGCATATACTTTCATATTATCCCAAGGGCCTTGGGTAAATGGCATTACAATACGGTTTTTATAGCTCCCGGTGCGCAGTTGAATACCTATGCCTGGGCCACCAGCGTAGCAGGTAACCTCGGTTGGGCGTTTAACTTGGCGGGTAACATCTACCCGTGCAGACCAATTGAGTCCGCCATCGCTGCTGCGTTGTACAAAGGTGCGGCAAATTCGCCCTTGGTAGCCTGACTCTACCGCGCCTTCGTGAACATTAGATGGAAAGTTTTGTCCTGCATGAGATACCCACGCAGCGGGGTTTTCAACTTGTTCGGGTGTGGTGTATGGGTACTCTTGGTACATTAATACTATATCGCCTGAGCCAGCATCAATTACAACCAAAGGATTATTTAAGGCATTATCGCCAGCATCGGCTACCAGAGTTTGCTCGCTCCAGCTTGTGCCGTTATCTTGGCTGGTTTTTAGTACGATTTTATTGTGAGCATGGTCTGACAATATCGCACGTGCTTCGCAAAATGCGAGTAGTTTTCCATCTGGCATAGGCAATAATGCCGGAATACGATAACTACCAAAGCCATCTGTTTCGGCCTCAAAAATATTGCTGATCACTGTGGTATTTGTCAGTGAAGGTTGCACAGTACTCATTTAAAACTCCTCGGCTGCAAGGGTTGCATAATAGTGGTTTAAACGGCTGCAGCTAGCCGATCACTTCATAGTATGAATAGTTAAGCCGCTAAGGTTATTAGCCGGTTGTTTGCTAAATAAGGCGCTGGCAACATAGCCAACAAAAATACAGCTAACTATGCCAATGGTGCCAAATAAATAGCCTTCTACTAGCTCAAATATCCATGCAAACATCATAGTAATTACGCCAAAAAATAACCCAACCATGGCACCAGAGGCATTGGCTCGGGTACTAATTATACCCAAAATAAATAGCCCACCGAGTGCACCCATAAACATACCTACCACTTTAAAGTACTCCTCCATTAACGAGCGGATTTCGGGGCTAATAAATAATAAGCCAACTAAAGTACCAAAAATGCCTACCAATAGAGTTAACAGTCGCGCTGCATTTAGGTAGCCTTTTTCACTGCGGCAAAGGTTAAAAGGGCGCATAAAATCGGTTACTAATGTGGTCGACATTGAGTTCATACTGGTTGATACGGTAGATTGTGCAGCAGCAAAAATGCCAGCAATAATAAGCCCTGCAATGCCAATAGGTAGCTCACTGGAAATAAAAGCAGGAAATATTTGGTCAATTTGCTTAGTTGGATCGAGCTTTTCGGGATTCGACTGGTAAAAAACATATAAACCAGTACCAATAATAAAAAACAATACAGATGCTACCGGTGCCATAATACCGTTAGTCCAAATTGATTTGCGGGCAGAGGCCACATCTTTAGTGGTCATGTAGCGTTGTACAATAGATTGATCGGCTGTATAAGTTGATAGATTTTGCCCTATACCGCCCAGCACAATTACCCAGATAGAGAGCTTAGTGAAACTATCCATACTGAAGTCTATATCTAGGGTTTTAAACTTGTCATTGGCGATACCACTGCGAAATATTTCCGCTATGCCACCATCAACACCGCTGACAATATAAGCAAAGCATAATAGCGCACCTAAAAGCAGAACCACGGTTTGTATGGTGTCGGTCCAAATAACGGCTTCAATACCACCGAGTGTGCAATATATTAAGCTCAGTACTCCAATGATCAGCACGCACTGCCACGCATCAAAAGGAGTTACAGCTGCAAGCGCAAGGGCAGTTAACGCCATAACAATACCCATGCGACTAATATGAAACAGGGTAAATAAGCCACTAGCAAACAGGCGCACCGGCATATTAAAGCGCAGTGATAAAAACTCATAAGCACTGGTGGCATCTATTTTACGAAAGAACGGCATAGCAACATAAGCTGCAATAGGCGTTACCGCTAAAATCATCCAAATACCGCCCCAATATAACCAGTCGGTTCTGTAAACAATGGCAGGAATACCCACAAAGGTCAGCGAGCTGAGCATAGTTGCGTACATTGAGCAGGCATTAGCCCACCAAGGAATATTTTGGCCACCGCGAAAGTAGTCGTTCACGTTTTTGTTTTTAAACACGAAGTACACGCCAATTAGCACCATAGCAAACAAGTACACAACCAATACCGTCATATTTTGCCAGCCAAAGGCGTCACTCGCTTCGGCAATTGCTGCTACTTGTAGACTACTATTAAATTTATTGGCTTGATGAACGAGTATTTTTCCATCCCAAGGTAATACTGCCATTGAGGTTGTAGTTTGCTGAACAGGCATAGCCAAAAGCTGTGGATCAATGCTGTCATATTTTGCCCACACATTAGTGATGGCGTTATAGCTCAGCACCTGTGTTTGGTTGGCGCTACTGGCAAAAAGTAAAAAATGAGACTGGCCAATTGCCAGTGCATTACCAGAGCTCAACTGTAAATTAGGTAACTCACTGTTAAACCCGCTTTGTGGCGTCCAATGTGGTTGTGAATCGTCTGCCTTATATTTCCATAGTGAACTTTGGCTGTCGGAATTTGGCATTTCTAAAGCAAATAATACACCTCCACGGCCGTCATTTTGGCTAACTAATGTAATTGATTGCGGGCGAGGCGTTAATTTATGCCAATTTGCCGCTGCAGTATAGTGCTTTGGCTCACTACCTTGGGTGAAAGCAGCTAGCGCTGTTGTGGATAAATCAAGCGCATAAAGTGCAGTGGTTTTACCTGTGTCAGTTGCCGTTATCAGTACATATAAGGTACTACCAACAAAGGCAGCAGAACCTTCACGCATAGGAATAGGCAGCGCAGGCAGTGTATGCATTTCTATGTCAGATGCCTGGTTACGACGCACTAGCAAAGTGTCGTTAAAGGTATGAGTTTCATCACTGCCACCAAGCAGTACTATGCCATTTTCAAAAGAGGCAGAGGCTCCATATGCACGTGGTGAAGGCAGCTTTATGGCAGCTTTTTTCCAATTTAAAGCACGTGGCTGATTAGGGTTTTGCTCCCCAAGCCATATTGAACTGAGGTATTTGGGTGTGCTATTTCGGGAGTTGTTAGTACTTATTCCGCCAGCAATTATCAGTAATTCATTATGTACCCCAACTAAAGGAGCATAGCGAGAAACGGCTTCTACTGGCGCGGCTTGCTTACTCCAGTGTAGAGCAACGCGCTCGCCAGCATATGCATGAGAAGTTAAGCCAAGCAAGATTGCCAAGAGGCAAAAAATAACATGTAAAGCTCGCAATGAATGAGTGCGTAAGCGCATTGAAAAAAGACGATGCATAGCGGGTATTCCTATTATTTTTAGCAGAGTTTAATACACAAAGATGGATAACACTGTTTCGGATGTATACCTGTTATACCAGTTGTTATTTTCTAAATCTAGCAATACAAGGTAAATGGGGTGAATTAATTGTTGGTGTTGTAGTTGTTAAGTAAATAAATGTTGTGCAGGGCAACGCTGATTTATTAATAATATTGGCCGCAGCTAGTACTTAGCGCGAGATAGTGTGCGGGTTGCTGAGCATGTATTAGCAAGTGCTCAGCATATTTTAATAAAACAGCTATTAGCTTAAAAAAAACATGCAGTAAAAGGAAGGTTGTTACATCAGGTTACTTCGTAACTTAGTTATTTACCTTAACGGGCACGGTAAATTCGGCAATAAATAACGCATTATTATTTTTAAGAGTGAGCGAACCTTGGTACTTTTCGGCGATGCTGGCCACAATTGATAGGCCAAGCCCAGCGCCGTTTGCTGCGCCTTTACGCCAAAAACGAGTTGCCATATTTGCTAAGTCAGCTTGGTTAATATAGGCGTGGTTACTAATGGTTATTTTTAGTGCTGTGGCTGTTAAATTAGCGGCTAAAATGACTGGTGTATTCGCTTTGCTGTACTTAAATGCGTTATCAAGTAAATTACGACACACTATAGTGAGCATGGCACTGGGAATACAGTACACTGGTTGGCTTGCTGTTATATTATAGGTTAAGCGGGCGTTATTGTTGTTTGATTCTGTTACCACAGTAGTAATTAACGACTCAAGTTCCCAAGGCTCTGTAATGTTTAGCGGCGTGTCGGCATCTACATGGGCTAACACCAGTAGATTGTCTAAAATAGTATTTAATCTATGCGCACTTTTTTTAGCTTGCCCTAGTGCTTTTTGTTGGGTGGTATCTTGCGTAAGCTCTGCTAATTGTATTTGCGCTAAAATACCCGCTAATGGGGTTCTTAGCTCATGTGCGGCATTACTAGTAAAGTGTTTTTCGCGGCTGATCCCTTTTGCTAAGCGAGCCATTAAGGCATTTTGGCTAGTTATAAGCGGTTGCAGTTCTTTTAAAGGCTGGTTTAACTGTATCGGTTCTAAGTCGTGACTGCCGCGTTTTTCAAGCGCGTGTATTAATAACTTTATTGGCCGTATTCCTGTGCCAATTGCAAACCAAAGTAATATTAGGGCAACAAAAATAGCTAACGCCGGTGGAATGAGTATGCTAATGAGCAAGTCGTGATAGAGCACATCGCGCTCGGCCACTTTATCGGCAATGGTAATTTTATATTGCGCAGTAATTAAGGTGAATGTACGCCACTGCGCTTGCCCAGAGCTTAAATAACTAAAACCTTGGTTTAAGCTAGGCTGATTGGGAAACGATAGGCTGTTACTGCTGGCAATTATACTGCCTTGCAGGGAGCTAATTTGACAGGTTAGGCCTTTTTCAGTGTTTACCCCACTGGCATTTATAATATCAGGGAGGCTTTTACTGAGCGCATCTTTGGGTACGTGGGCTAAAATGTTACCTAACATAAAAGCGGTTGAGCGCAGGCGCTGATCAAAGTTAACCTCTAACTTATTGTTTAACCCCGATATCATCCACACACTGGCGATAAGCCAAAAGCCTAAAAATACCGCTGCAACCAATACCGTTAACCGTAACCGCAAGCTCATTAGTGGCTCACCTCTATTGTGCCTAATCTAAAGCCTAGGCCACGTATGGTTTCTATTGCCGGTGCGCCTAGTTTTTTACGTAAATTAAAAATATGTACGTTAAGTGCGTTACTCGCTACATCATCGCACACGCCATAAAGTACATTTTTTAACTGGCTTTGGGTTAAAATTTGTTGCGGACTATTTAAAAAGGTTTGCAGTAATAAGTCCTCGTTACGTGACAAGCAAACAAGCGTGCCATTGAGTAATGCTTTATGTTGCTCTAAATCGTATTGCAGTGCGCCGTGAGTAATTGTATTGCTGAGCCTATCGCTTGCGCGGCGCTTTAAGCTTAATAGCCGCGCTAATAACTCTCTTAAATCAAAAGGTTTTACCAGGTAGTCGTCGGCGCCTTTTTTTAATCCAATAACTTTGTCATCTATGGTATTGCTCGCGGTAAGAATAAGCACGGGTAGCGAAAAACGACTGTCACGCAGCCAGCTTAACCAGTTAATGCCATTACCATCGGGTAGGTTTAAATCAAGAATGCATAAATCAAAATTGCTCGATTGCATATAAGTAGTGGCTGCGCTTAGTGTACTAACGTGCTCAACGGCTAGCCCTTGGTGGGTTAAGTAAGTACAAATAGCGTCGGCTATTACGTCATCATCTTCCACTAACAATACAAACATACTCGCTACCCTGTTTAAAATACCCTAGCTAGAATACCTGTTTCCATTGGTGAAGTAACTGCTATGTGCTTATTTACTATTAATTTTTGCTCTTAATATTGGCTTAATTAACGCTTTGTATACTATAGCGGCTAACCGTATTTAAAGAAGATTTATAGCCATGTTAAGTATTTCACTCGGGCCGTTTGTTATTGCCATTTCGCAGCTTATTATTTTATTAGGCTTAGGCGTATTTTGGTTGCTTACTTATTTACAAACTCGTAAGCAACCACAGCAAAAAGCAATTTTAGACACGGTATTTAAAGCGTTTGTAGTGGGCTTTATTGTTGCGCGATTAATGTTTGTTTTGATTATGTGGGATGCGTATCAAGAAAACTGGTGGCAACTTATTAATATAAGTGATGGCGGCTTTATGCCTACCTATGGCTGGGTGGCGGGTGCGCTTGTGTTGGCGCTGTATGCGCGAGGCAAAAAAGCAGTGCTGAAAACCTATTTCATAGCGGCTATTGTCGCGTTGTTTACCATTATGGTGCCTACCTTTGCTGCCTCTATTTATAAAGCTGGGGTTGAGCTGCCACAATCTGCGGTATATAACCTGCGTGGTAAAGAGGTTGATTTACAGTCATTTAAAGGCAAACCTGTCGTTATTAACTTTTGGGCGTCGTGGTGCCCACCGTGCCGTAAAGAAATGCCGGTATTACAGGCTGCGCAAAAAAACAATCCTAATATAGCTTTTGTTTTTGTTAACCAAGGAGAGGATTTATTTACGGTACAAAAATTTATTAATGCTGAGCAGCTCGACTTGCGCAATGTGTTTTTTGATCAAAACAGTAATGTAAGTCGTGAATCCGGAGCTGCTGGGCTACCAACCACGCTTTTTTATAGCAGTGATGGCAAATTAGTAACCAGTCACATGGGAGAGCTCTCACACGCGAGTTTGCGTTATTACATGCAAGCTATAAATCAACAGTCTGCACAATAAGGATGCCTCATGAAGTTAATTTATTTATTGCCATTACTTGCGTTTACCTCGCCCATATTGGCTCAACAAAAAGCACTGCCAGCACCCCTTAAGTTAGTTACTGAGCAAGGCGGCGAAATAGTCAGCGAGTTTGCAGCGCCTGCCAACATGAAAGGCTATGTTGCCGACTTTAAAGGCCAAGTTATTACTTTATATATCACCGCCGACGAGCAATATTTATTTACCGGCCCTATGCTTGACGCCAATGGTAATAATGTAGGAGAGCAAGCGGCAAACGACTACGCTACAGGCCCTAAAGCACAAAAAGATTGGCAAACATTAGAGAGTAGCCATTGGATAGTTGATGGTTCAGCCTCGGCAAAGCGAGTAGTTTATACCTTCACTGATCCAAACTGCCCGTACTGCAGACAGTTTTGGCAAAATGCGCGTCCTTGGGTGGATGCGGGTGAGGTACAAATACGCCATATTTTAGTGGGTATTTTAAAAGCCGACAGCTTAGGCAAAGCGGCGGCTATTATGAGTGCAAGCAACCCTGAAGAAGTGTTAAAAAAGTTTGAAAACGATAATTTAGCGCGTACATTACAGCCGCTAAAAAATCCACCTGAGCACATAAATGCGCAATTAATGAAAAACCATCAAATAATGATGGGGGTTGGTGCCAGAGCCACCCCCGCTACTTTTTATCACGATGCTAATGGTGCGGTAAAAATGCAAATGGGGTTACCGCCTGCCTCATTAATGACTGAGATCCTCGGCCCACTGCCAAGTAAGCCAACCAAGTAAACAACCAACCAAGTACATAGTGTGCAACGTCAAGCCGGTAAAAGTTTTACCGGCTTTTTTATAAATAACGTTAAACATTGTTACACTTTGTTATTTACATAAGCTATTCAGTAAGTTATCGACTTTATTAATCGGCCATTAAGTTTGGCGCTGTAGACTTAGCAGCAATTTTTGACCCGCTATTGACCTTTATTGATAGCGCTGCCGCTAAGTATCAAAAGCGCATAAAACGGAACCGCACACTGTCATGAGTACTTGCAATAATCGCCCCTTTTCACTACCAGCATTAACATTTATAAAATCAGCGCTGTGTTTATCTGTTTTATCTGCCATAGGTAGCGCGTATGCGGCGCAACCAGCCCTCACCGCTAAAAATAATGCCGATATAGAAGTAATAGAAGTACGCGGTATTCGCTCCAGTATGGCCGAAAACCTCGACATTAAACGCATGTCTAGCTCAGTTGTTGATGCTATAACCGCAGAAGATATTGGTAAGTTTCCAGATAAAAACGTAGCCGACTCATTGCAACGTATACCAGGGGTAATGATTGAGCGTGATGGCGGCGAAGGCGCATCGGTAAGTATTCGTGGTTTGTCGTCTGAGCTTACTTTTACTCAGCTTAACGGTAATTTTATTGCCTCGTCACCAGGCGAGCCTTCGCGTTCGTTTGATTACACGCTACTTCCTTCAGCCATGATAGCCAGTGTTGAGGTATATAAATCGCCCGAAGCGCGTTTAGATGAAGGTGGTGTAGGCGGCACAGTATTAATGCATAGCCGTAAGCCGCTTAGCATGGAGGCAAACTCTGGAGTACTCAATGTTGAAGGTACTTACAGTGATGTAACGCAAAACAGTGAGCCACAATTAACCGGTTTATATTCTTGGAAAAACGATGCAGAAACGCTTGGTTTTTTAGTAGGATATACTCGCCAAGAGCGCACCAACCGTACCCTCTCTGGTGGCACCGATGCCAATGTGTGGCGCTACACAGGTGATGGCCAACCGGTAGATGTAAATGGTAATGCGGTCAATAACAATAATAGCTGGGATACAATTACCGATACCAATGGTAATAATTATGATGGCGTGTGGTTTCCACAAGTCGTGCGCGGCTCGGTACTTAATGAAAAACGTGAACGTGAAGGCATACAGTTTAGTACGCAGTGGCGTCCAACCAATCGTGTAGAAATAGGATTAAACTATTTTGGCTTTACGCTGGAGCAAAACAGAACTGAGTCGGTTATTGATATGCCAGAGTGGTCGTTAAATCCCGATTACCTAACCGATGTGAACTTGGATGAATCGGGCACGATTGTTAATGGTATGCAGTTTGATGCTACAGCGAGTGGCGCACAAGGTGACATGCAGTTTCCGTGGATGCGTGGCAGTTATGTTCGTGAGGAGTCGAGTTCAGATACCTTCGATTTTAATTTAACTTACGAAGGTGATGATTTTAAAGCGCGCTTTGTTGCGGGCAATACTCGCTCAAAAGGCGGCCCAGAAGAAAGTTGGGAGGCCGCCTATAAAAGCTCAAATGCCAGCGAAAACCCAACAACCATTGAAAACGCAGCGCAAAATGCTGGTTGGCAACTTAGTAAAAACGATGTAACCCTCAATATAGACCCAAATACACTGGCTAATTTACTCAGTGGCGTAGGCGGTGGGCGCGATCCGGGTTCATCAAACTCAAGCTTTGTACGCAGCGAGCTTGAAGAAAGTTACTACCAAGGCGATCTAGATTTTTACACCGATTGGGGTTTTTTAACAGCCATTAAAACCGGCGTAAAATACCGTGAAGCCACATTGCACCGCGAAACCGGTAATACCTTCTTTTTAGATCCTAGTTTTGATATTGCCGCCGGGGAAGCCAAAGAGGGCGGCATAACCCGCTTTGATAGTTACCAGTGGAATAACGGTATGCCGGCAGCGCAAGATGTTTTTATTAACCAAGGCAATATTGCAGGTGGCTTTAATATAAACCAAATGCCCAGTATTGATTGGGATAAATACCGCGATATGATTACCAGTAACTACGTGCCTTACACCCGTATGGAAGACAACTTTGTATACGATATAGAAGAAAAAATAGCGGCTTTTTATCTGCAAGGTGACTTTGAATTTAATCAAGTTAGAGGTAATTTAGGGGTACGGGTTGTACGCAGCAAAACCATGGGTGCTTCTACCGATTTATATACCTACTTTTTAGATCATACCAATGATGAAACAGGGGAGCCTGTTACCGGTGATGATCGCTCAGTCGAGGATTACCAACTTGTAGTGCAACAAAACACCGACACCCAAGTACTGCCTAGCTTTAACATTGCCTGGGATGCCACAGATGACTTAGTTATTCGTGGCGCGGTTGCTAAAGTAATGTCGCGCCCCGATTATGCTGATTTAGGCGCGCAGCAACGCATTAGTTATATTTCAGACGAGTGGGCACAAGACAGAGCCGATTTTAACGAGCAACCTGGCTTTAGTGGCAGTGGCGGTAATAAAAACTTAAAATCGTTTATATCGGTACAAGCCGATTTATCTATCGAATATTATTACGCTGAAGGCTCAGCAATTGGCTTAGCGCTATTTCATAAAAAAGTTGATAACTTTGTAGTGCCAGTGGTAATTAACGCCCAACAAAACTTTGCTGGTAAAGACGGTATTGTAGAGGCGGGTAATATAAATATTACTCCTTACAGCACAGTAGGTAATGGCACTAACGCGGTATCTAAAGGAGCCGAGGTGTTTTTGCAACATGCCTTTGATAGCGGCTTTGGTTTTTACGCTAACTACACCTATAACAAAACCAATAAAGCAGAAGTAACCGTAGATGGCGAAGCATTTGGACAATCGCCACTGATCGGCAGTGCTAAGTATCAATATAATACTTCGGTTTATTTTGAGGGTGATGATTTTAACATACGTGCCTCATACAATAAGCGCGGCGAAACGGTACTGGGCTTAAATAGTGGCTTAAACGTGTACCAAGACCCATATGATCAAGTTGATGTTAATGCCTCAATTAACTTATACGAAGGCCTTAGTTTTACCGCAGCAATTATAAATTTAACCAAGTCAGAGTCGGTTACCCGTTTAGGTAACGATAGTGACGCACGGTTACTAAACTCAAGCTACTCGGGCAGGCGTTATTACGCTGGGTTTAACTACAGCTTTTAAACTGCTCCCTAAAGCAACTTTTAATAAGCCGGCTTAAACATAAAGTTGGCTTATTATTTGTGTTTACCTTGTTTCTTAACGGTATGAATACTATGATGAATTTATAATTAAAATTGAGTAATCACCGCGAGTAACTAATATTGATAACCTATCAGCCTTTAATTAATGACTCTGCGTCCTTAATCGAATTTACCCGCATTTATTTAGCCGTTTTTTATACCTTTGTAGCGGGGTTCTACACCGTTAGAATACTCTATAAAAACAGCAATACACCATCGGGAGTAATTTTTACAGGGAAAAAATATTGCGCTAATTGGTGGAATCACTTCGTTTTTCGTTTTTTTAGAGCTGCTATTTGGTTGGTGTGTGTTGTAAGAGTATTTATACCTACAACCGATAACTACCTCGGAATTTTTGTGCCGTTAAATACATGGCCAGGCGTAATGCTAGGTAATGCTTTATTAACTGTTGGTTTTATATTAACTATGGTGGTGCATTTTAATATGGCATCACTTTGGCGTTCAGGAATAGACCCACAAGGGCCCGATGAGCTAAAAGTAAACGGCTTTTATGCATATTCTCGTAATCCTATGTATTTAGGCGTTGCTGCGGCGCAGTTAGGCTTTTTTTTAGCATTGCCGAGTGTGTTTAGCTTAGTGTGTTTACTGGTTGGGCTTACTGCGTTATATCGTCAGGTGTTGATTGAAGAGCAGCATTTAGTGAGCATATTTAACACCCAATATAAAAAATATAAAGAATTAGTACCACGTTGGTTATAGCGCTAAGGCTTAGCAATTATTAGGTTTAACATATAGTTCAATAAATGTTTTTTTAGCAATGGGTCTTGAAAATATATACCCCTGAATATAATCGCAATTGAGCTGTTCTAAAAGTGCGTATTGCTCTTGAGTTTCTACCCCCTCGGCAACCACTTTAACCTTTAAGTTATGGGCCATAGTAATAATAGCTTTAATGAGTGCAATGCTATTGTTATTGCTCTCTATGTCGTTAATAAATGAACGATCTATTTTAAGTATGCTTATAGGAAGCCGCTGTAAATAAGAAAGCGATGAATAACCAACGCCAAAATCATCAATAGCAATATCAATACCTATTGTATTTAAACGTTTAAATTGGCTTTGAATTGGCGAGTCAGGGATCATTAAGGTATTTTCGGTTACCTCAATTAAAATGGTGTGTGCGGCTAATTCATATTGCTTACTTGCCTCGACCCACAAGTCAACCCAGTTGCCGGCACGGTCAATTTCTAATGGTGAGGTATTAACACTAATTTGCATTGGTATTTCACATACGTCATTAAATTCTATGGTATCGCGTATTGCCTGTAATTTTACCCAGCGGCCAATATCACAAATTAAGCCATTTTTTTCAGCGATTGGTATAAAATCATCTGGGCCAATTAAGCCTCGTATTGGGTGGTTCCAACGTATTAATGCCTCTGCTTTTTGCACTGTTTCACCATCAATTGAAAAAATAGGTTGGTAGTAAAGCTCAAACTGCTCTTCTTTGAGGGCAACTCTGATTTCTTCTATTAAAAGCCGTTTTTCTATGGCTTGTTCTTCAATAATATACGAGAAAAACTCATAACGATTGCGCCCTTTACTTTTAGATAAGTACATAGCCTGATCAGCGCGTTTTACCAGTTCTTCAACAGTACAACCATCATCAGGGAAAAATGCGAGACCTATACTGGCGGTAATATAAATAGGCTCTTTTTTTATATGGATACATTGAATTAAACTGTTTTTTATTGTTTTAGCGATTTGTTGTGCAGTACTTAAATCGTCAACACCTTCTAAAATAAGTGTAAATTCGTCGCCTCCAAGGCGAGCCACCGTGTCGTTATTGCGCACACAACTTTTTAGTCGAGTTGCTACTTGATGTAACAATAAATCGCCGTAGTCATGGCCAAGGCTATCGTTTACTTCTTTAAAACCATCTAAATCAATCAAAATAAGCGTAAAGGTCATATTTTTAGTGTTTATTAAACTTTGTAGTTTTTCGTAAAAATAGCGCCTATTGGGTAGATCTGTGAGGCCATCTTGATATGCAAATTTGTGGAGTTGTATGTTGGCGCTTTCTAGCTCTTTTGTACGTAAGCTAACTTGTTTTTCTAAGGAGTTTTCTCGTTGCTCTATTGTATATAGCATATCGTTAAAACAAGCGGTAAGTTGGCCTACTTCATCTTCAGAGAGTTGTTTTGCGCGTAAACTATAGTCGTTCGATGTAGTTATTTTATTTGCGGTTTGCGCTAAGTATAAAATAGGGTTTAAAAAACGTCGTCTTAGTAATAACGACAAAAGTAGGCTAATTACAAAGGTAAAAATTATTAATATAATAATAAATTTAGTATAAAACTCGCCTCGATCATTTATGTAACTATTATTCGTGCGTATTTTTAGCTCACCATAATACTGTGAATCTAACGAAAGCGCTGTCGATACTTCAAAGCTGTGCTCAACCGCTTGGCTATGTGCTAACGCGGGCGCTATTGCAAGCTGCTTACCAAAGGCACTATTTACAACAACCGATACAATATCTGAACGAATAAGGATAGGGTTTATTAGTTCTTGTACTGCGTCGGTATCGTCAAACATGAGCGCGGTAGTAATATTGGGGGAGAGTACCTTTAACAGCGAATTTAGGCTTTTAGCTTGCTCTTCTTTAGCATTTGCCATTTCATATGCACTAAATACAATTGTTACTGTAGCAGTTGAAACTAAAGCAACGCTCATTAAAATAAAGAGCAATTTTTTATTCATTGTATTTAACTTAAATAGCTTTCTCATTTGTTATCCCTTAACAATGCGAGCAAGGCGTAGTACTTTTGAGCTCATAGCAATATCTGCTTCTTCGAGTTTTTGAGGGGCAATTTCAAAACGAACTTTACCACCAGCTAAAAAAAACCTAATTTGCCCACCGTTTTTAATAAAAGTTTCGGCTTCGCCTACGAGCATAATATTCTTATAAGATAGCTGTTGTGCACTTTGCCAATTTGCTGCTGTACTTGAAGTAATAAACAACATATGACAGCCATTAATTGATATTTGATCCAATGCTACATGTTTATTTTGAATGGGTTGTTCGTTTATTGAACGACCTTTTAAAGTCGTGCTTGCTGTATCTACAAAGTGTTTGTCGGGGCTGCATAAAGTGAAATACTCACGCTGGGAGAGCGAATTATGCCATTGGCTGAATCGTGCAAAATTATATAAAAAAGCAGCTTTCAATTGATACTCTTTTTCCATAGCATAACTACTTGTGCTCGGTAACAGCATTAGTGTTATTAAAAGGCTTTGGGGTAAATATCTTAATTTAAGCATTGTTTTAACTTAAAACGTCATGGCAATTGTAAGTGAAATACTTTTGTCTATATAAGTTGGTATTGTATACGCTTCGTTTGTGTTGTGAAATTCAAGGTGAGAGTCGGCAAATAAGTTTTTAGCCGATAGTTTGCCTAACCACTGTGAATTTATTTGCCAATTCCAGGTAAGATCCAGTGCAGTGTAGCTATTTGTACCGTATGCGCTAGAATTTTCTGATCGCAATACAGCAAGTATATTATGGCCATTTAGCGGGGTGTAATTGGCTTTAGCAAAAACTTGCCTATTTATTGAGTCATAGCCAATAGTGGGTATTGTATTTGGCGGTAAATCGTAAGTAAAATCGGTATAACTATAACCAAGCTCTGTATTAAGTGTATCAAGGGCTTGCCATGCAAATACAAGATCAAGCCCATCTGTTTTGGCTTCTGCAACAGCAACTAAATCTAAGTTAAGTTGGGTGGTTGTAAGTACTTGAGCTGCTTGTGTGAATTTTCCTGCTTGTAACAGTGCTTGCACCGGAAAAAATTGTGCTACTTGATCAGTCGGATCTGTACTAAAAACCACGACATCTTTTGCATCAGTACGATACGCTGAAAAATCGACAGACCAGTTTGCATCACTAAATCGATAGCCGAGCTCATAAGATAAATACTTTTCTGATTCTACCTTGTCATTGCCGTTTAAAAATGTTGCTACCCTATATTCATCGATTGCAGCAATCCCCGTTGTTGTTTGTAATATTTTGCTTGTTTCGGTTCCGCTTACTTTAAAGTTATAGTCATACTCCAAAAGTGCAGGAATACGTACACTGCGTGAAACAGCGCCCCATGCGAGGTGTTTTTTGGTCAGTTTATAAGTAAACCTTGCAGAGGGTTGGTTTTCCCAACCAGTTAAATCGTTATGATCGAGTTTGGTGCCAATAATTAAGGCGAGCTTTTCTGGAATTAAGTCATACTGAAGTTGTAAAAGGCCTCCATACTGTTTTAAATGCTCAATCCCTTTATCATAATTAAATAGTAAGCCCTCTTTTGATACAACATCGTTGTAACGGTAGCTTAACCCCCAATCTAACTGTAAAGAGTTGTGAATAAAGTTCATTTGATAATCTATATCTAAAGACTCAAAATCTTCTTTTAAATATATTTCGGTACCACGTTGTTTAAGCCACGATACTTGTAACATCTGATTCGCACTGGTAGATATTCTACTATCAATACGAGCCATTAAACGTGAATCGGTTCTTTTAAAGTTTTCGGTAAAAGCTATATTTCTATTTGTTTCATCAACAGGGGCACGTAAGTTTTGAGATAATTTAGAATGAGTTATATCGCCTTGAAATAATATGTTCCAGTTATTACTGGGTGTAAAGTCAGTTCGAAAACCAAGCGAATATTGTTTTTTAGTGTCATTGGCAGTAAGTATGTTATCTCGGTAAATACTTTCACGTCTAGAAGCTTGAGTATTATTTAAGTGGCCGTAAATACGGTAACTTCCATTTCTACTGATATCGTCGCCATAACGAAAATTAACGTCACTGTTTATTTGGCTACCAGTTGTAGCATCTGTATATCCGCCACGAGTATCAAGGCTATTTTTAGTGATTATGTTAATAACGCCATTATTAGCGTTACTTCCCCATAAGAGCCCGCCTTGTCCACGGATAACTTCTATGCGCTCAATATCGTATAGCGGAACATTAAGCGCTTCCCAATATACAGCTGCAAACTGCGGAGAGTATAAGCTTTGGCCATCAATCATTACCAACAACTTGCTTGAAAAACGAGATGCCACACCACGAGATGAAATAGCCCATTGATTGTTATCGAGTTGCCTTACAATAAGGCCGGGTACCATTTTAAGTGCTTCAGGAACAGACGTTGCTCCCGATTGGTTAATTTGTTCTTTATTTAAAACGTAAATAGATGACGCGGTATCGAAAGCCGATTGTGCTCTTTTCATTGCAGAGGTGGTTTGAACATCCATACCCATTAGAGTGTCAAGTTCTAGGTCGCTGTTATTAAATGTTTGGGCCGCTAAAAGCGGAGTAATGAAAAGTGTTATTAATAAAAATCGTTGTAAAATAATCACCTAGGCGGCTCCCGCACTAATTAAAAACAGTCATTGGTTTTATAAAAACACACATTAACACATAAAATTAACATGTGTGACTGGCTAAAGCATCCTTTATGCTACTCAAAAGCATAGATGTTATTTTGTAGTAGGCAACTTTTTATATTTAAGCATATAGCCTGCCCGAGCAATTATAGAAAAAACATTTATTATTGTGTGTTAAGAGTAGTTACTATTAAGATCATAAGCTTAGTATTAGATTATGAGGTTAGTCTTATTTTTAATGTCTTATTTATAAAACGAGCGAGTAAAAATTAACTTTATTTAACAATAAATAAAATGTAACTTTTGTGTATACCGAATACTTAACTGGCTTCACCTTGCTTTAGAGGCAAACAAAGTATGATAAAGAATGAGTTAATAGAACTAGAAGAAGTACTTGATTTAATGCTTGATGCTGTGTGCGTGGTAAATAAAGTAGGTACGTTTGTATTTGTAAGTGCCGCGTTTGAACAAATATTTGGTTATAAAGCTGCCGAAGTAGTAGGCAAGCCTATGATTGATTACGTTTATAAAGGCGATCATAATAAAACTTATAATGCCGTTGCTTCACTTTTGTCGGGCGAAACAACTCATTCACGGTTCGAAAACCGCTGGGTTCGTAAAGACGGTCAAATAATACATATTTTGTGGTCAGTGTGCTGGTCATCAGATCACCAAGTAAGAATTGCAGTTGCTCACGATATTACTGAGCGAAAAAAAATGGAAGAGCAGCTTTATTATATGGCTGGCCACGATGGGCTTACAGGTTTACCAAATCGCTCATTACTAATGGACAGGTTACAGGCTGCAATAATAAAAGCAGAAAGAGAAAATACACTATTTTCGATATTATTTATTGATATTAATGGCTTTAAAGCTATTAATGATACGTATGGCCACCTTATGGGTGATAAGTTACTGCAACACATAGCACAGCGGCTTTTAAGCGTAGTAAGAGAATACGATACAGTAGGGCGCTTAGGCGGAGATGAGTTTTTGATTGTGCTAGAGGGCTTAAGTAGCGCTGGCGATACCACGGCCGTTAAAAGAAAAATAATTGGGCAGTTCCAACAGCCATTTAAACTAGATGAGCTATCATTAAATGTATCTCCGAGTATTGGAATTGCAAATTACCCCACCCATGGAGAAACAGACCATCAATTAATAAAACACGCAGATCAAGCCATGTATAAAATCAAAAGAATGAGTGCCAATAGCATAGATTACCCAACTTAAAATTAAACGCTCAAATAATAAAAAAAGCAGGCCAGTTAGGTAAGTTAAGTATTTTATGTTACATAACTTGGATTCAAATAGTAAGTGCAGAGGTTAGCAATTAATACGTTATATATTACAGGCGCGGGCGTTAGCGCAGCCAGCGGTATTCCTACCTTTAGAGGTGAAGATGGTTATTGGACTATTGGTAGTAAAAATTATACACCAATGCAAATGGCCACACGCGCTATGTATCAAAACGCTCCTAAAGAGTTTTTAGCTTGGTATTATCACAGGTTTGCAACGTATAGAAACCACGGCCCTAACGACGTACATTATTGGCTAAAAGATAAAAACCTAATAACGCAAAATATAGATGGGCTTGATGGTAAAGCAGGAAATAAAAACTATATTGCAGTTCATGGCAGGTTAGATCAAATGACCCTGTTTCATCAGCAAGGCGAAAACGTAGAAACGGTGATTACCCCTTGGGATAAGGTAGATGAGGCTCATTTACACAACTCATTATTTGAGGTGTTTAATATTCAAAACCAAGCGCCAGTGCTTAATCACTCTTTTAAACCGTTTGTATTATTATTTGATGAATACTACACCGAGTTATATAAAATTAGCGAAGCACAACAACGCATGGTCAATGCCGATAAAATTGTATTTATGGGTACATCGTTTAGCGTTAACATTACCCAAATGGCGCTGGAAATAGCCCGCGAATACAATATTGCGTTAGAAGTTGTAGATCCACACCCAGCACATATTTTACATCCAAATGTAAGTTATAAAAAAATGACCGCGCTTGAATATATTCAGAGTAATTAAAGTTTTAAACCGAGTGTTAGCTCCTTATAAAAACAGCAAGATTATAATAATAAAGAGATATAAATGAGTGACTTAACTGAAATAGCTAATCTATCAATATTATTGGTCGAGCCTTCAGAAGTGCAGCAAAAACTGATCATAAAATCATTAATACAAAGTGGTGTAAAACAAATAGAAACCGCCACTACACAAACCCAAGCTTTAACCCTGCTTGCAAATTACCAACCAGATTTAGTTATTAGCAGTATGTACTTAGCTGACGGCACCGCCGATTCACTGCTACAAAACATTAGATCGAACCCGCGCACAGAGCACCAAGCATTTATGTTGGTATCGAGCGAGCGTAATAAAAAGTATCTTGAGCAATTAAGGCAATCGGGCGTGTTAGCTATTTTACCTAAACCCTTTACCAGCGAAGCCATTACCCGAGCGCTTAAAGCTACCTTAGATATAATTAGCGAACAAGAAGTAGAGCTTGAACACTTTGATGTTACTTTGCTGCGCGTATTAGTGGTTGACGATAGCCGCTTTGCTCGTAAACATATTATTCGGGTGCTTGCTGGTATGGGAATACCTGCGCCGGTAGAGGCTGAGAATGGCAAACAAGCAATTGAGCAGCTAAACGAGCAAGCGTTTGACTTAATAGTAACCGATTACAATATGCCGGAAATGGATGGCCGAGAGCTAACAGCAGCGGTTAGAGGCTCAAATAGCTATTCTCATATTCCTATTTTAATGGTGAGCTCAGAAGCCAATGAAACCCACCTAGCAAACATCTCTCAAGCCGGAGTGGATGCCATATGCGACAAACCGTTTGAACCAGCAACAGTGAGAGATTTACTATTTAAAATAATGTCTTAACAAGTTTAAGCAAGTACTCGAAGAAATAGCAGTATTTTAAGTTATTATCCGGAGCTCAGGTTTATTACTTTACCCCTAATATTTAGGGTATAAAGCAATAAAGAGACAATTTTATTTTTGCTATTTATATACTAAAGTATAAAGGTTAGTAACTCCTGACTACTTTAGCTAAGGACACATTATGTCTGATCCCGATATCAATAATCTCAATAGTAAAGACGCTGCTGGTGAGCAAATAGAGGCAATTGTTGCAGCAAAAAAAATGGCTATAGATGAAATTCTCAAAGAAAAAAGAATTGCAATTGCAGAGATCAGAGCTGAAATGGACTTAGCTATAGATGAAATACTCTGTGAGTCGGACAACCCTGAAGAAGGGCTTAAAGTTAATGATATGGCCGAAGCAGTTAAAAGAAAACGCAAAAAAGGCAAAAGAGACAGTGATAGAAGAGTGCGCGATGCTGATTACGACAGCCATGAGAAAAAGCACCGTGAAACATAAAATTAATAGTACCAGCGTTGGTTATTGTAATGGTTCAATGGTGAGTTAATTACCCAGATCACCTTATACATGCAACATTACTTATGCAAAAGGCCAATTTTATTGGCCTTTTGCATACTTATTACCAGAATTAAAGCTAGGCTAAAGAGTGGGTGGCAGAGTTAATTAACCTGCTCTTGGGTTAATGGCATTAAACATAATTAGTTGGCTCACTGGTAGAAAACATTAAATAATAATCTTACAGCTGCCCTAACCTGTAAATAAGCAATGCGGTTTTTTTTATGTTTTTATCAAGGCTAGTTAAATCGGCAGTTTCGTTTTTAGTGTGCGCGCCACTGCCCATTAAGCCCAAGCCATCAAGCGCCATATTAACATGGCTTGCGGCAAACGAAATATCTGCAGCGCCTGCATTGCGTGGATTGGCTGCCACTACTTTGTTGTAACCTAAATCGTGGCTCGCATCGCTGTATAATGCTAATAGCTTTTTATTGCCATCGGTTAATGCCATTGGCGGGTAGCCGTCTTCAAAAATAAGCTCTGCTTTACTGCCATTTAAACTATTACTAGCTATGAGTTGCATTGACCTTTTTGCGTTTTCTAATTGTTTTGGTGAAAGTGCGCGTAAATCGCCTGCTATATGTACGGTTTGTGCTATTACATTACTTTTACCAAACGCAGTTGCTGACGAATTAGCGCTGTCGTAGTCGGCATTTGTGCCACCCACAATAAGCCCTGGGTTAAAAGTTAAATTAGGTTGTGTGGCAAGTTGTTCTCTAAAGCTATTTAAAATACGCGATGCTTCGTAAATAGCGCCATAGCCTACATTATCACTAAATATTTGCGACGAATGCGCCGCTGCAGCACTTATGTTTAGCGTCCAGCCGGTATAACCACGGCGCGCCGCCATGGCGGTTTTAATATTGTTATCGCCATTTTCAAAGCCTAAAGCAACGTCTGCCCACATTGCCGCATCAACAATGGCTTGTTTAGATAAGCTAAGCGGACGACCGCTGCTTTCTTCATCGCCAGTGAGTATTACTTTTATGCTTACATTTTCAAGTAAGTTAAGCGCTTGCAAGCTTTTAAGTGCGGTAATTATTATCGTGTTACCGCCTTTCATATCGGCAACGCCTGGGCCACTGGCTGTATCGGCATCAAGCTGTTTGTAGGTTGTAAAATCATCGTGTTTGGCAAAGACTGTATCTAGATGGCCGATCATCAGTATTTTTATTGCATCGGGGTTTTTACTCTCAAAGGTAGCCAATACATGCCCTGCGCGGTTAAACGCACTGCCATCCAGCCATTCTACTTTAAAACCAATAGCTTTAAGCTGCTCGCTTGTCAGCGCGCCTACTTTTTTTACACCTGCAATATTAAGCGAACCGCTATTAATATTTACAGCTTGCTCTATTTCTTTAAGTGCTTGGGGAATGTTTTTATCGACCTGTTTTACTATTTCACGCTCGTTTTTATCAAGCGCAGCATGACTTATAAGCGGTAAGGTACTAGCAAGTGTGAGTATTAGTGCATGGCTAAATTTTAAAAATGACATAACAGCATAATAAGTGAGAAATAAGAGTATTTAATATGAAGTAAAATTAATTAGGATTCAATAGGAGTAGATTGTGATTTTTAACTAATTTTATAAGCAATAACGAGTTACAAGTTTAAGAGTTATAGGGTGAACGCGTTATTGGTTTAAACACAGGTATTTAAATATAACCACTTAATTAATAATCAACGGGTATAACTAATCAGCTATACGTCTGATATTACTGAACTCCACCATTTTGTTTTTTTGCTGTATTTAGAAAAGGCAAGGCGAAGCTAACTAACTGTTTACAGTTGTTTATTTTATAGCTAGGATAAAATAATTGTAATACAGGTGCATTTGTCGGTTTGTAAAACGAAAAAATATCGTAGACAAAATTATTAGCCTTAAGAAGGTAAATCATGGCTGAATCTGAAGAGGAACGCGAAAAAAGAAACTTGAGAGAGCTTGAAGGTAAAAACGTAGCTTTTTATTCAACTCTCTTATCTGCTTGGATTCAAACGAGGATGGAACGAGATAAGACCCTTATAACCTTATCATCAGCAGCAATAGCTCTACTTGTTACAATACTGACTACTATTGGTATCAATCAAATTTATACATTATTTTTTTGTGTTGTTGCATTTTTGTGTTTTGGTTTATGTGTTGGTACCTCACTCCACATATATCAGTTAAATTCAATTCACTTAGAAAATGAGTTGGGAAGTGAGAACAAAGATATTAAGTTAGAGAAATATGACAAGGTTCCATCTATATTTTTCTTATTTGGCGTATTTTTTCTTTGCAGTTTCGGTGTTTCCTCTGCAAATTTAAGTTTCTTGAAAACGGAGAGTTTAAAAGTGAACAATCAAAATAACATACAAATCAATACTGTAGAAAAGGAAGACAAAAGTCTCGGTGGGATAGGTAGATTAAAGCCTAAAGAACCAGCAAATAAACCCCAGGAAAATGAAACTCCAGCAAACGATAAAAAGTAAGGCTAACAAACAAATAATGGCCGACGCGCAAAGAGCGCGCGGCGTATATTCGAAGCGTTAGGCACTAGGAAGCTATGAACCGTACTTTACTTACTTTCATTATATTAACTGTGTTCGCTTTTTTATCAGTGCTGCTCCCCTATGCCTGTACATTTAGCACTCACATTTCTGATAATAGCCAAGATTGGGCGAATTTCGGAACATATGTCGGTGGAGCACTTTCTCCAATAATCGCAACACTAGCATTATTCGGATTGGGTTTGACAATTTATCAGGGAAAGCAACAGCAACAACTAAGTAGTTTAGAAACAGCAATCAGGAATATAGAGAGTGATTTTGAAGCTTGTCTTGTTAAAACAAAAATTAGTGTTAATGATTACGCATGTAATAGTTACGATGTTTTAATGTCGCTGGCTTTTCCAGAGTGGGATAAAGTAATTCCAAATAAAAATTCCATAGATTTAAAGACAGAGTATTCCTACTTCAGTGATGAAATTCGCTTGTTTGAAACTTTTGGTGTTGCAGCTGGCCACCTAAATCAGCTTAGATTGTACGTCAACAAACATCACGAGTTATCTAAAACAAATGTTTTGTCTAAGTATTATTCTCGTAAATATAAAACAGCGAATCTTCGCCTTATTGCTACAGGGTACTTAGTATCTGAAAAGGCATGGGAAGGTGCCTAACAAATCAAGTAAGTGGAACAATAACATGTAGGATCATATCACTCCGTTCCGTATTATAGTCCACGTGTTATTGCCTTTTTTAAGGGCTTTATATTGCATCCAGAGTTAGTTTTAGCATGGAGCCTAAATTTGAAAGTTATACCTAAATAGAATTACTCGATGAACGCAAGTGTATTGACCGAGATGCTTATCCCGATCGTTTCTAAAAGTTTTGAGTAACTTGAGACAACTTCTCCATCATTCTATCCAGGCGGTATTTAGAATTAACAACCATTAGGTTTAACACTATTAGCATTAAACCTGACAGCCCGAACTCAACCAATCAACGTTTAATTAGTCGGCATTAAATAAATCTCGCGTACGCTGTTGCGCTGGTTTGCTTCAATAGCAAACAATACCGCGTCGGCTACATCTTGCGGGTCGAGTTTGTCGGGTTTAGCTTCATCAAAAAACGGGGTGTTTACCATGCCAGGGGCTATGGTGGTACAGCGGCCATTCCACTCGCTCATTTCTTGTGCTAAGTTTTGTCCAAAGCCATAAGCAAACCATTTAGTTGCACCGTAAATAGAGCCGCCAATTGGCTTACGGCCAGCAGCGGAGCTGGTTAAAATGAAGTGTCCGGTGGTTTTGCGTAAATGCGGCAGTGTTAATTTTGCGCTCCACAATAGGGCTTTAATGTTTATATCGATCATGGTTGACCATTCATCCGGGTCGCCTTTTTCGGTGCCAGCAGTTGAAACGCCCATACCTGCGTTAGCAAAGGCTACATCTAATCGGCCAAACTTTTCAATGCCTTTAGTAACT
The DNA here is from genome assembly GCF_014164175.1 of Pseudoalteromonas sp. SG44-5. NCBI lineage: Bacteria > Pseudomonadati > Pseudomonadota > Gammaproteobacteria > Alteromonadales > Pseudoalteromonadaceae > Pseudoalteromonas > Pseudoalteromonas sp. SG44-5. Next base: position 416,387 of record NZ_JACJES010000003.1, on the reverse strand, counting down.
ACGTTTTCAAGTGCGGTAAAGTCGGTGGCATCTGCGGCTACGCTCAGTGCGTTATCTGATCCTAGCTCGGCAACAAGTTGGTTAAGTTGCTCTTCTCTACGGGCGGTTAATATAACTTTATGACCGTTGTTTACTAAGGTTTTTGCCGTTGCTTCACCAATGCCACTAGAAGCGCCGGTTATGAGTACTATTTTCTCTTTTGCCATGGTTTTTTCCTTGTTAAAAAATGAATAAAGGCGCAGCTCAATGTGCGCCATGCAGCTATTGTGCTATGTCAAAACTGACTGATAAATCTTCAGTTTGCGTTAGACTAATTTGTTTCAGTTGATAAACATTAAAATCAGCATCTACTTGCTCTGCATCGTCTATGTGCGCGCTACACGTATAACCAAGTTGGTAGTCGCCTGGTGTTATGAATGCGAGTTCAAATTCGTATTCATTATCGTCCGCATCAAATACAACATTGGCAGTCGCCAACGGTGCGTTATCAGGCGTTTGGTCATCTATTTCATGCATATCTGTAGGGGTTTGTGCTTGCGCAGAATAAAGGTAAACAGCATGACCAAATGATGAATCATCAGCGGCAAGAGCAATGTTATCAGTCTCGCAATTGTTTATAAGTGTTTGGCTTACAGTGCCTTCAATATCTTGTGATTCAGAAAGGTTTTGTAAACGCACGCCGCGAGGTTTTAAAAATATTTCGTCATTATTTTGTGGATCAACTAACGATTTTTTTAAATCAAACTCTAATACAAACTCGTTGTCGGTTTGATTGAGTGTAAAGCCATCTAGCTGAATTTCACCCACGCCATCGTTACCTTTTCTTTTTACGATAAGCGGTGCAATGCTGCCGTCTTCATAAACTACGTGAGATGTTAAGCTAAGGTTGTTCGTGTCGCCGTTTATCACTTGTGCGCGGATCCACGAATAATCCCCAGCGGGGACTTCTTGATCGTCAAGTAATTGAAAAATATCGTCGCCCGTATAGTCTAGTAAATTGACCATTTGCGCTAAGGTGGAATCGTTTTTAGAGCGAGTTGCAAAGCTAACTTCTTCACCTGCTTGGGCTTTAATTGTTATTGAATCAAACACCACGTTAACTTGTTTTAAACCAGTGACTGGTGCGTCGGAAATGCCTAAACTAAAAGTGGTTTTATCACTTGCTTGCGGTGGGGTTGTTTCAGCCTCGTCATTTGATGAGCCACAGCCTGCTAAGGCAAAAATAATAGCGCTACTTAATATTGTTGATTTAAAGTTCATGCTTGTTTCCTTTTATTTGATTTGTTAAGTGTATGTATTTAACCCTTAACCTAAATTGAATTAAAAATATGAAGAGTTAGAACTTTTAACATGCTGTTTTAAATGGTTTTTAATTTTATCGATTTAATTGTTTTTTACTATATACTCGCGCCACTTCTTTTGAAGTCGTTTTTATTAAATTTAACCATAATTTTGCTGAGTTTCAGCCACATTTATCGGAACAAACATGAAAGATAAACTTTTAGCATTTTGGCAAAGCCATTCAGAAACAATCATCACTTTAGGATACAAAGTGATTTTAGCTTTGGTGATTTTAATTGCCAGTGGCGTAATTGCCCGCGCTGTTAAAAGAGCAGTTAATGGCTCTAAATCGCCGCTTAATAAATTAGATAAAACTTTGCTGCCTATTATCTCTCGCCTTTCGAGTTACTTGGTTTATATAATTGGCTCGTTATTTATTTTAGATATTTTTGGGGTCAATACCGCCAGTTTAGTGGCACTAATGGCCGCTGCAGGTTTAGCAATTGGTTTGGCGTTAAAAAGTACGTTAAGTAATATAGCTGCAGGTATTATGTTATTAATACTGAGACCTTTTAAAGTAGGTGACTTTATTGATGCCAGTGGTACATCGGGTACGGTGAGCGAAATTAACTTATTCACTACTATTTTTAAAACCACCGACGGCCTTTATATAGCCTCTCCTAACGGCAAAGTGTGGGGTGGTAATATTAAAAACTTTACCCGTAACGGTAAAAGACGCATGGATATTGTAGTGGGTATTTCGTATGCCGACTCAATAGATGATGGCTTAAATGTACTTAAACAAATAGCCAGCTCAGAAGAGCGTTTACTAGCAGAGCCAGCGCCAAAAGTAATGGTGGTATCTATAGCCGAAAGTTCGGTAAACCTACAATTACGCGCATGGACTGTAAATGGTGATTACTGGCAAACAGTGTGGGATCTTAATAAGCGCGTTAAAGAGTCTATTGAGCAAGCAGGGCTAACAATTCCATTCCCGCAGCGCACTTTGCACTTACCTGAGTCGCTAGCAACAAGCGTTACAATTAATAAAGACACTGCAAAAGTAGATTAATATTAGCATTATCAGCACACATAAAAATAGCGAGCTAAGGCTCGCTATTTTTTGTTGTATCGTTTGTAATTATTTAACCTGAACTCTGGTTAAGAGATTTACTAACGTATTGAATCGTATTTATATTTAATTTTATTTTCTCTAGCCAGAGGTTTTCAGTGAAAACAAGGCGAATTTACGCGTCAATAGCTGGCCTATTGCAAGTAAATTCAACGCAGTTAGTGCTGAAAATAGCTGCTTGAGATAAGTTTATTATCCGGAGCTCAGGTTATTTAGCTTAAGTAAGTAATTAACCTTCTAATTGAAAGTCGTACACTGAGCCTAAATTAAGTAGTTGGGTTAGCTCATCAAGTGCTTGGTAACTTTCGCTCAGCAGTGCTGGGTCGGCAAAGTCTTTAGCACCTAATTGGTCGCGGTAGTTACGTTGTGCCCAGTTACACAATTGTGTGTATTTAGTGTCGGTTAAAATAACGTCTGGGTTTACTGCAGCGAGTTCTTGCTCGTTCAAAGCAACCCGTAAACGCAAGCAAGCTGGGCCGCCGCCATTTTGCATACTTTGGCGTAAATCAAAAAAGCGTACTTGGTTTATAGGGTTATCGGCCATGATCATTTCTTCAATGTAGTCGTTAACCGCGCTATTACGTTGGCACTCTTTTGGCGCTACTAATAACATAGAGCCATCACTTAGGCTTACTAGTTGGCTATTAAATAAATAGCTACTAACTGCATCTTGAATACTTACTTTACTTGTAGGTACTTCAATAATATAAAATTGTTTATTACCAACATAGGCTTCGCGAATATCTTGCAATGCTTGCTGCTGATTTAAAAATGCTTGCTGATGGCACAGCAGTACGTTGGCATTACCTACTGCAATAACGTCGTTATGAAAAACCCCTTGGTCAATCACATCAGGGTTTTGCTGCAGTAAAATTTGGCTGGTATCTTTTAAATTATGTAAGCGGCAAATAGCTTCAGAGGCTTCGAGTGTTTGCCTTGCAGGAAACTTAACCGGTTTTGGTAAATGGCTGTTAAATGCACTGGCCCCAAATACAAACATTTCTAGGCCTTGCTCGCCATGGCTGTCGCAAAAACGGGTGTGGTTTGCTGCACCTTCATCACCAAAAAAGCCTTGATCGGGTAAATGGGTATGATGCGCAAAGTGGTTTTGGTTATTAAACATTGCTTTTAACAACCGCGTTGTGGTGGCAGGCTCTAACGAGCGATGAAACTTATTATTTAAATTTGCAGCGGTAAAGTGCACTTTGCCATCGGTTGTATCGGGCGATGGCGACACAGTTGCGGCGTTTGCTGTCCACATTGCTGAGGCTGAATAACATGCGCGTAATAAAATAGGATCGGCGTTAAAAGCTTTATTAATAACTTGCGCGTCGTTACCGCTAAATCCCAGGCGGCGCAGTATATTTAAGTCGGGACGTGCATGGGGGGCAAATACACCTTGAGTTAAGCCTTTGTCGTGCATGGCTTTCATTTTTTCAAGGCCTTGAAGCACCGCCTCTTGGGGATTTGAAAAGCTAGCGGCGTTATTTAACGAAGCAACGTTACCATACGATAACCCCGCATAATTGTGGGTAGGGCCAACTAAACCATCAAAATTAACTTCTAAGGCAGGCATACACATTCCAAATAAATTGTTTAATAGAACTAACAATACAATGCATTGGGTTTACTTGCAAAGCGACACCAACAAGAAAAGCTTAACGGCTGAGAATACGCTCTTTATCAGCGGTAGTACGCGGATTATTTGGCTCGTTTACTTGCCAAAAACTAACATCTAAACGCCATAATAAATAAAGTGTGTGATATAAATTAAACATAGCTTTTCCTTTGAAATTTTTTAAACACATAAAGTGATAGGAAGAAGTATGCCAACGTTTAATTGAATATTTTATGAATACGAATCAATGAATTAGTGTTTTTATATAAAAAAGTTGCTAGCTTTTTGCACTTATATGGTGGGTTTTTTGGGCTGTATGCACTTATTTGATACACGCGCTATTTTAAACGGTTTATGTAATTAATTAGATAAATCGTTAACGACTAAGTCGAGTAACTGCATTAGTTGTTTTGCTTGCTCTGTATTTACGTTATTAAACTTACACAGCACTTTGCTAGGTATATCAGCCGCTTTTAGCTTTAGTGATTGCCCCTGTTGAGTGAGTTGCACTAAACGCTTGCGCTTGTCGTGCTCGTCTTTTACTACGGCAAGTAATGACTTGTCGGTCATTTTTTTTAGTATTTGGGTCATTGCACCGCCATCAATCGCGGTGTTATTTATAAGCTCGGCAATGGTTATTTGGTCCTGCTCCCACAATGCCATCATTACTACATACTGCGGGTAAGTTAAATTAAGCTCAGCTAACGGCTCCCGATAAGCGCGAGCAATACTATTAGATGCCATATATAAACGATGACATAACTGATTTTTTAATTTTAATTGCTCAAACGACATGCTTTAACCTCTTTGCTGAATAAAGCGTATTTTAATTTGCATGCAAAATATTTGCAATCTATATTTAGTTGTTCTATTATTTTGCACACAAACTAAATAAATTAATTTTTTAAATTGTGGAGTTCATTATGAATGTATTACAAAACGTTGCCTATACAGCAAAAGCAACTGCAACCGGTGGCCGTGAAGGCACAGCTAAATCTGATGATGGTCGTTTAAATGTAGATTTATCAACTCCTAAAGGCTTAGGCGGCGATGATGGTAAAGGGACTAACCCTGAACAATTATTTGCAGCAGGTTACGCGGCATGCTTTATTGGCGCGCTTAAATTTGTAGCAGGCAGCGAGAAAATTACTCTGCCAAGTGACACACACATTAACTCTGAAGTGTCGATTGGTGCTATTGATGGTGGTTTTGGTATTGCAGTTAAGCTAGCAGTGTCGCTGGGTGATATGGATAAAGCGCAAGCACAGGAGCTTGTAGATAAAGCGCACTTAGTATGCCCATATTCAAACGCAACACGCGGTAATATTGAAGTTGAACTGTCGGTTATTTAATAACAAAACTCGCTAATATTTAAAAAGCACACAATAACCTTGTGTGCTTTTTTGTTTTTGAGGTCATAAAAATAAATATACGGAAAATCGTATATTCAATATTTCATATATTCAGTTTTTGTTTTATTGTGTACATATTAACGATACGAGGACGCTATGGAACAATTCAACCCCCTGCAATTTTATAAATGCCTAGCGGACGATACACGTTTAAAGGCCATACTGCTTATTGCTGATCAGCAAGAGTTATGTGTTTGCGAATTAGTTGCCGCACTTAATTTAAGCCAACCTAAAGTGTCACGTCATTTAGCACAGCTTCGCCAATGCGGATTGCTCACAGATCGAAAACAAAACCAATGGGTGTACTACAGTATTAATAAGGCGCTACCAGATTGGGCACAAATAGTAATTACGCAAACACGTGTTGCAACAGCATCATTTTATAAAAGTGATTTAGAACGCTTAAATGCTATGGGTAATCGCCCTGAGCGCTGTTGCTAAGTAACCTGATCTCCGGGTAATAAACTTATCTCAAGCAGCTGTTTTCACTGAAAACCTCTGGCTAGAGAAAATAAAATTAAATATAACTATGACTCAATACGTTAGTAAATCTCTTAACCAGAGTTCAGATTAAGTAATTAATATAACAAAAGGTATTTTATTATGACCATTAAAGTAGGCATTAACGGTTTTGGCCGTATGGGGCGTTTAACGCTGCGCGCAGCGGTTGACTGGCCAAATATAGAGTTTATAAAAGTAAATGATATAGCGGGCGATGCTAAAACCCATGCCCATTTATTGGAGTTTGACTCAGTGCATGGGCGTCTACATCACCCTGTTACTGCTACTAATAATATTATTGAGGTTGGCAAACACAATATAACTGTAAGCAACCATAAAACCATTAACGACAACGATTGGTCTGGTTGCGATGTAGTAATAGAAGCTAGCGGTAAAATGAAAACGACCCAGTTACTAAATGCGTATTTAGCCCAAGGTGTTAAACGCGTGGTGGTGACCGCACCGGTAAAAGAAGAGGGCATTTTAAATATAGTAGTAGGGGTGAACGATCATCTTTATAAGCCAAGTGAGCACAAAATAGTTACTGCGGCCTCCTGTACCACCAACTGCTTAGCGCCTATTGTGAAGGTACTGCAACAAGAAGTGGGAATTAAACACGGCTCCATAACCACTATTCATAGTATTACCAACACGCAAACCATTATTGACGCACCACATAAAGACCTACGCCGAGCACGTTCTTGTGGCACAAGTTTAATACCAACAACAACAGGCAGCGCAACAGCCATTACGCATATTTTTCCTGAGCTTAAAGGTAAATTAAACGGCCATGCTGTACGTGTACCACTTACTAATGCCTCAATTACCGATTGTGTGTTTGAACTGCAGCGCAGCGTTAGTGAAGATGAAGTAAATGGCTGGTTTAAAAGTGCGGCTAATAACGAGCTTAAAGGTATTTTAGGTTACGAGGAAAAACCACTGGTATCGATTGATTACGCAACCGATCCGCGCAGCAGCATAATAGATGCGCTTTCAACTATGGTAATTAACAACACTCAGCTTAAATTATACGCTTGGTACGATAACGAGTGGGGCTATGCAAATCGTACTGCAGAGCTAATGCTAAAAGTTGGTTTAAGTGATCAATCAAGTTAATAGGCTAATTTAATGTTTGCGCAACTAGCTAACTTACCAAGCTCACTAAAACAGTACTTTATCATTACCGGCAATTATTGGGCTTTTACTTTAACCGATGGCGCACTGCGAATGTTAGTGGTGCTGTATTTTCATCAGTTAGGTTATGGCGCATTAGCGATTGCTATGTTGTTTTTGTTTTACGAAATATTTGGCGTGATCACTAACTTAGTGGGGGGATGGTTAGGAGCGCAACTTGGCTTAAATAAAACCATGAATATAGGCTTAGGGCTGCAAATACTTGCGCTTGCTATGCTTTGCGTGCCAACAGATTGGTTAACGGTTGCTTATGTAATGGCAGCACAAGCGTTAAGTGGGATTGCCAAAGATCTTAATAAAATGAGCGCCAAAAGCGCGATTAAATATTTGGTGCCGCAAAACAGCAGCGGGCAAAGTCAATTATATAAATGGGTTGCCATACTTACTGGCTCTAAAAATGCGTTAAAAGGAGTGGGCTTCTTTTTAGGTGGGGTACTGCTTACTTTATTTGGTTTTGTTGGTGCGTTGTTTACTTTAATCGTTTTATTGAGTGTTGCCTGGGTTATAAGTTTAGTCTTTTTAAAAGGCGATATAGGTAAGGCCAAAAACAAACCTAAATTTAAAACGTTATTCTCTAAATCTCGCGCTATTAATTTACTTAGCACCGCACGATTGTGTTTATTTGCCTCGCGAGACGTGTGGTTTGTAGTGGCTCTGCCTGTGTATTTAGCCACGCAATTTAACTGGAACCATACTTGGGTGAGTGGCTTTATGGCACTGTGGGTAATAGCGTATGGGTTAGTGCAATCGCAAGCACCGCGAATTACTGGGCAAGTTATTACCTCTGGTATTAATACAGTTAATAAAGCATATAAATGGGTTACGCTATTGTGCGTTGTAACTGGCGTTTTAGCGCTGCTAATGCAATTTAATAGTGCGGTAAATTATACGCTTATAGTGGGCTTATTTATTTTTGGTGGGGTGTTTGCTGTTAACTCATCGCTACATAGTTATTTAATAGTGAGCTTTGCCAGCAGTGATGGTGTGTCGCTCGATGTAGGCTTTTATTACATGGCCAATGCCATGGGGCGCTTACTGGGTACTGTGCTTTCTGGTTGGGTATTTCAGCTTTATGGGTTAGTGGCGTGTTTATGGGTTAGTGTTTTTTTACTCATTATGGCTGCAATAGCCACCGCTTTTTTGGCTAAACATGAAGGCTAAACTTTTGTATGAGATTGCTGTTTTTACACTAAATTAATAGCTTCATTTTATAGATCAACTAAACTATATACGTTAATTAATTAAAGGGTGTGATGAATGCGGGAAATAGCGTTAGCAAAAAAGTTATTGTGGCTCTCAGTGGGCAGTATATTTATAACTGTATTAGTACTTTCGAGTATTTTATGGTGGCAGTTATCATTAAGTAATAAAGATTTAGCGGCCAAGTCTGAAGAATATATAGTTGCTGAAGTAGAAGAAAAACTTAATGCAAACGCGGCTGTTTACGGTGAAAGAATAGCTGGGTTTATTAACGAAGCCTACCGAATTCCCTATACATTGGCAGCATTACTTAGCGACGCAGCCCAGCAAAATAGCTTAAACCGAGATACAGTGGTAAGTATTAACCACGCTATTATTGAAAAAAACACTCTTTTATCATCGGTTTACTCACAGTTTGAAGCCAACGCTTTTGACGGCCAAGACGCCTACTTTCAGCAAGGTTATAAACATTCTGTTGATGGTGCTGGCACACTTGAAGTATATATTACCCGCGACGAAAACGGTGTTATTGAACAGCAAAAAGTAGCTAACGCCGCAGATAAATACATTACAACACTTAACGAGTTTGGTATTCGAGAGGCACATTGGTATTTATGTGCTAAAGACACACTTAAGCCGTGTATTATGGAACCCTACCTATACGAAATTCCCTCTGGCGATTCGGTTATGCTAACGTCTTTAACAGTGCCTATTTTAAAATCAGGGCAGTTTATTGGTATTACTGGCGCTGACTTAACACTACCTACATTTCAAACCATGACAGAGCAGCTTTCTAAGCAACTTTATAATGGCAAAGCAAAAGTAACCTTGCTGAGTGATTTGGGATTAGTGGTTGGTAGCAGCCATTATAAATCTAAATTAGGGCGTCCTTTTAAAGAAGCTGTTAACGCAGTAACGATTAATAACTTAGAAAAGCTAAAAGATCACAGTGGTATTTTTAAAGCTAACGATCAGTATTTAGTTAATTACCCAATTAATATCAAGCTTGCTAATAGGCAGTGGTCGTTAATTATAGAAGTGCCAGCAGAGCTTGCACTGGCTGGGCCGCAAGCACTTTCGCAAAACATGCAGCAAACTGCGCAGTCACTAGGGGTTATTATTTTAATAACCGGTTTAGCAATTGCAGTTGTTGCTTTTATTATTATGAAGCTAGTTATTGGCAGTATTGTTGCTCCATTGCAGCAAATTCAGCAACGCGTTGATAACCTTGCCAGCTCGGAGGGCGACTTAACCCATACGCTGCATGTAGAGTCGCATGCAGAGCTAATTGCATTAGCCGATGGCTTTAATCGATTTTTAACTAAGCTTAGAGTGTTAATTGCACAGCTAAAAGATGTGTCTGATCAAACTAAGCAGCAAGGTGAAATTGCCCAGCATATTGCTATTGATACTAAACATAATGTACAGGCGCAGTTTCACGAAATTGAAAGCGTAGTTACCGCAATGAATGAAATGAGCGCAACTGCGCTTGAAGTTGCTCGCGCATCAGAACAATCGGCGCAACAAGCGGGTGAAATTAATAGCTTAGTGGTAAGCAGTGAAACGAGTTTGTCATCAGCCATGAGCCAAGTTAAAACCATGTCTGAGGAAATTAAAGAAGCTAACCAAGCGGTGCAAAAAGTGGCATCGCGCAGTAACGACATAACGCAAATTTTAGATGTTATTCGTACTATTTCAGAGCAAACTAACTTACTTGCGCTAAATGCTGCAATTGAAGCTGCACGAGCGGGTGATCATGGTCGAGGCTTTGCGGTTGTTGCAGACGAAGTGCGTGCACTGGCGTCAAAAACGCGCTCATCAACCGATGATATTAGTCGATTAATTGATAGCTTGTTGCTTGAAGTAGGTAATGCCTCAACGGTTATCGAAAAAGGCGTAGTACGGGCACAAAGTGCAGTTGATGAAACTTCAGTAGCGTTTGATGCACTGCACAGCGTGGTAATTAAAGTGGACGAAATTACCAATCAAATTACGCATATTGCTACCGCAGCTGAAGAGCAAAGCTTAGTGAGCGAAGAAATAAACCGTAATTTAACGCTGATATCAGACGCGGCTTCGCAGCTATCTGATTTATCTTCACAAGCAGGCGACAGCAGTGAAGTACTTAATAAATTAGTTGCGCAACAAGACTCAGAACTTAATAAGTTAAAAACGTAATAGTTATTTAGCACTGAGACAAAATAAAAACGGCAGTAATTTAAATTACTGCCGTTTTTGTTCAAATAACTAAAATGAGACGTTTATAAGCTTTTTATGATCTTAAACATTTGCTCTATCATTGGCTGAGCCAGTGACTCAACACCCGGGCGATTAAAATAACCACGTAAACCAGTAAACTGCACTTCAAAAAAGCGTGCATACTCTTGCGCAGATATATTATTACTTAACTCATTTTTTGCTATTGCTTGTTCAAAAAGAACCGAAAGGTAGTTTTCAAATTTATCAATTAAATCTAAGCTTAGTTGATATAAATTGCTGTCTTTATCTGCAAATTCACAGTTGGCCTTTACCAGCATACAAATAGCACTAGGCGCACTTTCTTTTTTTGTTATTACATTTTCAACAAAAGCGCGCAGCCCACCCAAAATAGTATCTGATGTGGATAGGCATTCTTTAATCTGGCTCTCCATTTGTACTGTGTAGTCTCGTAAAGATTCAATATAAAGCCCTTCCTTAGAGCCAAAAGCAGAGTAGATACTGCCAGGTCGCATATTAATAGCTTCTTGTAAATCACGCGTCGATGTTGCATGAAAACCCTTTTCCCAAAATAGCTGACTTGCAAGGCGGACAACTGTCTCACGCTCAAACTTAATCTTATTCGCCATCTCATTTCTCAATTATTTGAACACATGCTCAATTTTAACTTGAACAACCGCTCAAAATCAAATAGTATGTGTCTCGAAGTTAACTAACTAATTATTTATTGGAGCTAAACATGACAGAATTTACTTTATATACAGCAGAAAATGCACCTGAAGAATCAAAATCTCTTATGGCCGATTCAGTAGCTGCGTTTGGTATGGTACCGAACCTACATGCAGTAATGGCAGAAGCACCTACTTTACTTAAAGGTTATCAAGTACTGCATGAGCTGTTTCAAAACACGTCATTTAATGCTGAAGAATTAACGGTTGTATGGCAATCAATTAACGTTGAACATAACTGTCATTATTGTGTGCCAGCCCACAGTGCAATTGCAGCGTCAATGAAAGTTGATCAAGGTATTGTTGATTCGCTAGTAAATAAAACACCACTTGCAGATCCTAAGCTTGAAGCACTTCGTGAAACCACACTTGCAATGGCACGTGAACGCGGTGTGATAAGTGATGAGCAGATTGAAAAGTTTTTTGCAGCGGGTTATGGCAAGCAACAACTGCTTGAAATTATTGTAGGCTTATCGCAAAAAGTAATGAGTAACTACACTAACCACCTTGCAGATACGCCAGTTGATGAACCATTTAAAAAATTCATAAAGTAGTTTATAAATTCTAAGTAGTTATGAAAAAGGCAGCCTTGGCTGCCTTTTTCAATTAAATGTTGTTATAAACGCTTTATTGAAACTTAACCTGCTGGTTACTGCGTGTATAGGTTCGGGTTGCAGGTTTAGTCCACTCGCCTTTTTTTAAGTACGAGGTTGATACAATAAATTCATCACCTTTAATTTCGCTGGTAGACTTAACTTTAGTTATGCCTTCTTTATTTCCCGTTACTTCTTCATAGGCTACAAACTGAGTAGGGCTAAGTATCTTCATTGTGCCTTTAGTGTAAAACCCCGCCGTAGTGAAATAATAAAATACTAATGAGTCTTTTTTACTATCGTAAAATATCATCGACTCGCCGCCATACTCTCCTTCATTGATTGAATGTATAGTACGAATAGCTTTACCGTTTAAAGCCCGCTGCCATTTACTAATGTCTTGCTTTGGCTTTGCACCTTCAGGGACTGTAAAATTAGCCTGCCATGTGCCTAAATATGGCTTAAATGCGCTGAGCTCTTTAGCTAAATCAGCTGGCTGTGCATTTACAATGGTTGTAAATACAATGCAAAAGGTTAGTATCAGTGTTTTTAAATATGACATAATTACTGCCTAGTATAAGTGAATCTGGGTATGGCCTAGATACAGTATAGGTGAGAGTTACTTGATTAAAAAAGCATTATTACTTTTTTCGATTGGTTTTTTATGTGTATTAACCGTAGGAGGGCTGTTTGGCTATTGGCCTACTATTGCCGCAAGTGTGTACGTATTTATGAGTACAATTACCATTTTAATTTATAAGTGGGACAAGCGTTTAGCCATGAGTAAAAAACAGCCTGTGGTGAGAGTGCCAGAGCGAACTTTACATCTATTAGCACTATTATGTGGCTGGCCGGGGGCGTTAATCGCTCAGCAATGGTTTAGGCATAAATCACAAAAACGTGTTTTTATAGCCGTACTTTGGTTTACCATAATTATTAACTGCAGTGCGTTATTTGGCGGCTACTATTATTGGCAACTAGGGTAAACATTACTCGTAGATAGCTTAAAGTAGGTCAAAAATGACTATTAATTAAAATGTTAAAAATAAAAAGGAATAATATTAATGAAATCTTTTATTTTAGGTCTTTGCCTAATGTTTGTAAGCCTGCCAGTATTTGCGAATGACTTAGAGCCCGCAATAAAAGACTTTGGCTTTTTTTATAATGTACCCTCACATGCTCCAATAGCGCAAAATACACATTTTAAAATTGCCTTTGATGTTGGTAAAGGCGCGCAAAAGGGTGAGCAAAATAATGGTATGAATTCTTTAGCGCGGTTTATTAATATGCATATAGCACATGGTATTAAACCAGAAAATATAGAGCTGGCACTCGTAATACATGGCAGTGCAAGCGTAGATGTGCTTGATAATAATACATATAAAAACCGCTTTGAAGTCGATAACAAAAATCAAAGCTTAATTGAGCAATTACTTGCTAATAATACGGTGGTTTATGTATGTGGGCAGTCGGCCACGCACTATAAAGTAGCTCCTGATCAGTTAATAAAAGGCGTAAAAATGTCGTTATCGGCAATGACAGCACATGCGCAGTTACAACAGCAGGGCTATACGCTAAACCCTTTTTAATGATAAAAAACATATTATGCTTTGGGGATTCCAATACTTGGGGTTTAAATCCGCAAACAGGAAAACGATTTAGTGCTACAGTGCGCTGGCCAGCAAAGCTTGCTGTAAAGTTAGGGGCTAATTTTACAATAATAGAAGCTGGGCAGCCTAACCGTGCTTTAGTAAACAACCCACCGTTTGCAGGTGAGTTATCGGGCGTAACTTATTTACAGTCTTACTTAAATGAACTTGAAATAGATTTAATTATTATAGATTTAGGTACTAACGATCTGAAAAATCGGTTTAGTTTAAATGCGCACGATATTGCCGCTGGGTTAACAGCATTAATAGATTCAATATTGAATTTTTATGAGCAAAGCAATGCGCCAGGCTCTCCAAAAATTTTAATACTTAGTCCCGCTCATGTACGAGAAGTCGGAAGTTACGCAGGCGTGTACAAAGGGGCAGAGCAAAAAGTAGTGCAATTAGCTGCAGCATTTGAAAATGTTGCTAACATAAAACAATGCTCATTTTATGATTTGGCAAGGATTGTGAGTGTTTCAAATGAGGATGGTGTGCATTTGGACGAAAAACAGCATCAAAAAATTAGTGATGCATTAGAGGCGATTATTCGTGAGTTTTAATTTTTAAATATTTATTGTAAATATATTATCAGAAACTTGAATTTTCAGTTACTTATGTAATTATTAAAGGACTTTGCATAAATGGGGATACCTCAATTTACAATGAAACAGCATCCTAAAAAAATAATAGTAGTACTGCTATCAGGTGGATTTATATTTGCATTAGGTTGCTTTATTTTATTGTACTTTGCGGGTCAAAAATTAGTAGCGCAAACACATTCAGACTCACAATATTTACTCTCCCAAGTAGACGATGGTGTAGAGGAAAGCGTTCGTGTTTTAACTAAATTAAATAACCTAAATTTTACTACTTGTAACGAAGCGAATTTACTTGCTATGCGGCGGATGCTATTTGATGCCAAGTTTGCTATTGATATAGGCTACTTTAAAAATAATACATTAATCTGTACTACAGGTACTGGTATGCTTGAAAATCCTTTACCAGATAACCAACCAGATTATACTGTAAATAAAAACAGCCCCTCACAAATAGGCATACGCTTTGAGCCTGAACTTTACTTATTACTCTTTACCGAGCGCCCACTAAAAGTACTAATTATTCGCCAAGGCAACTATAACCTCATATTAAAATCAGAAGTATTCGATCCTAAAATTATTGTAACGCCTAATTGGCAGGTTTTTTATAAAGAATCTGAAAACTTATTTCATTTAGCTGGGCAAACAGGGCTTCATAATAATATAAAAAGTAATGACTATTTACATTACGAAACGAATATAACGTGCAGTAATAATAATGGAAATTATTGTGTTGCCTTGTATTTGCCATGGGATGTATTTTTTACCGATAATCGCCAACTATTTATTATTTCGTTTATTTTAATTTGCTTGGTGAGTATTTCGTGTGGCTTATTAGTTGATGAGCACCTAACTACGCGCCGCTCAATTGTAAGCAGGATACGTAGGGGATTAAAGAGCGGTAATTTTTATTGGGTTTATCAGCCAATAGTTAATTTACAAAGCGGAAAAATAATTGGTTGCGAGGTACTTGCGCGCTTTAAAGATGATTACGGGGTGCTTACACCGGATCAATTTATTCCTATACTTAGACAAATTAATTTAACTTGGTCTTTTACCAAAATAATGATTAACACTGTACTTAATGAGTTAGAAAGTGCAGAGCAGTTACCAAGTGGATTTAAGGTGTCATTAAATATTTTTCCTTGTGATGTAGAGCAAGGGAATGTGTTGTCATTACCGAAAATAACCGGATTAATGCAATCTAAATTTGTAATTTGTTTAGAAATAACCGAAGACGAGTATTTAGATTCAACTATTGCTCATGGCTATTTTAAAACATTAATCGAGTCGGGTTTTCGCTTGTCACTTGATGATTTTGGCACTGGTTATTCAAACTTAAAAAACTTACATAATTTGAGTTTCCATCAGCTTAAAATAGACCGTTCATTTGTACAAGACATAGCTACGGAAGGCTTAAAAGCGTCTATGATCCCTAATATTATGGAGTTGGTACACAAATTTGGTTATACCTGTGTGGCAGAGGGCATAGAAACAACAGAGCAAGAAGTCATTTTAAAAGAAGCAGGGGTACATTACGGGCAAGGCTGGAAGTATGGCCGGCCTATGCCTATTTTAGAATTTAAAGAGTATATAGCTAGATCGATAAAGTAATGCTTAGCGTATATAAAAGCACAGGTGTTACTTTAAAAATTATAATTAGGATTTACTATGGCTAAATCAATACTCACTGCTTTTTTATTTATATTTTTAGCGGCATGTTCTACTCAGTACCCGAATCAGCAAGTAATTGGTAAACAATTTCCAACGATTGACGGCGAAAGTTTAACGCAAAATAAAGTGACTATTCCAAGCAGTCTTACTGCAGATAAAACACTTTTGCTTATAGGTTATAAGCAAGATAGTCAGTTTGACATTGATCGCTGGTTAATTGGCTTAGATATGAGTGGTGTAGTTATTCCTACCTACGAACTACCCACTATTGCTGGTATGGCACCTCGCATGTTTAGTGCATTTATAGACAGTGGTATGCGTAAAGGGATTCCAAAAGAGCTTTGGGCTGGGGTAATCACTATTTATAAAGACGGCGAAAAAGTACAAAAATTTACTGGTAATCAAAATCCTAACAATACCCGTGTAGTCCTTATAAATAACAGCGGTAAAATACTTTATTTTTACGATAGAGGCTTTTCAGTTGATGCGTTAAATAAGTTAAAAGAGACTATAAACAAATTTATTGATTGCTCTTTTTTATAGCTTTACTCTAAGTTTTAATTTACTTGTGCTAGCTAGCCCTAGCCTCTACTAATATGAATTTTTGTTTCGTTAATTATAGTGTTTTAGACAATAACTAATGGTTGTTCTGGGTTAAATTAATAGATACTTAAGGCTGCAAAGTACACTGATAGTTAACTGAAAAATAGGTGGTTAACAACTGTGAACAAATGTAAAAACCGTATTGTAAGTTGTTCAAAAATTAGGTAGTGTTACATAAGAATTTTAAGGAAGAGTTTTATGTTACAGCAATCAGCTTTTATAAAAACAAATTTAAAATCATCGGCTTACTCGTATAGTTATAAGGATATTTTAAGAACCCTCCAGGCTTTGTTTAACACTATAAATATGGATGATGCACTGCCAAACGTTGAGCAACGTTCACAATATGACGGTAACTTTTAACTAATAAAATAGTTACCTATTAATATGACACAAGCCCAGCAATGCTGGGCTTTTTTGTTTCAGATTTTATTAAAAAAGCGGCAGCTAATCTATTTTAGTTGTGATTTAGCAACTAACTAAGTTTATATTTACTCACAATTAGCCCGTTCACATCGGCGTAAAGCCAATCATTAGGCTCAATGCAGACGCTTAACATGGCAATAGCTTGATTATTTTCACCACAACCTCGCTTTAACGTACAGCGTGGTGTTGAGCCAAGCGCCATAATAGGTAAATTTAAGGTAGCAAGAATCTCAATATCTCGGCAACAACCATTTATAACTATACCTTCCCAGCCATTTTTTAAAGCACGATCTGCCATAATATCGCCAATAAATGCAAAGCGTTTACTAGCAAAGCCGTTAATAACCAGCACTTTACCTACGCCATTTTGATGAAGTATTTCAGCGGCAAACGAATTGTCATCGGGGCACGTTACAGTAACGACTTGACCACTAAAGGTGGTTTTGTTGCCAAAGTGCTGTAATCCACAGTCGGCTACTTGTACGCTATCACGGTGTTCGTCGTATAGATCGGGAGTCGTGAACTTGTTCATATTTGCTTTCTCTGTTTAGTGAGTTATTTAACCACACCACTGTAAAAGTGGTAATACGAGACAAAAGAGTCAGTAACTTTAATTTACCTAGCGTTTGTGCTGCTTTGCTAAATTTAAACACTGAATCGCTGTTTACGCTTATTGCTTATAACTATAGTGATAATATTTAGCTTTGATAATGCTAGTTATGCACTGCAGATTAACGGCATGTTATTGTTAAAACAAAAAATTACTGTTAGTTTAGCTTCAAATTATTAAGTAGTACTTTAGGTTTAATATGGATTTTATAAGCAAAAATAAATATACACTTTATGGAGTCGCTGCAATATTACTGTGGAGCTGCTTAGTGGCATTACTACGGGATATTTCTGAGTTGTTTAGCCCCATTGGTGGTGCTGCGGCAATGTACTCTGTCAGTGCGATATTTTTAATTTTGGTTATGGGAGTGCCTAAGTTTAGTGGATTTTCGAAACGCTACTTGGTAGTAGGTACTTTATTATTTGTGTCGTACGAAATTTGCTTGGCACTTTCTATCGGTATGGCAAATAGCCGCCATCAGGCTATGGAAATGGCGGTAATTAATTATTTATGGCCCACGCTGACTATATTGCTCTCTATTATTATTGGGCGTAAAAAAGTAAGTTACTGGGTTTACCCAAGTATGATCATTGCTTTTTTAGGGGTTGCTTGGTGTATTACGGGCGATCAAGAAATGTCAGTCGATACGTTAGTTACTAACTTTGCTGATAATCCTGCTACTTATTTAATGGCATTAGCTGCCGCGTTTATATGGGCTATTTATTGCGTAGTAACGCAAAAAATAAGTAATGGTAAAAATGCTATTACGTTATTTTTTACTGTTACGGCAATGAGTTTGTGGGCGCAATATGGTTTTAGTAATGAAGCGCCATTAACGTTTTCAATCAGCTCAAGCATGACATTGTTACTTGCGGGTGTAGTTGTTGGCAGTGGTTATGCACTGTGGAATCAAGCGATTATTGGCGGTAACTTAATGCTGCTTGGAACGCTTTCGTATTTTACGCCGGTATTTTCTACTATTATTTCGGCGTTGTATTTGTCTATTACGTTAAGTGCTTCGTTTTGGCAAGGAGTGGTGCTGGTAACACTTGGCTCGCTAATTTGCTACTTTGTAACGCGAGATAAACCCCAAAAATATAATGTAGAAGTAACGACTTAAATAAGCAGTCCGCTAAAGTTTAGTTACACCTAAAGCTCTTTTATAAGGGCTTTTGAACTTTATTTAGAGTTTTAACCTGCGTGAGTAAATTGAGCACTTTTTGCTGGCCAAATGTGTGTGCAAATTGCTCGGCTGTTTGGCCTGCTTTGTTTTGATGTGCGTTGTCGCAATCAAGTGATACCAGTGTTTTGGCTATACTAAATTCACCTCTAAAAATAGCGGCCATAAGGGCTGTGTTACCTCGGTTGTCTTCCATGCAAGCATTAGCGCCTAAGTGTAAAAGTGTGTTAACCGTGTTTTTATTACCATGGTAAGTAGCAATCATTAATGCGGTGTAACCTTTATTGTTGTAGCTGTCGATAGGAATGCCGGCACTTACAAATTGCTTAATTATAGCGGTATCGTTGGTACGTGCAGCAGCAAAGTAATAAGCAAATAAACTCTCGTATTGTGTTTGCGCTGAGTGTTGGTTTTCAAGTTGTGTACTAGGTGTTTGTGTATCCGTTGTATTTTGAGCGTAAACACTACTGGTAAAACTTATTAGTAGCACTACTATAATTAATAAATTACGCATTACTTTATACCTTTTAAAAAGAGGAAGGGGATTGGTTGCCTCCTTCCTCATGGTTGTGGTTACTTATATAACAGCTTGTTTAGTTGGGACTAATGTTTTGTAACTTGCTAATTACAGGTTAGCTGCCAGCTGCTTAACTATTTTAATATCGCCATTAATGGCTTTAGTTAAACGTGTACCGTACTCACTATCAGCTTTGTAAAAGTGGCTAAGCATTTTGTGCTTAACGTTACTGTCTTTTATTTTTACTAAATCGCCCGCTAGGTTATTGATCAGATTAGTACGCTCTTGCTTACTAAAACCTCGGTATAAAACACCTGCTTGCGCGAAGTTTTGCTGCTTTTTAATGGCGGCTTGTTGTACGTAACCTTGCAGTTGCGTTTGGCTTCTACGGGCAATTGGGTTTTCAGCTACGTTTTCTTGGCTTGGTTGATAGTTTACGTTGCTTTGAGTATTACCATAGTTCATTGCGCCGTCTTGGTTGTAGTTAACTACCTCCACTTTTGCACGGTTAATTGGCAACTGTTGATGGTTAGCACCAAGGCGATACATTTGCGTATCTGCGTATGAAAATACACGCCCTTGTAATAACTTATCTTCTGAGGGTTCAATACCCGCAATAATGTTAGACGGTGCCATTGCTACTTGTTCTGTTGACTGAAAAAAGTTAGTTGGCATGCGATTAAGCGTTAATGTACCTGCCTTCACTTCTTTTACACCTAACCACATTTTTGTTGCATCTAATGGGTTGTAATCAAAGTCGTCAAGCTGCGACGGATCAAGCGTTTTAATGTATAGATCCCATTCTGGGAAGTTACCTTTATTTACTTCGCTGTATAAATCACGCGTTAAATGTTGAAAGTCTTGGCTTTGAACTTCAGCGACTTCTTTTGCATTTAAATTCTCAATGCCTTGTTTACTTACCCAATGAAATTTAACGTACTTAACATCGCCCGATTTATTGATCATTTTATAAGAGTGAACACCCCAACCATCCATTTTACGTAAGCTTGCTGGTGTGCCGTAGTCGCTATAAACCCACGTTAACATGTGAGTAGAGCCTGGTTCGTGCGAGAAAAAGTCAAAAACACGGTTAGGATCTTGAATGTTATCTACAGGTGATGGTTTTAATGAATGGATCATATCTGGAAATTTTATTGCATCACGAATAAAAAATACCGGTAAGTTAAGGCCCACTAAATCCCAGTTACCTTGATCGGTGTAAAATTTAATCGCAAAGCCACGTGGGTCGCGCAGTGTTTCTGGGCTACCTTTTGAGTGAATTACCGATGAAAAACGTACAAAAACGTCAGTTTCTTTACCGGCCTCGGTAAAAGGTGCTGCCATGGTTAAATCATCTAAACTTTTTGATGCCACAAATACACCATGAGCACCCGTACCACGCGCATGTACCACACGCTCAGGAATACGTTCACGTGCAAAGCGTTGTAGTTTTTGAATTAGTTGTACGTCTTCTAATAACACACTGCCGCGCTCGCCTGCAGTTATTGAATTTTGGTTGTCGCCAACAGCTGCGCCGTTGTCTTTAGTTAATGTAGCCGCGCTTGCTGGTAATGCCATCGCAAGTGTTAACGCGCTTAATGTTAGTTTTGTATTCTTGTTTATTGCGTTTAATAAAATATTCATGTCGACCTTATTATTTAAAATTGCCGGCAGTGCTGCTGGCTGTTTAACTGTTGAGGAGTGTATGAATATTCCTTTGTTCGGTAAAGTTGATTAAATGAATTGGATTGATTCATAAATAAGATTGCAAGAGGGGCTTAAAATATACTTTTAGATCCAATTTTAGGTTTATATATTTTTTGTAAACTTGATTAAATACAGCGGCTTTTAGTTTTGTTTATTTATGTTTGTAGTAGCGACAAGTAAATTCGTTCACTTTTTGTTGACATTCAAAAACAATAAAGGGAATATGCTCGCTAGTCGGGCTTATGCTCATCTGGTGTTTTGCACAAAAAGTAAATGTTTAAGGTAACCCAATGAACGCTAAAATTGATTTAGTAATATTTGATTGCGATGGGGTAGTCATCGACAGTGAAATACTCAGCGCTCAAGTGTTGATTGATATGCTTGCGTATTTAACGGTTAACATTGACCGCGGATATGTACAGCAACACTTTTTGGGGTGTAATTTTAAAACCGTAAGTCAAAAAATCCAAAACGCCTTTAATGTCACTTTGCCAAATAGCTTTGAAGATGATTACCGAGAAGCGCTCTTAAACGAGTTTGGTTCAGCGCTCAGTACAACCGATGGCATAAACGAAGTACTTAATAACTTAGCTGTGCCCAAATGTATTGCCACAAGTAGCAGCCCAGCACGTACAGCTAAAGCATTAGATATAGTTAATTTAAGTAACTGTTTTAGCAATACGATATTTACCAGCAGTGAAGTAAAGCGTGGTAAACCCGCCCCCGACTTGTTTTTACATGCAGCTAAGCAAATGGGCGTAAAACCAGAGCATTGCTTGGTAATTGAGGACAGCGAAGCTGGCGTATGTGCAGCCATAAATGCCAATATGCAAGTACTGCATTACAGTGGCGGGCAGCACATGCAAGCGGCCATTAACTATGTTCGTAAAGTGTATCCGAATGTTGCTCACTTAACCCATTGGCAGCAGTTTTTTACAGCTTATCCTGCCCTTAAAAGTAAAAACATTTAAACATAACTACTTATACCAACACACATTTATAGGGTTTATAAGTGGCAAAATATAAGCGTTGTTAGTACTGGTATTAATTATAAAAACTAAAACAAGTGGTTACGCGTTTATAAAACTAAATTATAAGAAGCAAAGTCTTTAGGTATTAAGTACTTTGCTGTTAACAACTAGGAAATACCATGGCAACGAGTCCACACACACACACATTTAAAGATGTAAACGAAGAGCAACTTCCGGTTGCTAATAATAAGCTTCACGGCTGGAAACATTTTGCAGGGCTATACGCTGGTGAACATGTTGCTGCCACTGAATTTGTTATTGGCGCAACCTTTGTTGCATTAGGCGCATCAACCATCGACATTCTATTGGGGTTATTAATAGGTAACCTGCTAGCAATGTGTTCTTGGTGGCTAATTACGGCACCCATTGCAGTACAAACCCGCTTAAGTTTATATAACTACTTAAACAAAATTGCTGGTAACTCAATGACCAAGCTCTATAACTGGGCTAATGTAGTTATTTTTAGTGTTATATCGGCGGCCATGATCACGGTATCCTCCACCGCCGTGCGGTTTTTGTTCGACATACCCGCGCAGCTTGATTGGTATCCAAACAGCTTTTGGTTTGTCGCCATTGTTTTAGCCGTTGGCTCAATTGTTGTATTTGTTGCTATGTATGGCTTTTCAACCGTTGCTGACTTTTCAAAACTGTGCGCGCCCTGGCTATTTGTTATATTTATTGCAGGCTCGTTCGCGTTATTCCCTGAGCTTTCAAACCACGTATTGGGTTCTACCTCTTTAACTAGCTTTAGCGACTTTATGACCATAGGCGACTCCTCCATCTGGACGGGCACCAATGCCGATGGTGAAAAAGGCATTGGCCTATTAGAAGTGATTGGCTTTGCATGGGCTGCTAACTCAATTACTCACTTTGGTTTAATCGACATGGCTATTTTTAGATTTGCTAAACGCAAAAGCTATGGCTTGTTCTCTGGTGTGGGTATGTTTTTTGGTCATTACTTAGCGTGGATCTCTGCCGGTATTATGGGCGCAGGTGTTGCGGTATTACTTAAAACAACCATTTCGTCACTTGATCCGGGTGATGTTGCATACCATGCATTAGGTTGGACTGGATTTGTTATTGTAATTATTGCCGGTTGGACTACAGCTAACGCAAACCTTTACCGTGCAGGCCTTGCAGCGCAATCTATATTTGTTAATCAATCACGTGAACGCACAACCGCTATTGTAGGTGTGGTAACCGTGATTATTGCGTGTTTCCCGTTTGTATTTTCACAAATGCTTCCGCTACTTACCTACGCAGGCTTATTAGTTGTGCCAGTGGGCGGCATTGTATTTGCCGAGCATGTGTTATTTCCTAAAATTGGCTTAACACGTTACTGGGCTAAATATAAAAATATTACCCGCAGCATCCCTGCTATTGCCTCATGGGCACTTGCACTTGTGTTCGGTTTTGGCTTAAACGCAATTGATGTAATGTCGTTTTACTACTTGTTTATTCCTACCTGGATTTTCACCATCGTTATTTACACACTTTTAGCTAAAAAATACGGTGCCGGTGAAGATTACACGCAAGAGATTGCAGCAGAAGAGCAAGAGCAACGTAATATTAAAGAATATCAAGCAGCTGAGGCTAAAGACATTCCAAAGCCAGTAATTGATAGCTCTGTATTTACCAAAGTTCTTAATGGCATATCGACTATTTCATTGGTGATTATTTTTATTTTTGCCAGCCAAGTGATGTTTTTCAGTGACACTATGGTGATGTACAGCGCTAATAAGTCGCAGTTCGAAATTGCCTGTTTTATTTGTACTGTTATTTATTTTGTTACTGCGTACTGGTCGTTAAAACGCCATAAAGTACTCAATACAGCATCGTAATTACTTATCGTAATACAGTATCGTAATTTATATTTTATTTTTGTTTAGTAAGGTCGCACCATGACGCAACATCAACACACAAACGCTCTTGTTACAGGGCTAAAC
The DNA here is from genome assembly GCF_014164175.1 of Pseudoalteromonas sp. SG44-5. Taxonomy (NCBI): domain Bacteria; kingdom Pseudomonadati; phylum Pseudomonadota; class Gammaproteobacteria; order Alteromonadales; family Pseudoalteromonadaceae; genus Pseudoalteromonas; species Pseudoalteromonas sp. SG44-5. Next base: position 392,569 of record NZ_JACJES010000003.1, on the reverse strand, counting down.
CAACAGAGCTTGGCTCAATTACCAAGCCATGTTGACACACCAAGTTACGACCGTAGCGCCGTTAAAGCGGGGATTGTTCATATTGGTGTAGGCGGCTTTCATCGTGCTCACCAAGCGGTATATGTTAACGAGCTTTTAAAAACCCCAGGCTCTGAGCAGTGGGGCATATGTGGTGTTGGCCTGTTAGAGGGTAACCGTGGTCTGCGTGATATTTTAAAGCAGCAAGATTACCTTTACACGCTAACTGTTAGACACCCAGACGGTAAAATAGATAACAAAGTAATTGGCTCAATGATCGACTTTTTGTTTGCTCCAGAGGACAAACAAGCGGTAATTAATAAACTCGCACACAGCGATACTAAAATTGTATCGCTTACTATTACCGAAGGCGGTTATAACTTTAACCCGGCAACGGGCGAATTTGATTACAGCAATCCAGATATTATTAACGACATTAATAACCCGAACGACCCAATTACGGCGTTTGGTTACATTACTGCTGCGCTAAAACTGCGTAAAGAGCAAGGTTTGGGCGCGTTTACAGTACAGTCGTGCGATAACATTCAGCATAACGGTAACGTAACACGCAAAATGCTTTTAGCCTTTGCCACAGAGCAAGACAAAAACCTAAGTGAGTGGATTGAGCAAAACGTATCGTTTCCAAATGCGATGGTTGACCGCATAACACCGGTATCTAAAAAGAGTGATATTGATTACGTGGTTGATGCCTATGGTGTTAGCGACGAGTGGCCAATTACTTGTGAGTCGTTTACACAATGGGTAATAGAGGACACCTTTAGTGACTCTCGCCCAAATTGGGATGTTGTTGGTGCACAGTTTGTAACTGATGTGACGCCTTATGAAACCATGAAAATACGTTTACTTAATGCTGGGCATTCTGTGCTTGGTTTATTAGGTTCAATTCATGGTTATGGCACCATTGACGAAACGGTATCTGATGAATTATTTGCCACATACCTACGTGCTTTTATGGATAAAGAAGTAACGCCAAACCTTGAACCGCTTGAAGGTATTGATCTTCAAAGCTACAAAGATACGTTAATAGAGCGTTTTGCTAATCCTAATATTAAAGACAACCTGGCGCGTATTTGCAGTGAAAGCTCTGCTAAACTGCCTAAGTTTATTATTGCTACAATTAACGAAAACCTAGTACAAGGTCGAGATGTGTCACTGGCAACACTTGTCATTGCTACTTGGTGTTTATACAGCGATAAAGGTGTAAGTGAAAAAGGCGAAAAGCTTGAAATTCAAGATGCGATGTACAAAGAGCTTAATTCTTACGCGCAAGAGACTCAAACTAGCCCGATTGCATTTTTAAAGTTAACGAGCTTGTTTGGTAAGCTTGAGCATAACGACACGTTTACTGCAGAGTATAAAAAATCGATTGCTGCGCTTTATGCACCTAATAGTAAAATTAAAGCCATTATGCAGGCTGCACTTGAGCAAAAGAGTAACTAATTATGAGTATTTTAATTAATCATAAATCAGGCGAAAACGTAAGTGTTAGCTGCTTTGGCGAAGTACTGTGGGATTGTTTTGACTCTGGTAAACGCCTAGGTGGCGCGCCGCTTAATATGTGTGTGCGTATTAACTCACTGGGCATAAAAGCCGACATGATCAGCGCCGTTGGTAACGACGAGTTAGGCGCTGAGCTGCTCGGCGAAATTGCGAGCAAAGGCGTAAGCTGCGATTATATTGCTATTAACAGTGACAAAAAAACCAGCACGGTTGAGGTAACACTCGATAGTGGTGGCTCAGCAAGTTATGAAATAGTGGCAGATACAGCATGGGATAATATAGCGCTTACAGATGAGTTACTGAGTAAAGTTAAAAGTAGCGATGTATTTGTATTTGGCAGCCTAATAGGGCGAAGCGAAACGTCTTTGGCAACATTAAATCAATTAGTTGATGTAGCAAACTTTAAAGTATTTGACGTAAACCTACGTGCGCCTCACTACACATTAGCAACACTCGTAGATTTAATGAACAAAGCCGACTTCATCAAATTAAACGACGAAGAGCTATACGAAATTGCTAAAGCTATGGGTTGTAAGTTTCATTCGCTTGAGCAAAACTTAGCCTTTATTGCTGCACAAACTAATACCGAATATTTATGTGTAACTAAAGGCAGCCATGGCGCATTACTCACCATTAAAGGCGAAAACTACTATAACTCAGGCTATTTAATTAGTGTTGTTGATACAGTTGGCGCAGGGGATTCGTTTTTAGGCTCGCTAATTTATCAGCTGTGCAGTAGTGATTGCGCACAACATGCGGTTGACTTTGCTTGCGCTGTTGGCGCAATGGTCGCCGAAAGTGCCGGAGCAACACCTACTTTAACGCATCAACAAATAAATGAGTTTATGAACCCATAAATAAATTGGTGATAAGGTATTATTAATTTTTATCGATAACTTATCGGGCAGAATAAAAAAGGCAGATTTACTCAGTAAAACTGCCTTTTTTATTACTCTAAATTTTTACATTCTGCACAGTTAACGTTCAATAAGGCCACGAAATAGGTCTAAGTTATTTTATTCGACTATAGTATTAGCTAAACGTCTTATAGTAAGAATATTAATCCTTTGTTAATGTTCGTCGATTATTCACGGAATGAAAGGCCGGAGCGGCAAACAGTGCGCTCTTTAATACAAATACAAAAAGAGAAACATGCTTTATGATCATCTTTTTTATCTGCATCACAATTTTAATACTGGGTTATAAATTTTATAGTCCCTTTGTTGAAAAGCAAGCAGGTTTAGACTCAACGATTGAAACACCACAACAGCGCTTTAGCGAAGGTGTTGATTACGTGGCTATTCATCCTGTGCGTGCATTTTTAATTCAATTTTTAAACATCGCCGGTGTAGGTCCTATTTTTGGTCCTATTCTTGGTGCTTTATACGGGCCCGTTGCACTAGTTTGGATTGTACTAGGTAACGTGTTAGGTGGTGCTGTTCACGACTTCTTCTCAGGTGTTATGAGTATAAAAGAAGACGGGAAAAGCCTGCCAGAAATAGCCGGACATTACTACAACATTGTATTTAAAGGCTTTATGCTGATATTTACTGCCATGCTACTATTTTTTGTAGGCGTAGTATTTATTATGAGCCCTGCGGGCTTATTAAGTAACCTTGATTTTTTTGAAGGTACAATGCTGGCAAATAACACCTTTTGGGTGTTGGCTATTTTAGCGTATTACTTTTTAGCTACCTTGCTACCAATTGATAAAATTATTACTAAGTTTTACCCAATTTTTGGCGCTTTAATGATTGTAATGACAGTTGCTATTGCAGTTTCGTTATTAATTAACGCACCACACTTACCTGTTGCAGGTGACTTTTTAGCTTACTTTAGTGGCGATCATGCACATGACTTTTTAGAGCCTAACCCGGATGGTTTACCTACGTGGCCATTGTTATTTATAACAATTACCTGTGGCGCTATTAGTGGTTTTCACTCAACACAAGCACCTATTATTGCACGCTGTTTAACAAACGAAAAATATGTACGCCCGGTATATTACGGCGCCATGATGTGTGAAGGTATTGTTGGTTGTGTTTGGGCACTTGCTGGTATTGCAGCATTCCCAGAAGGTTATGCAGGTTTAAAAGCATTACTTGATCAAGGTGGCCCAGGTTTAGTAGTTAATCATATTGCTAATAGCTACTTAGGTGTATTTGGTGGTGTTATGGCTATTATTGCTGTAGCTGTATTCCCAATCACTTCAGGTGATACTGCGTTTCGTTCACTGCGTTTAACTGTAGTTGATGCGTTTAATATTCCACAAAGCTTACGTAACCGTTTATTAGTAGCGATTCCAATTTTAGCAATTGCTTACTTTATGACTAAGCTCGACTTCTCGCTTATTTGGCGCTACTTTGCGTTCTCAAACATGCTGCTTTCTACTAGCGTATTATGGCTGGCAACTAAATACTTGTTTGACCGCGGTGCATTCCATTGGATTGCCAGTATTCCTGCAGTAATCGCCACAGCAGTGACGCTTTCATATATTATGACAGCGGCAATTGGTCTTAACCTATCAAGTGATATGGGCAAACCAATTGGTGCAGTGGTAGCAGTGATTGGCTTTATTACACTTGCCATAGTGCACTCTAAGCACAAAGGTAGAGTAAAAGTTATTAATTAAAAAATGACTATAAATCATAAGTGTTAATTAAAAACGAGCAGTTAAACCTGCTCGTTTTTTTATGCCTAATAATAAAAGCTCCATCACACTTACGGCTAAATAACATGACTTAATTTAATGCTACCAATATAACTGTTATTATTTGTTAATTGCTTTAACTGAGTTAGGAAAAAAAATGAAAATAGCCGCTGATTTTAGTAAGCGCGTTGTTGTACATAGTGAAAAACTGGAATGGGTAGCCTCGCCAATGGCGGGAGTACATAGACGCCCTTTGGACAGAGTAGGCGATGAAGTTGCCCGCGCTACAAGCATAGTGCGCTATGCGCCTGGCAGTGAATTTTCGCCGCATATACATACAGGTGGTGAAGAGTTTTTAGTGCTCGATGGCGTATTTCAAGATGAGCACGGCGATTACCCTGTAGGTAGTTATATTCGCAATCCTCCCCAGTCAAAGCACAAACCGGGATCTCAGGGGGGCTGCGTAATATTTGTAAAATTGTGGCAGTTTCAACCACAAGATAGACAGCATGTGTGTTTACACACTAAAAAAATGCAAGGCGTTACGCACCCCCAGTTTAATAATGTTAGCGTAATTTCTTTATATAAAGATAACTTTGAAGAGGTAAGCTTACTGCACTTTAAACCTAACGCCGACATGGTTATAAATGCAAAGGATGGGGCTGAGCTGTTAGTACTTGAGGGGTTGCTTAACGAGCAAACAGATACCCTTATTAAAAATAGCTGGTTAAGAGTGCCTATTAATAGCACTGTTAATGCTAAAGCAGGAAGTACAGGCGCAACAGTCTGGCTTAAAACCGGTTATTTAACTGATGTAGCAAACCAAATCACTCGATTAAAAAATGCATAATTAACCACTTCAAATGAAGTAGCAAAATACCCGTTATAGCTGAGCTTTGAGTTGTATCAGTATGAGCGCTAAGCTATCACCTATACTCAAAGTACATTTATTGTAAGAGTACTTATTATGGTTGGTTTAACGCACGGTTTATCTATTGGCATTGAACGCTCAGGAAGTGAGTTTTTTTTAACGCTAAAAGCGGTAGGTACATTAACTCACAAAGATTATAAGATTATTACACCGATGATCGACTCAGCCCTAAGTAAAGTGGATCACCCTATAGTTAAAGTGCTGATAGATGGCTCACAATTAGAAGGTTGGGAGCTTAGAGCCGCATGGGATGACTTAAAGCTTGGGTTAAAACACGGTAACAATTTTAAAAAAGTGGCTGTTTACGGCAATAAAGAGTGGCAAGCAACCTTGGCCAAAGTAGCGGGCTGGTTTGTAGCAGGTAAAGTAGCCTACTTTGAAAACGCCACCACAGCCATTGAGTGGCTACAAGAGTAGTATTAATGTGTGGTAAGTATAAATAAAATAGCAGTAAAGTTATGTGTTTTTATTTTTTAACCTCGGCCCACTGGGCTTTTAGCCAGCGGCTTAGGGTAATAATATCGGTTTGTTTTGCTCGCGATTTTTTATATACAAAATAAAATTTACAGCCGGTTTCAACTCCATGCAGTGGCAACTTAACTAAGTGGTTATCGTGCTGTGAGGCAATAAAAAACGCATCAATAAGCGTAATACCTAAATTATAACGCGCAGCTTCTGCGGCCAGTATAACGTGACTAAAGTGATTAACTCTTACGTTTTTAGGTAGCTCAAAGCCGCCGCTTTTACACCATTGCTGCCAGTCATTGGTGCTACGTTGCTCTGACTCATCATACTGCACCGACAACAGCGGGTGCTTCCATAATTCATTGGGCAGCGATTGATTTTTTAATTGCTGCCACATGCCTTTGCCACAAGCAGGGTAAAGCTTTTCTGCAAATAAAAATAAGCTGACAAACTCACCTTTAGGTGGCGTTGTGGTAATAAAACAATCGGCAACACGGTCGCTAAAATCCGCCTCATCTACAATCATATTTAAAGTTAAGTCGATATCTGGCGAGTCATGTTTAAAGCTTTCTAATCGCGGTATTAACCACTTTACAGCTAACGAGCTATAAAGTGCTAAACGAATATGCCCAGGCTCGCCGTAACGTATTTTTTGTGTGGCAGAGGCTAAACTGGTTAATGAATGACTCACTTCTTGATAGTAACGATTGCCCGCGTCGGTTAACGAAAAGCTACGACCACTGCGGTTAAATAGCGGCTCGTTTAAATATTGCTCTAGTAATTTAACCTGATGGCTCACGGCACTTTGCGTCACATTAAGGTGTTCAGCCGCTTTAGAAAAACTATTTAATCGCGCTACAGATTCAAAACACTGAACAGCACGTAATGGGGGCAATTTCATTATTAGTTAAACTCATGCTAAAAGTATTTTAATCATTATACATAATTAAACGAATTGCTCTATGCTAGCGTTTTTAATTTGCGGGCACGGAGTAACAATGCAAAAAATATCGGTTGGCTTAGGCATGACATTACTTGTGGTGGGTAATATTATTGCGGTTTTTTCTGATGCTATAATCAAAACTTTACCAGCAGAAAGCCCCACGTTTCAGTTTGTATTTATGCGCCAACTTACCGCAGTATTAATTTTGCTCCCGTTTTGTTTGTCGGCGAATAAAAAACATTTATTTGCCGGTTTAAAATGGCATGCGGTACGCGGACATGTATGGTTATTTGGTATTATATTTATGGTGTTTGCGCTCAAAGCTTTACCGCTTGCAACCGCTAACGCTATTTTTTATGCAGCGCCTTTATTAATGCTGCCTTTAGCAGTAATGATATTTCGTGAACAGCTAACAAAAAGCAGCATAGCTGTGGCTGTTATTGGCTTTATAGGGGTACTTATTGTTATTCAGCCTACCGACATTAATTGGGCGGCTATATTTGCACTTGTAGTCGCAATTACACTGGCAATAAATAATGTACTAATACGAAAGTTACCTAAACATCATAGTATTATGCAAACTTTGTTACTTACCAATTTAGTAGGTATGCCTGTGGGATTAGGTTTGGCGCTGTGGGAAAACGAGCCATGGCATTGGGCCGCACTTATTACTGCGTTTGGCTCTACACTGTTTATTTTAATTTATGCGGGAATTTGCGTGTATGTTTATAGCAAAATCGAATCGAGCCAAGTTGCTAGCGCTGAATATAGTGGCTTAGTGGCGGCTGTCGTTGTTGGTTTATTTTGGTTTGGCGAAGTGCCTACACTTGGCTTAATAATTGGCGCATCGTTAATTATTTTACCCTTAGTATGGTTGGCTAACGTACAAAAAAACAAACAGCGATTGGTTAAACGTCAACTCACAAAATAAACTACTGCGCGTGGTGTGCACTGCGCAGTAGTACTTAGTGTTTAAGCCAAATAAACAAATGTAAGTTAATTTTCGCTTATATTACTTTTGTAAACCAAACGGGTCGTCAATACTGTGGCTAGGCTCGGTAAACCATTTTGCACCACTGTCGGTCATATAAAAATGATCTTCTAAGCGCACCCCAAATTCATCCGGTATAACCAGCATTGGCTCGTTACTAAAACACATGCCAGCGGCTAGTGGCGTTTTATTACCGCCTACCAAATAAGGCCATTCGTGAATATCTAAACCAATGCCGTGGCCTGTACGGTGCGGGCAACCAGGTGTTTGATAATCAGGGCCTAAACCTTGCTCAGCTAAGTAGCTGCGCGCAGCTGTATCTACGTCTTCACATGGCACGCCAATTTTTGCTGCATTGAAAGCTGCAATTTGTGCTGCTTTTTCATTATTCCAAAATTGACGTTGGCGATCAGTTGCTTCACCAAACACATAAGTGCGGGTAATATCAGATAAGTAATCATGTACTTTACAGCCAGTATCAATAAGTACCATGTCGCCTTTTTTAAGGATTTGCGGATCTTTTACCCCATGCGGAAATGACGTTGCAAGCCCAAATAACACGATACAAAAGTAGTTACCCGGCGCGCCTACTTTTTGATGCGCTAGCTTTATAAACTCTTCAACTTCAGTGGTACTAATACCCTCGTGCAGCATGCTTGCCGTAGCTTGGTGAACCACTAAGGTCATATCCATAGCGCGTTGCATTAACGCCAGCTCATTGGCTGATTTATGCATTCTACAATGTGCTGTAACAGGTTGAGCATTCACTAAATTTAAGCCCGTTTGCGCTTTATTAATACCATCAAAAATAAAGAACTGCGCGCTTTCGTCAATACCAATAGTGCCATTAGCCGCAATACCCATTTCCGTTAATATATTAACAAATAACTGATATGGGTTTTGATGCTCTTGCCAACCACGGATTGGCCCGTCAATTACTTTAAAACCATTGAGTGAGCCAATTTCAAAATAAGGAGCTATGTATTGCACTTCACCTTTAGCAGGCAAAATTGCGCCAACTAAACGCTCACTTGCATACCAACGCATACCGGTAAAATAAGCCAGGTTAGTACCTGCATTTAAATAAATGGCATCAATGCCATTGTTTTGCATATACGTTTGCGCTTTGGCTATACGAGATAAATATTCTGCCGGTTGAATAGGGGTTAAATCGCTGGTCATATTACTTAAGCTAGCGAGTGCTTGTTCTTTGGTTTGGGTGCCAATACCAATTGTGGTCATAATGATCTCCTCTTTTATGCGGCTATTGTGCTTGTGCGGCAGGTTAACTGCAAGTTGCTTGCGGTAAAACTTTGTAATCTGAGCATGTATTTAATAAAGCCAATGCGCTATATTAATCTAAGTGCTAGGCAGTTTGATTGCTGCGTATGTTGTTTAGTAAACTATAAAAATAAAAACAAAGGTGGTTGTATGGCTCTGTTGTGGTTGGGGGTTTTATTTATAATAATTGGCACTTTGCCATTTGTACGCTGGTTAAAATGTAAAGTAAGTAAACGCCACTGGCGGGTTTGTGTGGTAGAACAAATAACTGCCGTGGCAAATAATCAAATAACAGCACCCGAAATGTTGCATCAGCCAACTATGCTAGTGAGTTTTCGTTTTGATGGGCAGGTGCACAGTGTATTAGTGGAATATCGTGAAAAAATGTTTACCCGTTTTAAACAAGGTAAAACCTGCACACTGTTAGTTGACAAAAATAACCCGCAGCAGGTTTATAATAACGCAATACTTTGGCAAAGCTACGGATTAGTATGGTTATTAGCCGGTATTAGTTTATGTGCTTTTAGTTATTTTAGTTTGATTTAGCTTGATTTAAATCCCCTCGTTATCCCTTAATAGCGTTTAAGTGCAGCGCTTTTGAGGGAGCTTACCATGCGTTTTATACTCTGTTTACTCTTCTTTTATTTCATCCTAACACTCGTTTTACAGCTACCAGATTAATTTTACAGTTGCGCAGATAATCAAAAAACTCGTCATTGGTTTAATTATTGCGCGGTGGTTTTTCACGCTGAAATGTAAGTAAGTGGGCTCATTGTTTCCTCTGTGTTTTTGTTATGTTTACTTTATGTTTGCCCTTGTTAATCAATGGTTTGTGACCCCTGTAAAATCTTATACTATCGTTGTTTGCTATATTGAATAACCTCCAGTGGTTGGATAAAATCCTTTTCAAATTGGTTATTACTGATCACAGCTCATTTACTACGAGTTATCGTAGCTGATCATTATTAGCGCCAAAACAGTTAGCTTAAAGTTAACAGCTATATGCCTTTAATTTTTACTGACACAAAGTTAACTAAAAACTCTACCTTTAAAAGTAACTAATTTCGTATTTGTAGCTAGCAACCAGCACTGCTTAGCTAAATTACGGCTGCATTTAATTAAATAGCGCTGCAAATACATTTAATGTAACCCCACAACGACTATGGTAAACATGAAATATAACAAACGAATTAAACCCTCTTTATCACTACTTTCAATATTATGCGCAGCTACAATGAGTGTTCACGCAGCAGAGCGCCCCGCTGGTTTATCGGATGAAGATATTGCATACGTTAAACAGTTAATTAATAATGAAATGCAAGCGCAGGATGACGCTAAAGCTAAGCAAGAATTGGATAATGGGTTTGAATTTAATGGGTATTTTCGCTCAGGTACAAACACCATTATAGGGAGTGGCAGTAAAAATAATGGCTCTTGTTATTCACTAAACCACCCTAAAAATGATGGGGTTTATTATCGCTTAGGTAACGAATGCAGAGACTACAGCGAGTTTCAGCTGACTAAAAAACAGCAGCTAAATGGAGTTAATTTTAAAGCCGTATTTATGATGGACTTTGCCGGGGATTCAAGAGATCCAACCGCAACGGAGGAGTGGTCTAGACGCTCAAGGCAGCTTTATGTAGAAACTGATAACTTACTCGATAATGGTACGCTATGGATTGGCCGCAGATATTATTACGATAAGGCAGTTGGTAGCGTACATATATTAGATTACAAACATATGCAAAGCTCGGGTAACGGCGTGGGTGTGTCTGACATTACGGTAAATGAAACCGATAAGCTGCATCTTGCTGCCATCACTTATGGTGGCGAGGGCGAACTTACAGGTAACAAAGCCACTGCAGATACTAACTATCAAAACTTTATGGCCGACGTACGCTATGAAATGGATGTAGGCGATGCGGGTAAAGTGGTATTTGCACTGCAAAACTTATTTGTAAATGATGCAATTGATGAAGCAGGGCTTACCGATGGCAGAACTTTTACAGTGCAATGGCAAAAGCAGTTAGGCAATGTTGATCAAAAAACAGTGATTCAATATGGTACCGGCGCCATGGCGCAAAACCCAGGCGCTGCCGGTACTGATGGCGGAAGCTTTGATTATGCGGCAGATAGCAGCTCAAGTGGCTTTCGTATTTTTAATAATGGCTTAGTTGATATTACCGAAAAATTTAAACTAGATTACATGGTAATGTACGAAAAATCATCTGATTACCACACCCTAAAAAGTGTTGGTGTGCGCCCGCATTATTCAATATCGCCGCATTGGAGTGTGCTTGGTGAAGTGGGTTATAACGCTTATCAAACTAAAACAAACGGCATTGAAAACGATGAGCAAACACTCATGAAATATGCGCTAGCATTACAAGCAACCGCCGACTCTACCGAGTATTGGTCGCGTCCATCGTTACGCTTTTATCTAAGTAACTTTGATTGGAATAAGGCTGCTGGGCAAGAGTCTGGGTTAAGTGTTGCAGGCAAAGAGGGCGACGAAAGTGCCTTAGTTGCAGGCGCTCAGGTTGAAATTTGGTTTTAATACGCAGTATTAATGCGCCATAAAAAATACAATAAAATAAGTTTCGTAGGCGCATTTAGTGCCTACGAAACGTTAATTAACCTCGCTATAAAATTAATCTAAACCATCACTTAATGGTTTTTTTTGGCAATGCTTGCTGGTGGTACGCCATAGGCTTGTTTAAATAATCGGCTAAAATGGCTAGGGCAATTAAAACCCAGCTCATAACACGCTTGGCTAACCGTGCGCCCCTGTAACAATTTACTATAGGCTTTTTTAAGCCTAAGTTGCTGCTGCCACAGTGCTGGGCTAGTACCAAACGCCAACTTAAATTGTTGATAAAACTTGCTGCGACTCATGCAGGCAATTTTACACAGCCTCTCTATATCCAATGCCTCATTTAAGTGCTCTTCTATGTATTGCAAAGCATTATTTACCGGTGTTTTAAGCTGCGGATTATTGCCATGTTTTAGTAATAAATCGCGACTTTGTTGCTGTAGCAAACGGGTAATAAGCTCGTTTAACGATAAGTCGATTAAATAACCTCGTTGCTCGTCGGGCTCACTAAATAAATGCACCATACGCGCTAAAAGTTGTTGGGTTTGGCTATTATGTTGGCTATGTACTAGCTGCGGTGTATAGGCAAATAAGTCATCGCTGGCAAAGCGTTGCTCAATATTGAGTGCATTAGCCACCTGCGTTATTTTGTCTGTGCTTATTTCAATAGCAAGGCAGGTAGTAGGCGCGTTTAAAGATGCTTGTTCAAAGTCAATTAATACCCCTTGCTCTGGTGCTAACACAAAGGATTCGTGAGGTAAAAATGCCTTATGATATTGGCAGCTCTCTACATGCATTACCTTTTTACCACTAAGCATGGCGCAAAAAAGTAATTCTTTTGAATGCAAAGCTACTTTTTGCGCATTTTGATAAGTATCGTAAATACTTAGCTCGCTATTATCGGCAGCAAAGGTCACTTTATTTTCAATTAGCACCTTTAATTGCTGACGTTGCTTATTTAATTGCGGAGTATGCATTTTAATCCCTTTTAAATCTGGACTCATAGACAACTTTTGTGGACAGCAATACATGCTTTTAAGTGTTTGATAGTCTAATGTCAATCAATGCTGATTAATTATAAAACAGCACTTGATTAAATATAAAGCAAAAAGACTTATTTAATAGCTCGACTTTTAGCTAATAACAACAAGAGAGTGTCACTATGATTTATGCAAATCCAGGCGAAAAAGATGCACTAATTACCTTTAAAGCGCAATACGAAAACTACATTGGTGGAGAATGGGTAAAGCCAGTAAACGGCCAGTACTTTGAAAATATTAGCCCTGTAAACGGCAAAGTGTTTTGCAAAGTAGCGCGCTCCGACAAAGACGACATTGAGCTTGCGCTCGACAAAGCCCATGCAGTAAAAGCGCAGTGGGGTACTACATCGGTTACCGATCGTAGTAACGTATTACTAAAAATAGCCGACCGTATTGAACAAAACTTAGAGTTACTTGCAGTTGCCGAAACGTGGGACAACGGCAAAGCAATTCGCGAAACACTTGCGGCCGATATTCCACTAGCCGCCGATCACTTTCGTTATTTTGCAGGTTGCCTGCGCTCACAAGAGGGCGGTATTAGTGAAATTGATGAAACTACCGTTGCCTATCATTTTAATGAACCGTTAGGTGTAGTTGGGCAAATAATTCCGTGGAACTTCCCAATACTAATGGCAGCGTGGAAGCTAGCCCCAGCCTTAGCTGCGGGTAACTGTGTAATACTAAAACCAGCAGAGCAAACCCCTGCCTCTATTTTAGTGCTGATGGAAGTGATTGGCGACTTACTGCCAGCGGGCGTACTCAACGTAGTTAATGGCTTTGGTAAAGAAGCAGGTGAAGCCCTGGCTACCAACACCCGTATTGCTAAAATCGCCTTTACGGGGTCTACCCCAGTGGGTTCACATATTTTAAAATGCGCCGCCGAAAACATAATTCCATCAACGGTAGAGCTAGGTGGTAAGTCACCCAATATTTTCTTTAGCGATGTAATGGACAAAGACGACGCTTTTTTATCTAAAGCAATAGAGGGCGCAATACTGGCCTACTTTAACCAAGGTGAAGTATGTACTTGCCCATCGCGACTATTTATTCAAGAAGATATTTACGAGCAATTTATTGAACGCATTTTACAGCGCACTGCACAAATTAAACGTGGTAACCCGCTAGATACCGAAACCATGGTAGGTGCGCAGGCGTCTAAAGCGCAATTCGATAAAATATTAAGCTACATCGAAATAGGTAAAAAAGAAGGCGCCGAAGTACTTACTGGTGGCAACGTAGAGCAGTTAAGTGATGATCTTAACGGCGGATATTACATTCAGCCTACGCTATTAAAAGGCACCAACGACATGCGGGTATTCCAAGAAGAGATTTTTGGCCCGGTTATTTCAATGTCGACCTTTAAAGACGAAGCCGAAGCGTTGGCACTTGCCAATAGCTCTGAATTTGGTTTAGGCGCCGGTGTATGGAGCCGCAACATGAACCAAGCGTATCGTATGGGGCGTAAAATTGAGGCAGGCCGTGTATGGACTAACTGTTACCACATGTATCCGGCTCATGCCGCGTTTGGCGGTTATAAAAAGTCAGGTATTGGTCGCGAAAACCACAAACTCGCACTGGGTCACTACCAACAAACTAAAAACCTATTAGTAAGCTACAGCGAAGATCCGCTCGGCTTCTTTTAATCAAAAAAGTTTAAACTTAAATACAACAACCATTAAGTAATAAGCGCTGCATATTTGCAGCGCTTTTTTGTATATTGGTTTAATGAATTTAAAACGACTCAACCGCGTAAACGCTCCTAGCACTAGGATAGTGCGTACCATGAAATTACATAAAAGTTGTAACCCATACCCATTGAAGGTAAGCATCAATCGTGTTTTTGCACACTTTTCATTATATGTGTTCTTTTTTCCGTGTTAAAAAAGGGTGTTTCATACAAGCTAAATTTTATAATTAATAACTGTATAAATTGGCAATAGTTGCGGCTTTGTCGGATAACATTATTAAAAGTCGTTTTGGGGCATTTTAACAAAGGCAATTTTATAACACATGTAATTACTTGTTTACATTAGAGTTGTTTGGTGGAATTATTAAGCTATGTAATATACGCCGTTTTGGGGTGTTATAAACCCCCATAGTGGTGTTCAATAAGCTGTTAGGCGCACTGCCATCATTGCGTATCACTTTAATTAAACAACAACTCCAACAAGGATAAGTACACATATGAAAAAGCTTTTTATAGCAACAGCGATTGCTGCAACAATTTTAACTAGTGGTTGTACAACAATACCAACAGCTCAAAAAGGGACTGAAGAATATAAGGAATTACTCGAGTTTAAACCTGTCGAAGATAAAGCCGTTATTTATGTTTATAGAAGGTTAGATTCAGATCATAAAGGTCAAATTACAACTATAGATATCGGAAAAGAAGAGTTGCCGACTGTAAGCAACTGTGTCGTTAGGCATATAGTTGATGGTGGTGATTTTAATATAGAACCTAACGGGAATGGCCTGTTTGCAATTGAAAAAGAACTTGATGCTTCTTTTCCAAATGGTAGCGTTAAAGCTATAGAGTTAAAGCATACCTTTCGAATAGCAATCCCTAATACTAGTGAACTTTTCTTACGGGATATTGTTGAATTAAAGGACGCAATTGAACAAGATAACTTATGTATGATAGATGGTTCAGATATTTCTTAAAAGCCAGCTTGTTTATTAATTAAGTTATGTTTCCTGATGTGCGCCTAACAAGCGCATTAACAGGGACAAATAAAGCTTGGCTTTTGTTCACTGCGTTCACTATTTTAGCCAACAATTTTTTGCCCATTATTAGGGCGTTATGTGTTTCAGGAGTGTGGTGATTTCAATGGATAATGATGACGTAAAAATGGTAGAGGCGAAGATAGAATTAGAACGTATTTCTGACCTTCAAAAGTATAAAGAAGAATTTGATAAGCTTGGTTCAAATCATTGGGGACTTAAAGATTTTCTCTCTATTATTGCGCCATTTGGCTTACTACTGATTGCAAATAGTTTCTTCACAATTGAAACTGAGTTATTTCAAATAATGTGTGTTATTTTCTTTGCTTCGTCTTTTGTACAAGGCATGGTTACGGCTGAAAGTAAAAAGACAAATCGCAGAATGGATTTGCTGCTGAAAATCATCAAACAAGATCAGAGTAAAAACACATAACAAGCAAATCAACGGTAATTTTACAGCTGGCTGTTTCGTTCCTCAACATTGTAAGCCAGCAATAAAATCCCATTATTTGGGCGTTGAGGCTATAGAATTACTCTTTTTTAAGAAAAACAGCCTGTTTTATGGGTTCCAAATGCATTACCTAATGCTCTAAAAGCGCTTAGAATTAATTGTAGGAGCTCGTTTTTAAATTAATTTTGGCTGTTGGAGTTATTCTACAGCCTAGTTAGCATTACAAGGAAGTTTATGTCTATTTGCCCTAATTGTACTAAAAACATCAAACCTTTCAGTTTGTCTTTTTCCGTATTTCCACTTTACTTTAAGTGTGCTGACTGTAATGTAAGATTGAAGTTGGTCAGTTCAAAATTATTTTGGATTACATTTTTGCTTTATTTATTATTAATCGTTGTATTACTAACTTATATCCCCTTTTTTACTGAGTACAATATCGGAGTCATCGTTGCAATAACAGGTTGGTTTGCTGTTTATTATAAAATTACACCTACTTTATTCAACAAAGACAATCTTGAACTTTACAGATAATTTAATGCTAACAACACGCCCTGAGGTGGACAGCAAGCACTAAAGCTCACTTTCCACCGCAAATTTTAACAGCGGTGATCCCTTACTTTTCAATGCGATTAAGTAAGTTGATTCATCGTAGGGTGTATTCGTTTTCCAACACCTAAATACAATCCTTATCCACTTAAATGCCAGTGATCTAATAATGCTGTTGTGCGGCTTACCCTTGGCTTTTTGTTGCTCATAATACGCTTTAGCCCAAAATGAATAACGAATAGTAAAGCCAGCCCATTCTACAAATTTTTGCTTTAAAAATTTAGAAATTATACAGACACCCTTAAAGTTTTCACCTGGCGTATTCATAGAGTATTTTATTTATACCAACCTACATCAAAAGGCTTTTAAGTAGATTGGTATTGTGTGATGTGCAATATAGTTGTTTTTACTTGTTTTTAAACGGCATGATGAGTAACCCCCAAAGCGAGGCGTTTTGCTTAGCACTTGGGTATTCAACCAAACCAATATCTATTTCTGCGTCGACTTTTTTGGCCTCACTTTTATAGCTGCCAAAAAGTTTGTCCCACCAAATTACACTAAAGCCATAGTTTGAGTTTGTTTCACTCACTACTCTACTGTGGTGAATGCGGTGCAATATTTGCGTCATTAATATAAGGCGCAGTGGCTTTTCAATGGCGTTTGGTAGGCGTATGTTTGCATGGTTAAACAAGGCGAGTCCATTTAACGCGATTTCAAATATAAGTACGGCAATGGCGGGTACGCCAAGTGCAGTAACTGCAATGAGTTTTATAACTATGCTGAGCACAATTTCGATGGGGTGAAAGCGCAGGCCGGTACTGGTATCTACATGCGCATCGGCGTGGTGTACGCGGTGCAAACGCCATAATAGTGGCACTTTATGAAACAATCTATGCTGCCAATAAATGAGTATATCGAGCAGTACAAGGCTTAGCACTATGGTTACTATGCTAGGTATGGCTAGTTGGTTAAATAAGCCAATGCTGTGCTCATGATTGTAAAGTGCTACTGCGGTTAAACCAATAGGTACGGCTAAGCGCGCAATGATAGATGAGGCAAACACTAAGCCAAAATTTGCAAACCAGCGAGTGCTGCTTTTAATGGGCGATTGCCTTGCGGGCTGTCGCCATTCAAGCAGCATCATTATGACTAAAATGCTAAAAAAGCAACCGAGTCGCCACCAAACTTCGTTAGTCATTATTATTTATAACCTCATTGGCTTCTTGCTGTTTAAGTGTGTAGTAGCCGCCATGTATACGGGTAAATATGGTAATGGCACAGGCAAAAGCAAATATGCCAGCGAGGAGGGCAAAGTGCTGCGGCCAAATACAAAAGGCTATAAATAGCGCTATTGTTTCTGTGCCTTCGGTTAAACCATTTAAGTAGTAAAAGCTTTTATATTTAAATTGTGGTTTTTCGAGTTTAAACTTTTCAGCGGCTATGGCAAAGGCTAAAAAGCTTGAACCCGTGCCAATAAATGCAGCGAGTAATATTGCGCCTGCAATGGCGTTTTGTTCGGGGTTTGCCAAAATAAAGCCAAGCGGAATGGCCGCGTAAAATAAAAAGTCGAGTGTAATATCTAAAAAGCCGCCAGCGCTTGAACTTAAATTAGCATGGCGTGCTAGTGCGCCGTCAAGCCCATCTAAAATGCGATTTAAAGCAATGGCAGCTAATGCGCCGTACCACATTTCAAAAGCAAGTAATGGCACAGCGAGCAAGCCAATTAAAAAGCCAAATACTGTTAGCTGATCGGGTGTTATGCCGCATTTATGTATTAGCATTACCACAGGCTTTAACAGTGGTTTTATTACAGGGGTGATAAATTTATCTAACATAGGGTGCCTTGTGCGCTTAAAGTACAGTATTTAAGGTGAAAAGTTTACCGTTTGCAGCGTCGTAATCGCTATGATCGTGCGTTACCATAATGGCAGGCAGTTTATGTTGGCGTATTTGGCTAAACACCAGTTCACGGGTATCAACGCGCAGTTGCGTGTCGAGCTTACTAAAAGGCTCATCGAGTAAAATAGCTTTTGGCTCACTTAATAACAGACGTAATAGGGCAACGCGTGCTTGTTGGCCGCCCGACAAGCTATCGGGATGGCGATTGGCCATTCCTTTTAAACCGACTTGCTCAAGTGCGTGTGCTATTTTGTCAATGCGTTGTTTTTTGTCCCCTTTGGGCATAGCAAAAGCAATATTACCCGCCACACTTAAGTGCGAAAACAATAAAGCGTCTTGATACAGTACGCCAATATGGCGTAAATGCGTGGGTAAATCATTTATATTTTTACCGTTAAGCCACACCTCTCCAGTGGCTTTAAAGCCACTGGGTAAAGTGCCTGTAAGCCAGTTTAATAAGCTTGATTTACCGCTGCCCGATGGGCCCATAATTGTTAGAATTTCACCGCCATTAACTTGCTCGTTTAAGCTAAGTAGTCGCTCGTTTTGGCGATAAAGCTGACAATTTTTAATCTGTAAAGATGACTGCATTAAAAAACCTTTAACTCAATACTGTTTACTGTGGGAGCTTTACACTCGTGCGCTTTTAAAAAAGTACTTAGGTAAAACCCATGCCAGTATAAATCCAATAAGCGGGAGTGTCATTTGCATAATAGCGTATACGGCACTGGTGCGCCTACTTGCGCCATTTGCCAGGGTAACGGCTTCGGTTGTTATGGTGGCTATACGCCCGCCACCGGCTAAAAGAGTTGGTAAGTATTGGCCAAAACTGATCGCTAACCCCAATGCGGCTGCAATTAAAATAGGTGCAAATAACTGCGGTAATTTCACCTTAAAAAACACTTTGCTAGGCGCTGCGCCCAAACTTGCTGCAACGCGCGCAAAGCGAGAGTCTAACCGCCTATAACTGCTCGCGAGTGACAAAAATACGTAAGGCAAAACAAACAGTAAATGTGTAAACACCACATTAAAAAACGCGGCTTGGTTATTTACCCATTGTTGTATCCATACTAGGCCAAACAAAAAGGCAATACTGGGTACTAATAGCGGTAAGTAAATAATTAAACTGGTAAAGCGAGAGATGGGTTTGTCGCTTAACTGCTCCGACTCTAAACACAATAAAGTAACCGTAATGGCAAATACCGTTGTGACTAAACCAATAGCTAGGGTATTAAAAAGCGGGTTGCTCATTTGCATTAATGCACTGTTAAAATGCAGTAGTGTAAATTGCTCGGGGAGTGCATCGGGAAAGCGCCAAAAGCCCGCAACCGACCACAAAATAAGGGCAATTAGCGAGAGTAAAATAAAACCGATCACTAAAGCAGTGAGTATTACCGTTAGCTTTTGCCAATAAAATCCGCCGTATTCGCGCACCCCGTTAGTAAGTGAATCGCTAAATAATACCTTTATCGCTTTTTCGCCGCCAAGCCAAAGCGCAAGTAGCCCACCCGTGAGTGCCAGTTGTAGCAAAGCACCGGCTGAGGCTTTAATACGTAAGTTTAAATCAACATCGTTAAACCAATGCATAATAGCTACCGCTAATGTTGGCGGTGTATTTGGGCCTAAAATAAGTGGCATTTCTACACTGGCGCTGGCATAAGCGAGCACAGCTAAAATAGGTAAACGCAGCAGTGGGTAAAGGCTAGGGAGTATTACTTTAAAAAAGGCGGTCATGGGGCAGTAACCCAAATTAAGCGCAACTTTATGTTGCTGGCGTAATTTTTTGCCAAGCTCAGGCTGCGCCAGTACGCCCAGTGCCATTAATAACAAAAATGGCAGTTCTTTAAGCGTTAACCCTAAAATTATACTAATGCCGAACGAGTCATGCGGAAATAGGCCGTTTGGTGCAAGTTCCCACCCGCTTAACCAAGGCGATATAATTCGTGAAACCATGCCTGAAGGGGCAATTAAAAAACCTACCGCAATAGCCGCTGCAGCGTGAGGTATAACTAAAATAGGGCTCAGTAAACGCTGAATGCGGTTAAGCCAAGGGCTGTTAAAAAAAGCGGCTAAAATCATCAAAGTAATAATAAAAGCAAGTAAGGTACTTATTAAACCTGTGCCAATACTTAGCATAGCCATATTTATTAGGCCGGGTGTTTGCCAAAGCATGGTAAAGCCTTGCAAGCCAAATGTAGTTTGATCAAGTGCAGGGGCATAACCAAAGGCGGGTAGTAACACACTAATTAAGCCGCCAAGTACGGGTAAAATAAGTAAAACGAGTAAAAAGCGTGGGCTTAATTTTACTATTTTACTAAACATATCATGGCTTTTACGGGCGTGAGGCCCATGGCTTGTCGCCACTTTATTGCTAACAACACTCATTGGCTTACCCCATAGCGAGTTTGCCAGCCTTGCATTATGGCATTTACCCAGCTTGGGTGTGGCTCGCTCAATGTGCGCTTAATACTGTTAAAAGGCAGTGCGCTTGGGTGCGGTTTAGCTGTTTTAAACAAGGCTTGTTGCTCAGGCGTTAGCCTTGATTGAATAAGTACGCTTTTATCGCCCCATATATGCGCTTTTTGCTTTTGAGCTTGCGCCTCTGGGCTTAATAAAAAGTTAGCGACTAATTGCGCACTTTGCGGGTGGCTTGCATTGTAAGGAATAGCCACAAAGTGAGTATTACTTAAACTGCCATCAGCCATTGCATAGCTGCGAATGCTTTTTGGTAAATCGTAGCGTTTAACGGCTGCGGGCACTTCGGGTGCTGAAAAGGTAAAGGCAATACTTAGCTCGGTATCGTCTACTAAACGGCGCATTTGCGCGCCACTTTGCATAAAGTGAGTGCCACCACGCCAAAGCGTAGGGTGTAGCTTATTTAAAAAGTTCCACAATGGGGTTAATACTTGTGCTGTGTTGTTAGCGGTAGCCGCTTGGTTTAACTGCGCTTTAATATTTTCGCTGCTTTGCTGATGCAGTATTACTAAGGCGTATTTTAAAAAGCTCATCCCTAAAAAATCAGGCGGCTTTGGGTAGCTAAAGCGCCCCGGGTTTTGTGTGCTCCAGTTTAATAATTCGTTTAATGTAGTAGGGAGTTTATTGTTTGCCTGTTCATTTATTGCAAGGCTGTCGTAATAAAAGGTGAGCGATGCTTGCCCCCACGGTGCTTCCATACCGTTTGTGGGTATGCCAAAGTCAAAATTAACTGCAGGGTTATTAGCGGGATCTGTGTATGCAAAGTGTGGCAGTTTATTTGCCCACTGTTTTAACAACAATGCGTGCTCGCTCATGGTGGCAAAGTTAGCGCCGTTTATCCATACCAGATCAACACTGCCTTGGTCATTATTATGTGCTGATTTTTCGGCCAACACACGGCTTACTGCTTCGCTGGTGTCGCTGAGCTTTACATGGACTAAGTTAATATTATATTGAGTTTTAACTTGCTGGGCAGCCCATTGAATATAGGCATTTATTTGCGCGTCGCCGCCCCAGGCATAAAAGTACACGCTTTGGTTATTACCAAGCGTTTCAATATTTTCCCAGCGAGTGAGTAGTTCTTTACTCATATTATGAGCGCTGTTATTAGCAAAAGTACTTAAGCTTGTTATTAAGCAAACGCAAAACGCGACACAGTAAACACTGTATCGCGTAGCTGTTTGCCAAAACTTACTGGCGTGCATTTAAATCCCAGCTGTAGTCTAAAAATTTTACTTTCATGTCATTATTTCTAAGCGCTTTTTGCTGAGCGGGTACTAGTTTAAGTGCATCGCTATATTGCAAAAAAAACTGCTGTAAGGTATTTTCTCCGTTAAAGCCTTGTTCAAAGTCATCGCCGTACCACTTAAATATAGAGGAGATATTTAGCGTATTTTCTTGAGCCATATTACGTGTTGTATCAGATAAAAAACGCACCGTTTGCTGTTGCAATTGGCTCTCTAGTTCAGTAGCTGTGAATGCCTCCTCGCGCAGCGCAGGGCAACCAATACTTGCACAATTTACAGCAAAATGAATACGTGGGTCGTTATATTTACCGCTGCCACGAATTAAACCGTGCTCTATGTCATCAAGGCTGCGAGTTTTACCAAGTAGTGGCACAAACTCTTTGCTCCATGGTGAGCTAAAAAAGCTGCCTAAGTCTTTTATTGATTTAAGGTTTGGGTACTTAGTCAATATAAGTTCAACAGTCCACGCATTATACGCATTAATTAAAAAAGCGAGTTGCTTAGGCTTTTCCCACGCGTCAAACTCGTTTTGTGTTACAGCACTTAACGAATCTAAATACGTTTTTAGCTGTGCATGCTCACGTTTTATGGCTGCGTAATCAACCTCTGTGCTGTGATTATGGTTAATTGCTACAACATGCTTATTTAGCAATGCATTCCAGCTATCGTGCAGGTTATTAGTCGTGCTTTGCGCTTGGCTTGCAAGCGACGTTGCAAGTAACGCTGCACTTAATAATAAAGGCTTTAATGTTGTGTTAAACATATTAGCCTCGACGCCACGTATGATATTTTTCGAGCATGTTAAGTACTTTTTCAGGCGCATGCGCGCGTTTCCACTCACCTGCAGCGTATTTGTTGCCTTCAGCCCAAGTAGGATAACTGTGTATAGTACCCAGTATTTTATTAAGGCCTAAACCGTGTTTCATGGCCAGTACAAATTCAGCAATTAAATCACCCGCGTGTTCAGAGACCACAGTTACACCGAGTATTTTGTCTTTGCCTTTAGGGGTAATGACTTTTATAAAGCCTTTTGTGGCGCTGTCGGTAATTGCGCGGTCTAGCTCTTCAAACTCAAAACGAGTGATTTCAAAATCGATACCTTTATCAATTGCATCTTGCTCGTTTAAGCCCACACGTGCCACTTCTGGGTCAATAAAGGTGGTCCATGGAATAACGCGGTAATCTACTTTAAACTTTTTAAGGTTACCAAATAAGCCGTTTACTGCTGCGTACCAACCCTGATGAGCCGCGACGTGCGTAAATTGATACGGGCCAACAATATCGCCTGCGGCAAAAATATTAGGGTATAGCGTTTCTAGGTATTCGTTAGTGACTATTGTACGGTTTGTTTCTATGCCTAGCGCTTCAAGGCCGTAACCTTTAAGGCGTGCACTGCGGCCAACAGCGCATAGCAGTTCGTCGTATTCAATAGCAATTTCTTCATTATTGCCTTCGTTAAGGCGTTTAACAATAATGAACTTTTTACCATCGCGCGCTTCACAGCGTAATGCCTGATGCGAGGTTAAAATGTTTACGCCGCTTTCGCTCAACGCTTCATGAGCAAAGGTAGACACTTCAACGTCTTCTTTGATCATGATGCGCTCCGCCATTTCAATTTGCGTAACGCTTGAACCTAAACGGGCAAAGCTTTGTGCTAATTCGCTACCAATTGGGCCACCACCAAGTACTACAAGCTTTTTAGGTGCCTCATCTAGCGCTGCAAATTTATCCCATAAAGTATCGCTTGTTACATAACCGGTTTCTTCTATACCGGGCAGTGGCGGTACAAATGGGCGTGCGCCAGTGGCAATAACAATAGTACGCGCAGTTAATGTTTGCGTGCCGCCATCGTTAAGTTTAATTTCTACCGTCCACGGGTCGATTAATTTGCCGTAGCCTTTTACTACGTCTACGCCTAAATTAGTGTAGCGCTCTATGCTGTCGTGCGGTGCTATATCGGCAATAACTTTATGAACACGCGCCATTACTTTTTTAAACGAAAACTGCGGTGTCATGTTTTCTAGGCCGTAGTGTTCACCGTGGCGAATTTGCTCTGCAATTTTAGCGCTTTTAATTATCGCTTTACTTGGAACGCAACCGTAGTTTAAACAGTCGCCGCCCATTTCGCCCGCTTCAATAAGGGTTACTTTTGCTTTAACAGCAGCGGCAATATAGCTTGTTACCAAACCACCAGCACCCGCGCCAATAACAATCATGTTACGGTCGAAGCTTTTAGGTTTAGTGTAGTTTTTGTATACACGACGTTTTTTAAACACGTTTAAGATTCCTTTAGCAATAAATGGGAATACGCCCAATAAAGCGAATGATAAAATTAAGTCCAACGATAAAATGCCCGATAAGCTCTCTATTTGAGCAAGTTGCGTACCCGCATTAACAAATACAAATGTACCGGCTAGCATACCCACTTGGCTTACCCAGTAAAAAGTCCATGACTTGATGGCTGTTACGCCCATTAACAAGTTGATTAAAAAGAACGGAAACACCGGCACTAAACGCAACGTAAATAAGTAAAAGCCGCCTTCTTTTTCAACGCCTGCATCAATGGCTGCTAAACGCTCAGGAAAGCGCTTTTTAATGGTGTCGCGCAATAAGTAACGTGATACTAAAAAGGCCAATGTAGCACCTATGGTTGATGCAAACGATGCAACCAATAAGCCTTCAACTAAGCCAAATAAAGCACCCGCTGCCAGTGTTAAAATAGCCGCGCCCGGTAAAGACAATGCAGTAACCACCACATACAATAAAAAGAATCCGCCAATTATTAATAGCGGAGATTGCGCTTTATATTGGCTAAACTGATCCATCGACCCTTTTAAGCCCTCAAGCGTAAGTAGTTGGTGCAAATCAAAATGAAAGAACAGGCCGATGGCGACCGCTGCAATCAATAACAAAAGTATTTTTTTAATCATGTTCTCTCTCTTTCAAACTTGTCTTTAAAAATTATGCGTAAGCGTCAGCTTGGCGTTTATTGGTAATTCAGGAAAAGCCAAGGTTGCACCAAAATAACCGCCTTCAAATACAGGGCGCCAATTTTTTTGATTGGTAACGTTGTTTACATCTAAGCGTAACTTGGTGCTAGGCGTAAAAGCATAGCTAGTATTTACGTTTAATGTGTACTGATCGCGAATATGTACGGTTGCCAAAAAGTCTAATGGGTAACTCTTTGTATATAGACCTGAAAAACCCGTTTGCCATTTCGAATTAATTGAATAATTTCCGTTAAAGCTAAAAGATTGCTCTGGAATGCCTTGAACTTGGCTACTTGAAGGCGCAAATGCGGTAAAACTAGGAGCGCCCACACTGGTGCCTGCAATAATATCAGGGCGTGAGTTGTCAAATGCATCGGCTACTTGGGCAGAATCTTGACTACTTGCAGAATTATCGTAGCGGGCGTCAATGTAGCTATAACCTGCGCTTAACCAGTACGGGTAGGCATCGTAAAATACTTGGCTTTCAAAACCTGTGGTGCGAATACCAGTATTACTGCCATCGCGGTTACGTAAACTACGGCGTTGGCTAAATATTGCGCCATCGGCGTACCAATCGCTATTGGTTGGTGCATATTTTAAACCAAATTCAACTAGGGTATTTTCGGTGGCAAAATTTTGCGCACTAATGGTATTGTCGCCGCCAAGTGTAGTGCCGCCAGCCATGCTATTTGATGTGGCTTCGTTGTAACTTGCTGCGCCATAAGTGGTGTAATCATCGTTTAGTCGGTAATTAAAACTTACTTGCCCTGAATGCAAAGTGTCGTTAATGCTGTCGCTGGCGGCAATTTGCCCTACAGGTGCTATTGGGTCGTTTGCTTCTACGTCATAAAAATCAACGCGGTAGCCAACACTGGTATGAAACTTATCTGTCCAATCTGAATCTTGCTGAATAGCCACCCCTGTTTGCCATGAGCGTGAGTCGGTGGTGTCTGATAAGTTAAAGTCGCCACTGCCGTCGTTATTAATATCGTACTGACCACCCGGCGATACAAATACACCTGGGCGAAGTTCAACAAAGCGTGCTTGTTGTGCATCAGTTAAAGGAATGCGTCTATTTGAAAGTGGGCCAGTTAAATCTATGGGTAAGTCGGCTTCGGTGGTAAATTGGCTGTAACCTAATACGCGGTTATAACGTACATCAAAGGCAAAAATAGTTTGCTGGTTACTATTCCAAAGGTAGGTAAGCTCGGTACGGTTTTGCGCGGTATCGGCACCCTCTATAATTTCAACAAAGCTGTTTTGTGCAATTTCATCACGTTGTAAATGCTGAAAGTAGGAAATGTTTTTAATTGACGCGTTACTAGAAAGCTCACGTTTATAAATACTGTGGAGCAAGTAGGTGGTGGCTTCGTTTTGATTATCAGGATCGGTCAGTACGGTGCTGCGATCTATTTTAACTTGCCCCGTTGGTGAAATAATCGAACCCGCTAAAGGTACAGTGCTACCATTTGCTTGCACACCTTGGCCGGTAATATACAGTCCGTCATCTATTAACGCCTGAGTAGGGCGGTTAATACCGGCGTTATCGGTAAATTCAACTTGGTATAATTCAAAATTAAGATCCCAGCTGCTTTTATCATCAGGAAATACACGCAGGGCTGCAAATAAGCTGTCGCTTTTTGTGCCAGAGTAGTCGTAATAACTGCCGTTATCAATATGCTCTGCACTAACTCTAAAACCTACTTTGTCTTTTACTATGGGGGCGCTGTAGTCAACCAGTACTCGATATTGATCCCATCGTCCAGCCGATAAGCTTGCTTTGCCTTTGCTTTCATCTGTAGCGGCTTTTTTAGAGTGTAAGTTTACAAACCCGCCATTGCGTTGGCTTGAGCCAAATAATACCGGTGGCGCACCTTTTACTACATCTATTTGTTCTATAGCGTTGAACGATAACGGTACACCAAAGCCATTGTTGCCCGCTTGACGACGTGTACCATCTTGAAAAAGCTCACCTAATTGGCCGCGTATAGTGGGTAAACTTGGCGCGCCAAAACCACTTGCTGAATAGGTATTAGGGCTTACTGCAAGCACATCTTGTAACGTGGTAATGTTAAGCTGCTCTATTAGCTCGCTCGAAATAGGCGTTACCGAACGTGCTATGTCTTTTAGTGCTAAGTTGTCGCCAAATGGGCCATCTATGCTGGCATCTTTAACTGAAAGGCCTTGAGATTTAATAACTTGGCCAGCTACTTCAATGTGCTCTATGGTGTTATTGGTTGTTACTGTTGAGCTTTGGGCAGCTTGCGCCAGCAGTGGGGTATTTAATACGCTTGCTAACGATAGGGCTAAGTATTGGTATTTCAAGGGCTTTCTCTTTCTTGTTAATAGTTGATGATGATAAAGACCGAAAGGTGTAAAAATAACTTTCAGTAAAGTTTCGATTCTTTTTATTTTTTAGGGCATAACAAAACAGCTGCGTTTAAAGCGTGCTAATAAAATATTGCCGTTTCATTTGTAAAAAAATAGCAATAGAGTGACGATATTACACAGATTGTAAATAATTGCTTTTAAACATATTTTTAAATTGTAGTCTACTTGCCAGCAGTTAACCTATTATATTTATTAGCTTTTATGTACAGCGTTTAAATACTTAAAATAAGCCGTGCTTTAACTGTTAATAAGCTAAGTAGGTAAGGGTAATTAAAAATAATTATGCTTTTTTGAAATAAAAACCAAGTTATACGGTCTTGGTAATTTAATAGTTTATTAATATTTTTATTAAAGGAAGTTTTATGACAAATCCAATCAGTGCCGATCTACAAAACCGTTTGCAGTGGTCTTTACTCTCTCTGCGTGTGGGTGTTTTTATTGTAATGATAATGTGGACGCTGGATAAATTTGTGAACCCGGCACATAGCGCCGGTATTTTTGAAAAGTTTTATGGCATTAGTGGGTCAACAGATATAGTGGCGTATGTGTTAGGTGCGCTGCAATTAGTTTTAGTATTAGCATTTTTGGCGGGTATTAAAAAGCGACTTACTTACGGAATCATTTTTGTAATGCATGGCTTGTCTACACTTTCATCGTACAACCAGTACATAGATGGCTTTAACAACTTATTATTCTTTACTGCATGGCCAATGTGGGCTGCGTGTTTTGCGTTGTATTTATTGCGCGACCAAGACGTAAAATTTACTATAAAGTAATACATAAAAAATTGGTTATAAGCCGCTTGGCTTATAACCAAATAGTACACAAGGGAGTGTATCAAAGTTAAAGTTATAGCGTATAAAGTAGTTACTGCATGCAGTTAGTGCATTGCATCGTTGTAGTGCTCAGCTAAGCTTTCTTTTTGCCCTTCGGTTAGTGCTTTGCCGGCTAGTTGAAATACTTCATGCTCTTCTTCATCTAAGTGATGATGCACTAAATGATGGAGTTTTTTAGCAGCAACCAACCACGCTGGTGAACTCCTATCGGTTTCTTCAAGTTGTTCAATTAATTCATCAATATCATGATGTTCTGCCACACTATGGCGGGCTTTTTCATGGGTTAGATCTTCAAACATCAGTGGGTTATAAAAATAACGCTCTTCAAATTTTGCGTGTTGTTTTAGCTGTGTTTTTAGTTCAAGCATTAATTTTTGACGCTCATCTGTATCACCATGAGTTTGAATAAGCGCATCTACTAACTTACGTTGTATGTCATGATCGGCGCGTAGTGCTTCAAAAATATTCATTTTATTTCCTACTTTACTCATTGTTTAAATAATATGAAGCAAATACAAGGCCATTTTTAATACACTGTAATACAAGGGGTTTTGTTTTTATTACAAAGAGATTATTTGAGAGGTGTGTAAAAATTACTATGCACTGTATAAAGCTAACAACAAAAAGGACTAATATTATTAAAATAGTGTATTTATGTTTGAGGTTGAATCTACAGGACTGCATTTTTTAGGCAAAAAAATAGCCTATGTAATGTGGGTATTCCCCATAGATCGCGATATCAACACATAAATGTCAAAACTGAGCCTAAAATTATTGTTATTTTAACTAAACTTAATGTTGTTCTAGCTTTCACATCGGCAGAGTGAAAGCTAGCAACAGCAGTGAATCATAGAATTTTGAACGCTTTCTATTTAGCTCTTATTTTCTGTAAAAATTTCGTTGTAAAGCATCAATAAATGAGCAGCACTCCAACTGAAATTACTTGCACCTTGTACAGCGCCTGTTTCAGGGTTGTAATTTTCTCTTATGGCACTGTTTTCACTTAAACCTTGCGCATTGGTCAACAGTTTTGCTGCTAAAGCGTTGGCTTCTACCGTATAGCCATAATTGTTTAAGGCGATTAAACCAAAATAGACTTGGTCAAGCCAGACTCTACCACGCCAATAAATATCTTGATCATAAGCTGGATTAGATAACGCCGCCGTACCTAAAGGCACTTTAGTGTTGAATTCACTTTCCTGCAGCATCACCTCTTTAACTCGCGCCGCTTTATCTTTATCTGCGATATTGGCCCATAATGGGCTCCAACCTTCTGGGCCTCTGCCGCGTTCGGTCAGTAGTTTACCAGTACAGCTTTTTTGTGAGCTTGCAGTCGGGTCTATAATAGCTCGATCATAATAAAAGCCTGTTTTATCATCGTAAAAACATTGGTTAATTCTTGCCGCTAATACTTTTGCTGTTTGTCTATATTTCTTGGCAAGAGCAGGTTTCTGTAGTAATTCAGCCATATTAGCTAACAGGTTTTTTTCATGAGCTAAATAGGTGTTTAACTCCACCGACTCTTGATTGATAGAAAACCCTATTAGCTCGCCAGCAGTATTTCTATTTTCGAAAAACATCACCTGCCAGTCTTTGCGGGCTTGCTCAATGTTACCTTGGTAATGTTGCTTAGCATAATGACTGAGCTGTGTTGGAGTGATAAAGCCAAAGCGCGCAGCATTATCCATACCTGATTCCCATGCAGCGCCATGCTGAGCGCCAATATCAATATCATCATAATCACCACGGCTCAGCACTTGTTGATATAATGCCATTCCATTGCAGTGATACCAGTGATCATTTTTAACGCTGCAACTGCTTAAACCAGCCGTTTGGGATTTCTTATCATCCAGATATTGTACTTTAAAGCTGATATTGCCATTTTCATCATTATGAAATCTATGTTTAGTAGCACCGTACTCTACTAAACCATTTTGATTATGATCACGGTTTCTGTACCACCATCGATGATATTGCTCAAGTCTTGGGAACATTTCGGCGATAAAGTTAATGTCTTGAGTTTTTAAATACACTTGCCAAATAGCCCAACTCGCCAATGGTGGTTTGCTATTGCGCTCATTCCAATTACCACCATCTCCACCACGAGGTTGATCTTTATTATAGAAGACTGCGTCTGTGATCATGCCTTCATCTTCAGGTCTTAGTGAGTCATTCGCTTGAATTTGATAATCAAACATCGCTCGAATATTGTTTTTCGCTAAGTTGGGGCTAAAGCTGGCCATGGCATAGGCATGCTTCCACGTATCCCAAGCCCAAGTGCCGTTAAACCATCTTGCGGTTACTGATGGGGTGACACTGTCATGTAATAAATTACCCGCAGCGCTACGCCAATTACCGATTAAGGTTTCTATTGATTTAATGGCCACTACTTTTTGTTTGTCAGTTTTGTCTTTAAGGTTAACGCCATTATCTAAATAGGCTTGCCACCTGTTTGTCGATGCTAGAAGGTACTTATAAGGCTCAGTCAGTGCATTAGTAATAAGAGCCTGCTCATTGTGGGCTTCATTTTTATTGTGGAAATAACTTTGCGTGGTAAATAGTTCGATGTCGCTATCTGGAGCAACTTTTATGTTGGCAGTACTAATATAATTTTGTTGCTTTGGTTCTATCTGTGTCGAACTAGCTAGGCTACGGCTAATTTGATATTGAGAACTGTCACTGGTAAGTATGTCCCATGTTGCTCTTATTTCATCAAAATCAATATTTAGCCCATACTCATGGCTTGTAATTTTACTTGACCAACCAGGTAAAGCCGCTTTAACCGTTTGACTATCATCCCATTGCGAAAGCAAAGTGCCTTGCCAGCTAAGTTGTAGTGATTGTTCTTGGCTCGTTTTGTTAGTAATTTTTGTGCTGATTAGCGCCGTCCTATTACTAATAAAGTGTAACGAGAGGGCAAGATCAAGCTGTGGTAACTGATACTGTTGAATGAGTGCACCTGGCTGCGAATAGATTGCTAACTGCGCTGTTGATAAATTAATGTTTTTTTGTGTTTTATTATCGATAATGCTCAGCTTTTCCAGCTGTTTAGCAATAAATAAACTGTACTCTTGCGCGATGATCATTGGGCCAGTAAATGCGCCGTAACTGCTTTTATCATTAGGTAGCAAGAAACCATGCCAAGCACCAAAATCTAAAAAAGGATTAAATTTTTGATTTTGGTAACTATCGTAATTTTTATATTGCTGAGGTGTTCCGGTCCGATCAATAACATTTCGGGCAAGAGGGTGCTCAGCAGTAATTTTTGTCATCGTTTCAGTTTTTGCAATTACAGTGCTGGAAAAAAGCACTGATAAGCAAAAACCTACTTTAAAGATATTAAAACTTTTTATCATGATATTACTTACCTCATAGCGAGTTAGTATCACTTTACAGTGATCTTAAATAGACAATAATTCCTTTAATTTCAAATTATGCCAAAGACTAAACTATTATGCGATAATTAATATAGTATTATTTGTATTATAAATGTTGCAATTGATGTGTTTGTGATTATATTCTGTAATCGCTAGGTTAAAGTGCAGCCTTGCAAAACAGAAAAATATAAATAAGTCAACAAATGGGTAAGTGATTAATTACTGCTCAAAAGGGGAGTCTACGTGCGAATTAATAAACCAAAATTTAATTATTTATCAATGCTAGTTATGGTGAACTTAGGTGTTTCAGCCGCTGTAAATGCATCAGAGACGAATAATAGTGCAAATAAAGACATAGAAGTTATTGCTGTATCAGGTATGCATGCCAGCATGGTCAAGTCGATGGATATCAAAAAATCATCTAGTGGTGTTGTTGATGCCATCATTGCGGAAGATATTGGTAAGTTTCCCGATCAGAACGTTGCTGAATCTTTACAGCGAATCTCAGGTGTTGCGATTGACCGAGATGGTGGCGAAGGGCAATTAGTGAGTGTTCGTGGTTTAGGTCCTGAATTTAATGCTGTGCTGGTAAATGGTCGTACTATGTCGACCGTTAGTGGTGGCAGAGCATTTAGCTTTGATACCCTTGCCTCAGAGCTAATTAGTGGCGCAGAAGTACACAAAACACAATCAGCAAAATTACAAGATGGTAGTATCGGTGCGACGATTAATATAACGACTCATCGCCCATTAGATATTGGTGAATTTAAAGCGATTGGTAGCATAAAAAATACTTACGACAAATTGTCTGACTCAAATAATCCGACATTTTCGGGCTTGATTAGTAATACTTTTGATGATGGAAAGTTTGGTCTTTTAGCATCACTTGCTTATAGCGATAAAGACAGTCGTAGTGATATTGCGCAAACAGCTGGCTATGTAGAAGAAACATTAGACTCATTAACAAGTGGTGAGACACTCGAAGATGTATTCATGCCACAAAACTACGATCAAATCGTAAAAACTGAAAATCGAGAACGTACCAGCGGTAGCTTAGTATTACAGTATCGTCCTAGTGATGACCTTTTGTTTACCGCCGATGCGCTATATTCAAAATATGATGTTAGTTATCGCGAAGATGTTCTTGCACATTGGTTCGAGTCAGGCAATATCGTTGATGCCACTTTAGATGAAAATCGCACCATTGTTCGACTTGCAACAGGTAATAACAGTGCAACAGATTACTTAAACCGCTTATCTTACCGTCCAACCACGACTAAAGCACTTGGTGTAAATATGGACTGGCAGTTAAACGATGAAATTAATATTGCTGCCGATGTGTCATACTCTAATGCGAAGTCTAACGGAGGTAATGGTACTACAGATACCGTAGCTGGCTTTTTTAATAGCTATACCTTTGATAATACGCAAGGTGGCGCAATACCGGTTTTAGGCTTCTCGGAAAACTTAAGTAAAGATATCTTGGGCGCAAACTGGGCCAGTATTTTTGGTGATGATATTGAAGATGAAATAGCTGAAGCACGACTGGGGGCAGAATGGATTGTCGATGCGGGTTCGCTGTCTAAAATTAACTTTGGTACCTCATATTCAAACCGTACTTTATCCACTATGCCAACGAACACTGATCAAACTGTACGTAATGGCTGGGGGGGATATGTCGTACAACTTCCTGCAAGCCTATTCAGTGACTTTGACGCAGATGGCTTTTTATCTGCTGTTGACGGCAACCCTGTTAGTCAGTGGTTAAGCTTCGATTCTTATGAATATATGGCATTTTTAGAAAGTAATCAAGGTTATACACAACTTGACCCTGAATCTGCTGAGCGCATGAAGCAAGCTATGGATAACAATGGTGGTCATACTGCACAAAATGTATTGTCTGATTCATATGAAGTTGAAGAAGAGCTAAAAGCAATCTATGTTGATGCTTACTTCGATGGTGAATTTAATTATCTGCCATGGCAGGTTGTTGCTGGTGTTCGTTATGTACAAACAAATACTAAATCATCAGGTTATGGCAATGAATTAATTGATATTACAGGGCCTGATGCACTAGGTAAGTATGTCCCTATAATGTCTGATGATTTATCGCGTATTAGTGCAGATGGCGATTATAGTAATGTCTTACCTAGCATAAATGCCAATATTGAAGTTATTGAAAATGTGATCGTACGTACGGCTTGGTCAAAGAGCATAACGCGTCCAACATTAACTGAACTGTCTCCAGCGACGACTTATAGTGAAGGCAAAATTGACAGCTTATCAGCCTCTGGTGGCAACCCTAACCTTAAACCTTATGAATCAGATAACTTCGATTTAAGTCTTGAGTGGTATTTTGATGATGCAAGCTATGCTGCTATCTCTTATTACACCAAAGATATCGATAACTTTATTGATGCAGGACAATCACAAGAAAGCGTAACGGTTCCTAACGGTGAATTCGAAGTAAAAGTTAGCCGTCCAATGAACCTTAACTCAACTAAAATCGACGGAGTTGAACTTGCTTTACAGCATAGATTTACCTACTTACCTGCGCCATTCGATGGTTTAGGTATGATGGCAAATATGACCTTTGTTGATAGTGAATCAAGTGCCGACACCGCGGAAAACCCATTACCATTGCCAGGTTTAGGGGATTCGCAAAATGCGGTGTTATTTTATGAGAAAGACGCCATTCAATTCCGCGTAGCTTACAACAACCGCTCTGAGTTTATGCAAGTAACCTCTAACTGGGCAGGCGGCGCGCCAATTTATGTTGAAGACTATTATCAAGTTGATATTAGTGGAAGTTATGATATCAATGAATCGTTTACGGTGTTCTTTGAAGGTATTAACGTGACCAATGAAGTGACCAATAAACGTGGTTTATATAGTAATCATGCTTTATATACCATTGAAACTGGCCCTCGCTACTCAATTGGTGTTCGTGGTTCATTCTGATCCCCAAGCAACAAAGGGATTTGTTGATTTATTAAGATACTAGCTAGTTTTATTAATCTAGCTAGGTCTCTTTTTCATCCAATTACTGAACACTAATATTATGAAAAAAGCACATATTTGGCTGAGAGCCGAAACTAAACCTTATGAGCAACGTACTGCACTGTCGCCAATAGGTGCAAAAAAATTAATTGAGGCGGGCTTTAAAGTGACCGTTGAATGCTCACCTCAAAATATTTTTACTCAAGAGCAGTATCAAGAAGTTCATGCCGAAATTGTCGAGCAGGGCAGCTGGGTTAATGCGCCGAAAGACGCGATTATTTTAGGTTTGAAAGAACTACCCGAGGATGATTTTCCGCTGATCCACCAACATATTTATTTTGCCCATGCTTATAAAGAGCAAGCAGGCTGGCAAGAGCTATTATTACGCTTTAAGCACGGTGGGGGCGAGTTATTCGACTTGGAGTATTTGGTTGATGAGCAACAACGAAGAATTGCCGCTTTTGGTTACTGGGCAGGCTTTTCAGGTGCTGCTTTATCCATATTGGCTTGGGCAAATCAACAGCAAAACGTTAATCCACCATTAGCTAATATTTCATCTTATCAAGACAAAGAGCAACTGCTTGGCGACCTTAAACAGGCGATAAGCCAAATCGATACTAAACCGAAAATGCTAGTCATAGGTGCTAAAGGTCGCAGTGGTAGCGGTGCAGTGGATTTAGCTAAATCACTATTACTTGATGTTATCGAATGGGACTTAGCCGAAACCAAAAAAGGCGGACCGTTTGTCGAAATCACTCAAGCTAATATTTTTGTTAACTGCGTACTGATTAATCGAGATTTACCGCCATTTATCACTAAAGAGTTACTGGATCAACCAACAAGGAAATTGTCGGTGATTGTTGATGTCAGTTGTGATCCCTACGGGAGCTACAACCCATTACCTATTTATAAACAATGCACAACGTTCGAAACTCCTTGTTTACGCATTGATGACACTAATGTGCTTGACCTTATTGCTATCGACCATCTGCCGTCGTTATTACCTAAAGAAAGCAGCGAGGATTACGGCGAGCAATTAGTAAAACATTTATTAACGCTTACTGACAAATCTCAGGGGGTTTGGCCTGCAGCATTAGACTTATTTAAACGTAAAATAACCGAAATTAAAACAGGAAATATATGACTCATACTATACATTGGCTAGGAGCTGGATTATCGTCAGCACCTGGTATTATTGAATTAGCAAAAAAAACAACGCCTATTATTGTGTGGAATCGTAGCTTAGCGAAAGCACAGCAAGTACTGGGAAATAGTGATGTTGAGATTGATGTCCGCCAGTTAAACTGGGATGCATTAACTGCGAGTGTAAAACCCGGTGATGTACTCGTGTCAATGTTACCAGCGACTATGCACTTAACTGTGGCAGAATTTTGTTTACAACACCAAGCCCACTTTGTTTCTAGTAGCTATATCGCACCGGAAATGGCGGAGTTAGACGCCAAAGTAAAAGCGGCCAATTTATGCTTTGTCAATGAGGTAGGTTTAGATCCTGGTATCGATCATTTATTTGCTCATTTGTTGGTTGATAGCTACCAAACTAGTGAGCAATATTCACCAGGAAACCAGCATTATTTTCGCTCTTATTGTGGCGGATTTCCGAAAGAGGCCAATGACTTTAAATATAAATTTAGCTGGTCACCATTAGGGGTTTTAAAGGCGTTACGTTCAAAAGCACAATGGCAAGAAGACGGCCAAGTGAAAACTTCTAATGCCCCTTGGGAAGCGTTAAGTGAATATCAAGCGCAATTATTTGATCATCATGAAACATTCCAAGCCTATCCTAATAGGGACTCAATACCCTTTATCAAACAATATAATTTTAAAGATGATTGGGATGTTCAGGAATTCGTCCGTGGGACATTACGATTAAATGGTTGGTCAACAGCATGGCAGCCACTATTTGACGAGATAGCTACGCTCTCAGGGAGCGAGGGCGAGCAACGCTTGCAGGAAATTAGTCAAGAGCTTGAGCAAAAATATGGCTATGATGAAGGTGAAGCGGATCGCGTAGTCATGTGCGTAGAGTTAGAAGTTCGACGTGAAGGCAAAGTGGTTTGGCATCAAAGTTATCAGCTAGATAGTCAAGGTAACGAGCAAGGACCTGCCATGGCTCGACTAGTGTCATACCCAGTTAGTTTGGCAATAGAGTCTGTACTTAATCACCAAATATCAACAGGGGTAAGTGCGGCGCCAGAAAATGTCAAACAAATTGATCAATGGCTATCAAAGTTAACGACTTTAGGAGAGTCGATTGGTCACCATGATTATTTAACAAAGTAAAATAAAACGGCGATTGAATGCTTGACCTTCAATCGCCGTTTTTATATATAGTTATCTACCAGAAACATGGATTAAAGCTAAGTATGCTTTTCTTTAATTGATACTAAATAATCAATGTTTCTACAAAGCCCTGGAGTGACTGAGCAAATAGTTTAAGAATTATGTCGATTTTCCATAAAACAACTAACAATAAAAAACAGCGCCCAGTTACCCTGAAATACACATGTTTACGTACTTTTAGTCTGGCCGCTAAAAATTAAAGGGATAAGCATGATAGAAAAAAAACAAAAGCCGACGTTATTTGACGCATTATTCCCCATAGTCATTTTACTTTTCTTACTCTTTCTTGCAGTGTATTTTTTTGGCGATGATTCATCGTCAGGACCTAACCAAATAGCATTGATGTTATGCGCAGGCATCGCGTGTCTTATTGGTTTAAAAAATGGCTACAATCGCGATGAAATTGAAATCGGTATTACCAAAGGTATTAGTTTAACGTTAGGGGCCATCTTAATTTTATTAGCGGTCGGCTCACTTATTGGTACTTGGTTATTAGCTGGTACCGTACCAACAATGATTTATTTTGGTTTACAAATTCTCGAGCCGCAATACTTTTATGTCAGTTGCTGTGTTGTTTGTGCGTTGGTTGCGTTATGTATTGGCAGTAGTTGGACGGTAGCGGCAACGATAGGTGTGGCATTAATGGGAGTTTCTTCGGGTATTGATGCCTCCGGCCCGATGACGGCGGGTGCTATTATCAGTGGCGCTTATTTTGGCGATAAACTTTCACCATTGTCAGACACTACTAATCTGGCCTCAGCCATTGCTGGAACAGAACTATTTGTTCATATTAAAAACATGATGTGGAGTACAGTGCCCAGCTTTGCTGTTACCCTCATCATATTCTTTTGTTTTGGTTTAAATAGCAAAGAACAGGTACCTAATGGCCAAATAGAACAGCTATTAGTCAGCCTAGAAAATGAATTTTTTATTGCTTGGTATTTACTGCTACCTTTGTTTATTACTTTATTTTTAGCAGTGAAAAAAATGCCAGCGTTTCCGGCCATTGGTATTGGTGCAATTGCTGGTGCCGTATGGGCGGTGTTATTTCAGCAAGATCTTATTCTGTCTTACGCCAATGATGGTTTATCAACACTCGAAGCTAATACCATGGTGGTATGGCAAGTGATGTTCTCTGGCGTTGAACTAGACACAGGCAATAAGGCGATTGATAGTTTATTAAGTGGCGGTGGTATGGGGTCAATGCTAAATACTATTTGGCTAATAATCTCGGCGATGACGTTCGGTTCAATAATGGAAAAGGTGGGTTTGTTAAGGCGTGTGGTAGAAAGCTTAATGAGCGTGACTAACAGCGTTGCCTCGTTAATTTCTACTACGATAGTGACGGCTTTTGGCACTAACTGTATAGCCGCCGATCAATATATCGCAATTGTAATGCCGGGTAGAATGTTTAAAGAAGAATATAAGCGTCGCCAATTAGCGCCGGAAAATTTATCGCGAGCGTTAGAAGATGGCGGCACGGTCACTGCGCCGCTTATCCCGTGGAATACCTGCGGTGCTTATATGCAGTCGGTATTATTGATCAACCCCTTAGAATATGCGGTCTTTTGTTTCTTTAATTGGCTATCACCCATTGTTGGTATCGTTTTCGCTATTACCGGCTTTAAAGTAAAAGCCTTAGTGGTAAAAACACTCGATAAAGGCGTTAAATTAAGCCCAACAGCAATAAAGTAAAGCTAATCAGCAATATAATAATAAGAGTAAATTATGGCTAAAAAATTAAAACATGTGGTAATTGTTGGCGGTGGCAGCGCTGGCTGGATAGCCGCGGGCAGTATTGCCGCGATGCACAATACACAATCAGGACAGGGGCTAAAAGTGACGTTAATTGAGTCACCTGATGTTAAAAGTATTGGTGTTGGTGAGGGTACTTGGCCGACTATGCGTACCACGTTACAAAAAATGGGTATTTCTGAAACCGACTTTATTCGCGAATGTGATGTTAGCTTTAAACAAGGGGCAAAGTTTGCCAAATGGGTAACGGGCACCGACGATGACTTTTATTACCACCCGTTAGTGTTACCACAGGGTTACTTTGATATTGATTTGTTTAAATATTGGCAAAAAGATAAGCAGGGTATGTCATTTTCAGAGGCGGTGTGTTTTCAAGAACAACTGTGTGAAAAGGGCTTAGCGCCGAAATTAATCACCTCACCTGAATATGCCGCCGTGGCTAATTATGCTTATCATTTAAATGCTGGTAAATTTGCCGAGTTTTTAAAAGCGCATTGTATAAACACGCTGGGTGTTGATTATATTCAAGATCATGTATGTCAGATCAACAGCATAGACTCTGGTGATATTGCCAGTTTAAGCACAAAGCATCATGGTGATATTGCGGGCGACTTGTTTGTTGATTGTACCGGCTTTTCCGCTTTGTTGATTGGTGAACACTATCAAGTGCCGTTTATCAGTAAAAAAGATATTTTATTTATCGATTCCGCACTAGCAGTGCAAGTGCCTTATGAAAAAGGTGCTGATGCCATTGCCTCACACACGATTTCGACCGCACAAGAGGCAGGGTGGATATGGGATATAGGGTTACCGTCGCGCCGCGGTGTTGGTCATGTTTATTCCAGCCGGCATACCACGCAAGCCGAGGCTGAAAAAGCGCTACGGTGTTATTTAAAGGACTCTATTGGTGATAAAAGCGAAAGTATCGCTTTGCGGAAAATTGATATCAACCCAGGTATTCGAGAAAAATTCTGGGTTAATAATTGTGTGGCGGTAGGTATTTCGGCCGGTTTTTTAGAGCCGCTAGAAGCGTCAGCGTTGGTGATGATCGAACTGGCTGTTGCCACGATTGCTGAACAAATGCCAGCAAATCGCGAATGCATGGATATAGTGGCAAAAAGCTTTAATGAGCGCTTTAACTATAACTGGGAGCGCATCATTGATTTCCTTAAATTACATTATATTGCTAGTAAGCGCGAAGACTCGGCATTTTGGCGTGATAACCGTGATCCCGCCACGATTCCTGACAGCTTAAAGTCATTAATGACCTTATGGCAGCATCGCTCGCCGTCAGAATATGACTTTCACTATAAACGTGAGGTGTTCTCAGCGGCAAGTTATCAATATGTGCTTTATGGTATGGACTTTAACTTTACGCCCAACGAACGCCCTGCTAGTGAAGCGGAAGAAAAAATGGCGCAGCGGATGTTTGCTGAAAATAAGCAGGTAACTGAGAAGTACGTCAGTGCTTTACCAAGTAATCGAGAACTGATAGATAAAATTCATCAATTTGGCTTTAGTAAAATTTAATTACAGCAGGTTAGTTATGCATCAATTAGAAACCGTAAATAGCGAGCACCACAGCAACACAAAAGTATCGCTAGCAGGCACGTTAGAACAACATGGACAAGTACACATGAGCCATATTGTCGCGCAGGAGTTTGCTGAGGTTGCCCAGTATTACCCGATCTTTTTTGCGAAAGACAGCGATACTGGTCAATTTCAACCTGTGGCCTTATTTGGCTTAGCGGTGGATGAAAATATTTACCATGACAGTGGCTTGTGGGAAAAGTGCTATTTACCGCTAAAACTGCAAAGCACGCCTTTTTATTTAAGCCAAGACCTTGACACTCAGCGGCCGATTTTAGCAATTGATAGCAATGACGCGCGCGTAAATGAGCAACAAGGTGAGGCGTTATTTAACAACGGCAAGGCGAGCCCCTATTTACAACAACAAAGCGTTATATTGTCTGAGCTTACTCAAGGATTTGTACT
The DNA here is from genome assembly GCF_014164175.1 of Pseudoalteromonas sp. SG44-5. Taxonomy (NCBI): domain Bacteria; kingdom Pseudomonadati; phylum Pseudomonadota; class Gammaproteobacteria; order Alteromonadales; family Pseudoalteromonadaceae; genus Pseudoalteromonas; species Pseudoalteromonas sp. SG44-5. The sequence goes on along the minus strand of NZ_JACJES010000003.1, from coordinate 352,092 downwards.
TAACAGTGCCTTTATCAACGAGTTGCGAGCGTATAATTTGCTTGAGTCGGTATCGTTAGATATTAAATATAATAATGGTCAAGCACAGCAATTGACCGGCCTATATACCATAAATAAAGAGATGTTAGAGAAGGTACCGAGTGAGGTGCAAACGCAATTTCAGCAACAAGGTTATACCGCTTTACTCAGTGCGGCTATGGCGTCAGTAAGCCATGTTAGTACCTTAATAGATATTAAAAATCGCTTATTGGCCAGTAAGAGCCAAGCACAGTAAAGAGTAAATAACTTAAACTTAGTCATGTTATCTGCTGCGATATTAACGCTAATGATTCAAGTTATATCGCCGATGTTGCTGGTAAGCCCGCCTGAGACGCGAACCGCGGTCTTCATTTAAAAGCGTAGCATCGCTGTTATCGAGGCTAAATGCGTTGTCAATGGCGCGATAGGCTTGCCTAAGACGTATTAGTTCAGGCGACAGCTAACAACTCACTAACGACCTGTAGGGTAAGGCAAAAAAGCCACGTGATGACGTGGCTTTAATATATTGAACATAGTTAGCGCATTAAATATCGAATTTAATACCTTGTGCTAATGGCAATTCAGTCGAGTAGTTGATGGTATTGGTTTGACGGCGCATATACGCCTTCCAAGCATCTGAGCCAGACTCACGTCCGCCGCCGGTTTCTTTCTCACCACCAAAGGCACCGCCAATTTCCGCACCTGAGGTACCAATATTGACGTTAGCAATACCACAATCTGAACCCCAATGAGATAAGAAGTTTTCTGCTTCTCGCAAGTTCTCTGTGAAGATTGCTGAAGAGAGTCCTTGCACAACATCATTTTGTAAAGCAAGAGCATCATGCACATCACCTGAGTACTTTATTAAGTATAAGATCGGCGCGAAGGTTTCATTTTGTACCATGTCGTAATGATTTTCCGCTTCAACAATGGCAGGTTTTACATAACAACCAGACTCATAACCAGGGCCTGATAATACGTCACCGCCGCACAATAACTTACCGCCTTGCTCTTGTACCTTGACTAAAGCATCACTAAACATAGCAACGGCTTGTTGATCAATTAATGGACCAACATGATTACTTTCATCTAGCGGGTTACCAATTTTAAGTCCGGTATACGCTTTGACTAAAATATCCTTTACCTGTTGATAAATGCTTTCATGAATAATAACGCGTCGCGTGCTGGTACAGCGTTGGCCTGCTGTACCTACCGCGCCAAACACAGTACCGGGTATCGCTAGTTTTAAATCCGCTTGTGGCGTTAAAATAATGGCGTTATTACCGCCTAACTCTAGAATAGACTTACCAAACCTTGCCGAAACGCTGATACCGGCATGACGACCGACACGGGTTGAGCCCGTGACTGACATTAATGGGATACGCTTATCATGTAGCATGCCTTCACCGAGTACATTACCGTCACCAATCACTAAAGAGAATATCCCTTCAGGTAGCTCGTTTGCCGTTAAGACCTCGTTTAAGATATTTTGACACGCGATGGCAGTTAATGGCGTTTTCTCTGACGGTTTCCACAACGTGACATTACCACAAATAGCAGAAATCATGGCATTCCACGCCCATACAGCAACCGGAAAGTTAAACGCAGAAACAACCCCGACAATACCGAGCGGGTGGTATTGATCATACATTCTATGCAACGGGCGCTCTGAGTGTAAAGTAGAGCCGTCAAGTTGACGAGATAAGCCAACGGCAAAGTCACAAATGTCGATCATTTCTTGTACTTCACCTAAGCCTTCTTGTAATGATTTACCCATCTCATAGGCTACAAGCTCACCCAATGGCTGTTTAAAGTCACGTAACTTGTTACCAATTTGACGGACGATTTCACCACGGTGAGGGGCCGGTACTTTGCGCCATACTTTAAATGCGGCTTGAGCAGTATTCACCACATGCTCATAGTCTTCGCTTGAACATTTGTAGACGCTAGCAATCGCTTCTCCATCTGCTGGAGATGAAATATCAAATTGACCATTACTTTTTGTCTCCATCCAGTTAATACCGGTTGAAGCGCCGTAGTTGATGGCATTAATGCCTAATTCATTTAAAAATTTCATATGCACCTTTTGTTTTAATGTAGACGCTGTCACGCTGATAGTTCCATTAGTCCTAGTTTAAGTACCTTGATAAATTTATCCGCATCGCATTTATTAAATGCTAATGGCGGTTTAATTTTCAAAATATTATAAAAAGGCCCCTCAGTACTGAGCAAAATGTGATGCTGTTTGAAGAACTCAACTAACCATGAGGTTTTGTCGGTGGCAGGTTGCTTGCTAATGCGGTCTTCGACTAATTCAACACCAATAAATAAGCCTAAACCGCGTACGTCGCCAATAAGCTCAAAGTGTTGCTGTAATAATCTCAATTGCTCTGTAAAGTAAGCGCCAGTTGTTAAGGCATGAGCCTGTAACTGCTCTTGCTCAATCACATCAAGTACTGCCATACCAATGGCACACGACACTGGGTTGCCACCAAAGGTATTAAAGTATTCCATACCAGTGACAAAGGCGTCGGCAATTTCTTGTGTGGTGATCACGGCGGCCATAGGGTGACCATTACCAATTGGCTTACCTAAGGTGACAATATCTGGCACCACATTTTGTGTTTCAAATGCCCACATATGACTACCGACTCGGCCAAAGCCGACTTGTACTTCATCAGCAATACAAACGCCGCCAGCAGCACGTATTTGTTCGTACACCATAGCTAGATAACCGTCAGGCATAATAATTTGGCCAGCAACGCCCTGTAATGATTCACAAATAAAAGCGCTAGGTTTTTTACCGGCCTGTGCTAATTTGGCAAGGGTTGCTTTTACGCTATTGGCATATAGCTCAGCGGTTTTGCTGCCTGTGCCTTGAAATTCACCTCGGTAAGGATCGGGCAGGGTAACCTTATGTACATAAGGTGGTGCACCTTCGCCGCCCGGGCCGTCAAATTTATAAGGGCTAGCTTCGATACAGGCATTGGTATTACCATGATAAGCGCCGTCAACCACCAGTAGCTCTTTTGATTTAGTGAAACAACGCGCTAATCTAAATGCGAGTTCATTCGCTTCACTGCCAGAGTTGACTAACATACAAACAGATAATTTTTCTGGCATGGTTGCCAATAGTTTATCTGTGTAGTTAACGATATTGTCATGTAAATAACGGGTGTTGGTATTTAGTTTGGCTAGTTGTGCTTGTCCTGCCGCGACCACTTTTGGATGGCAATGACCAACATGACAAACATTGTTGACCATATCTAAGTAGGGCACACCTTGCTCAGTAAATAAATAAGCGCCTTGGCCGCGCACCATTTTTAATGGTTCTTGGTAGCTTAAACTTAAGGTTTTTCCTAAGTGTTGCTTACGGTAGCGGATAATATCAGCAGGTGCTTTGCCGCTGTCTAAAGGTAGCTGACATGCTTGACGTAATTGGCATAGCACGGCGAAGGGACTTAATGCGCTTAGTTGTTCAAGTAGCGCCCAGGCCGGTTTTACCGACACTAACAAGTACTTATTGTCTGGTTGCTGCGAAATAGCTAAGGCGGAATTACAAACTGTAGTACATAAACGCAAGGCGACTAATGAATATAAGACTTCGAGTTCGCTGTCAGATAATGGTCGCACCTGATGGTAGCCAGCCACTATGGTTTTAAAGGCATTCAGTACGCCATCTTGTGTTGATTTTTCACCCATTAGGGCATACGCACAGGCAACGGCTAATTCATTAACAATATGGCTGTGTACCATATCACCAAAATCGATCAAACCGGTTATTCTGGTTGGCGCGGTTACATCATTCACTAACAAGTTGTAATCGTTGGCATCATTATGAATTACGCCTTGCGGTAATTGCGCTAGTACAGGCATGGTTTGCGTTTGATAAAGAGTAAGAAATTTCTCTACCAAAGGCGCTTGGTCAGCATGCAGAAGATGCTTTTTGCTCATACAAACACGATAGCCCTGGGCTAAATCCCAATCTAAATAACGAAACGCACCAGGATGTTGAAAACCCGCTAACGCTAAATCAATCTTAGCAACAAATTGGCCTAAATTAGACCAAAGCGACTCATTGTGCGTCAGGCTGTCGGCTTCAGCATAGAACTTGCCCGGGATAAAGGTTAATACCCGTAAATAAAACGTTTGTTGTTCAGCATTAGTGATAGGGGTAATGGTTTCGCCATTTATATTACTCAAAGCATGAGGCACAGCACATTGCTCGGCAGTTAAATGTGCCATAGCCGCATTTTGCATGTCTAGCTCGAGTTTTGGCTCTGCTGAGTTAGCAATTTTAACAATATATTGCGCGTTACTTTCGGTCGTTAATAATAAGTTTTGATCACAATAGCCCATTAGGCTTTTCAATTGCCCAGACAATTGGTATTGCTGAGTTAATAATTGATTAATTGCAATGTCAGAAAACGACGGTGTTTGCTCTGTACTCATTGTTGCCTCTTCAAAGCTTATAGCTAGGTATTGTTGCATACTCTCGCCACTTCAAAATGCTAGCCCAATTAGGGCTGTATCTTGAGGTGGCTTGAGTAGGTGGTTACTTACTTGCTATTTGACCTAACGGTACGAGCAAGTGCCGCAGGGTTTACCTTGGTAGCACTAAAAGGCACTAAGGTAAAACCGTACTGATAGCTTTGTGCTGGTATGGTATATTGTGCATGTACTAAGCGCCCCCAAGACGTATCACCCCCTACGCCCATTTGTTTGTGGTCGATATTGACGGTAACTAAATCGCGCATCGGTACTTCTGCGCCATGCTTACTGGTTACCGGTACTAACCCTGAGGCTGATTCTTCACCGTCTTTACCAGCAATAAAGTCGATATCACTTTGTTTATAAGGCCATGCACTGGTGTTGAGTACTTGATCGCCAACGACTAAAAGTCCTAATCCATGGTCAGCTTTTAACGCCATCCAACGAACATCGGTTTTATTGCCATTTTCTTGTGGACGAACATAGTGATGTATTTGGTCCTTAACTAATCTTTTATATAATGAAATTGGTGCTGATGTTTTTCTATCCGCATAGCTTTCATGTGGCCCACGGCCAAACCAAGATAATTGTTGGAATTGTCCTGGCATAGTTAGTTGCATACCTAAACGCGGTAAGTTTGGAAGCTCTTGCCCTGGGGCAATATTTAACTGACTTTGCACATGAATTTGACCATTATTGTGAACGTTATATTGCACTTGATAATCACCGATAAAGTCAGCGACTTTATACTTGCTAGTAACTTGATAACCTTGTGCTGTTTTGTGTTTTTTCAGTGAAGATAACACTAATTTATCACTGGCGGTTTGCCATAGCGCCGCCCAATTTTGCATGCCATTACCTAAATCGTTATCAGTGGGTGCACGCCAGAAGTTTGCGCGTAACGATGATTTAAGTAAGTCACTGTTGTTATAGCTATATTGGCTTAACCAACCGGTGTTTTTATCAAAAGTGGCAGTGCTGCTGTTATTACTAAAGCTTAAAACGTTTTTATTATCTTGCTTAATTACCATAGCGGCTGACGTTTTTGGCGCTTGATTAGCCACTAACTGTACCGGTAATTTAAATTGTTCAAATGCCAGTTCATGTCCGCTTGCTAGCAAACCGTATGGCTGACGAACTACAGCGCTGAGGGTGATGAAGTATTCTTTGCTATCAACTTGTGGTAATGACGGCAATGCTAGCTTGATCTGCGCTTTCTGACTAGGTAATACATTTGGAAGAGCTTGGTGGCCGTGTGCAACAACTTCACCGTCTGTTTCAATACGCCACTGTAAATCAAACATGGCTAACTCGATGAAGTCATAGCGGTTTTCTACAATAAACTCGCCTTTGCTGCTGTTCGCTTCAGAAAAGCGAATCGCTTGGTAAACCTTCTTTACTTCATAGGCGTGTGGATGAGGCTGACGATCCGCTGACATTAAGCCGTTATTTAAGAAATTACCATCGCTCGGCAAATCAGGGTGAAAGTCTTTGCCGTATGCCCAGTACTTAACGCCGTTTTCATTGGTGTACTCAAGTGCCTGGTCAACCCAATCCCAAATAAAACCGCCTTGTAGTACGTCGTATTTTTCGATTGCTTGCCAATAGTCGGCTAAGTTACCTACTGAGTTACCCATAGCATGCGCATATTCAATCATAATGCCAGGACGGTTTGGTTTAGATTCCGCATATTCTACTAAACGCTCGATTGACGGGTACATTGGAGCGAATACGTCGGTGTAATACTCTTCTCCAGCTGGCTCATATTGCACTAAACGGCTGTTATCATTGTCTTTAAGCCATTGATATGTGGTTTCAAAAATCTTGCCTTTACCAGCTTCATTACCTAATGACCAAATGATGATTGACGGGTGATTTTTGTCGCGCTCAAACATACGTTGTGTGCGATCTAAATGGGCTGGTAACCAGCTCATTTCATTGCCTAACTGTGTATCTTTATTAATCGCTAATGGGTGCGATTCGATATTGGCTTCGTCAATCACATACATACCATATTTATCCGTTAACTCGTACCAATAAGGGTCGTTAGGGTAATGGCTTGCACGTACAGCGTTAATATTAAACTCTTTCATCAGTTTAATATCTTGTTCCATTGATGCTCTCGTCACAACATGACCGTGGAGAGGATCCGTTTCATGGCGGTCAACACCGCGAATGGTGATCGCTTTACCGTTAATGGTGAGTTTGCCGTCCACTACTTCTAAATGTCTAAAGCCAATATCATTGCGTACGGTCTCAATGGTGTTGCCTTTACGGTCTTTTAAGCTGATCAAAAGGGTATATAAATTAGGTGTTTCAGCTGACCATAACGCCGGTTGACTTAACATACTTTCAAGCGATACTTCTGTGCTACCGTTAGCGGCGACGTTTACTTTAACTTCTTTATCCACTAATACCTTCATATTATTACGTGGATCTAGGAGCTGTACTTGGAGGTTTTGTCGTGATTTTCTATCAGCAAAGTTCTTTAAAGTAACATCAAGAGCAAGCTTTCCTTGGCTAAAGGTCTTATCTAGAGTGGGTTTAGCGTGAAAATCAAAAATACGCTGCTTAGGGGTAGCGTAAAGATAAACATCGCGTTCAATGCCAGAAATACGTAGCATATCTTGGCTTTCTAGATAGCTGGCATCGGTCCAACGTCTAATTTGAAAAGCTAATAAATTATCCCCTTCATTAAGGTAAGAGGTAATGTCAAATTCTGCAGGGGTTTTGGCGCCTTGACTAAAACCGACTTTGTTGCCGTTTAACCAGACATCTAAAGACGATTTTGCCGCACCAACATGAATAAATACTTGTTTGTTTTTCCATGAGCTTGGCAGAGTGAAGGGCTTACGATAAGAGCCAATTGGGTTGTAGTCTTTTGGTGCATCAGGCCACGTGGTGGTAAAAGGAAAGCGCTCATCTAAATAAATTGGGTAACCAAATCCTTTAGTTTCCCAATTGCCCGGTACCGGGATTTGCTGCCAGTTGCTATCATCAAAATTATCAGCCTGAAAGTTTTCTGGTTTGTTCTTTGGTGAGCGTTGCCAGTCAAATTTCCACAAACCATTAAGCAATAAAAAATTATTGTTTTGTTCTTTATTATTGATTAGTGCAGCGTCTCGAGATTGAAATGGAAAAAATGAGGCACGTGGCGCTTCTTTATTAATGGCAAATACTTCATTATTTTCCCAAGGTTCACGGGGTTGGCTATTAGCGTTGCTGTTAACAAGTAACAGCAAGGTTAACGCAATGGGGCTAAGTGACTTTATCATGAAACAAATATCTTAATTAAATTTAACAATACTATTTATAATACAAATAAAGTTTATTTAAGCAAGTACTTTCTATATTAAATGATTTAAGTGGGTACTCCAGTGAGATGAATAACCATAACCAACGAATATAAGATTATTTTCATTGATTACATCGCTGCATTTTAGATTGAAAAAACCCTAAAGTTAGTGCTAAATCGCATCATCGTGCTCAATCTTCTTTAAAAAGAGACGATATATACAGTTTTAAATTAAGCTAGTGTATTTATATAAACTCATTTATCATACAAATAAAGATTGGCAGATATAATGCAAAATAACCTAGAGTAAAATAGTACATGGAATCATCACATCGTAATCTAACCCAGCAAGTTGTTCATGAGTTGGGTAAAAAGATCTTAAATGGTAGTTATAAAGTAGGTGATCGACTCCCTTCTGAAGCTGACTTATGTACACAATTTAATATTAGTCGCACCGCTACTCGCGAAGCAGTAAAAATGTTAACAGCCAAAGGGTTAATTAGTTCTAGACCCAGACAAGGTATTACTGTTGTTGAGTCAAAGCATTGGAACTTGTTTGATGTTGATGTTTTGGAATGGGTGTTATTAGGTAAGCCCGACTTATACTTACTAAGGTATTTTTTACAGTTGCGATTAGCCCTTGAGGCAGAAGCTGCATATTTAGCTGCGTTATATGCCACTGAGGCTGATCTAACAGCGATAGAGAGCTCTTTAGTGCGGATGAAAGATGCTACAAATGGTATGGATGACACCCATGAAGCTGATATTGATTTTCACCATAGTGTATTGTCTGCAAGTAATAATCCTTTCTTTATCCAATTAAAGAACTTTATTACTACCGCATTAAAAGTGAACTTGCGTTTTACTAACCGTATGATTGCGGTTACGGTAGAAGAATATCAGGCGCACTGTGATATTTTTGAATACATTAAAAATAAAAAACCTCAAGCTGCTTTTGATGCTGCCATGATCACACAACGGGCAACCTTAGCGATCGTTAATAAGCAAATTGAGGAGCAAGAAAGCCATACTACTTAATTCAGCCAAAACGGCACTAATGACTAGTTATTTATTCTGTCAGTGCCGAAACGACTGATAGTATAGTTTACTTTCGTCGTTAAAATAATTAGTGCCATAAGCTATAAATAGTATCCTTGAATCCACCTAATAAAAGAGACATTTATTTGGTGGATTAAGTACTCTAAACCCTTAATACAAATAATGTCCGTACTATAAAGTGCAAAGTAACTTTTAATTTTTTAAGCAATGTTGATTGAGTGGAATAATGATATGGCTATTGAATCGATTAGCAGTAATTTGTGGCATCTTACTTCAAAAAGCTTATTGAAAACCAATCAACTCAATAAGGATAAATCTGTTGATGCTGTCGTTGTAGGTGGTGGTTATACCGGTGTATCTTGTGCATTAAGGCTTGCAGAGCAAGGTAAAAAAGTTATTCTTTTAGAGTCACAAGATATCGGTTACGGCGGTTCAGGGAGGAACGTAGGGTTAGTTAATCCAGGGCTTTGGATGGAACCCGATAAAGTAGAAAAATTGTTAGGGCAAACGGCTGGAATTAAACTTAACGAGATGCTCTTTCGCGGCCCAGAATTAGTTTTTTCTAATATAGCAAATTACAACATAGAGTGTGAATTAACTCAAACTGGCACCCTGCATTGCGCTCACTCAAAGGCTGGCCTAGCTAACTTGGAGGAGAGATTAAGACAATACCGAAATAGAGGTATTAAAGTTGATTTGCTTTCAAGATCAAATACTGAAGATAAGTTAGGCACATCAATATATCATGGTGCTCTACATTTAAGAGAAGCAGGTACAATTCAACCGCTTGCTTACTTACGAGGGTTAGCTTGTGCCGCTATACAAGCCGGAGCATCTATTCATCAAAGAACTCCAGTAACTGCAATCGAGCGAAAAAATGCATCTTGGGAAATCAGAACATCTGCGTACAACATTAAAACTGAAGCTGTCATATTAGCAACTAATGCTTACCATCAGCAAACAAATATAAGTGCGGCTCCAACTTACACCCCAGTGCATTACTTTCAAGCGGCAACTAGACCTCTAGATGAGGCGTTACTAAAAAGAATTTTACCTGAGCAGCAAGGATGTTGGGACACTGCTATGATAATGTCTTCAATACGTCGTGACCAAGCTGGCAGGCTGATACTCGGAGCTGTTGGATCACTTGATTTACCATCAAGGTATATCCATTATAATTGGGCCCAGCATAGGCTAAAAAAGCTTTATCCTTACTTAGGTGATGTGGGCTTCGAGCATGCGTGGCATGGTCGTATTGCATGCACAAATGACCATTTACCTCACATAGTTGAATTTGGGCCAAATGCAATAAACCTTTTTGGTTACAGCGGAAGAGGTATTAGCCCAGGGAGCGTCTTTGGTAGAGCCGCTGCAGAGTATATTATTTCTGGTGATCAATCGTATTTACCAATTGAGCCGGTGAGATCATACACAGAAAAATTTACAAAGTTAAAGGGGGCATTTTATGAACTTGGTGCCACAGCATTTCATGGAGTCACAGGTTTTCTTTAGCTCGCGGATTCAAACCTGAAGTGCATAACGTTTAGGGGGCTTTAGCCGCCAAGTGATCCTGCATCAATTTTGCAGGCGTTTCAAATCCAAGTGTCTTCCTCGGACGATTATTAAGTTGCTCAAGTACTGGTATAACTTGCGCTGGTGTTACCGCCTTAAAATCGGTGCTCTTCGGCCAATACTGACGTAGTAATCCATTCGTGTTTTCATTCAATCCGCGCTCCCATGAGTGATAAGGGTGAGCAAAATAAACAGGAACACTTAAAGCGTCTGTGATTTGCTCGTGATAAGCGAACTCTTTTCCATTGTCAGCCGTGATGGTATGAAGCGCTGACTATATGGCCTTAATAGTTCTATTGTCGCCGCAGTGACGGCTTGTGCTGTTTTTCCTGCCACCTGAGTTGATACAGTGAATTGGGTAACCCGCTCTTCAATGCTAACGCGATTTTTTATTTGCCCTCGGTTTGTTTTACCATGACTGCGCTTGTGATATTTCTTACCGTGTCGGCGCAGGTGTAGGTATAACTCACCACCTGCTTTTTTATCTTCCCAGATATACAGATAAATGCATTCATGGCTGACAGACAGTTCACTTTCTTTGCGTAACCATCCCGTTATTTTTTCAGGACTCCACTTCTCATTAAGCTTCTGGGTAATTAAAGCTATCATTTCAGGTGTCACTTAAGCGGTTTTCTTACACTTCTTCGGCGAAACAAAGCCCGCTCATGAGCTTGTTTGTGTCTGTAACCTCGCTTACCTGTATTTCTAGAAAGCTCTCTTGAAATCGTAGATTGCGATAAATTAGTTAGCTCTGCTACTTTGTTGCGTAAAACCGCTTTTCTTTAGAACGGCGATCTGGCATCTTTGGGCATAGGTCAGCTGTTTGTAATGTCTCATTGTAAAATCTCTTGCCGGAGAAAAAGCAGTTAGCTTATGAGCAACTGACCACTTAATCTAGCCAAAACAAGTTATGCACTTACAATTTGAATCTAGGGTTTAATTTGCAGCAGTGGCTTGAGCTTTTAAATAAAGCAGTGCTGAGCAATATGTTATTGCCATAAATAGCTTATAGCGACGCATAAATACCAAACACGAGTTACCTTTTTGGTTTCTGCCTAGAAGCTTGAGTAGTTTTTTAGCCCATTAGTTAAACCTATATAAATAGCCGCAAGTTGATTAGCTTATTTAATCTTCTGATTAACCTGATTTAAAACTAGTTGATTCTCGCTTTATAATCCTGGGAATATGTTTATAATTTTTTCGGTCATCAATTATTGTGTTATTAGTTGATAGTTCAAGCGCTATATTAGTTGCTTGTATTGCCATTTTTCCAATTGGGTAGTTGAGTGTACTCAACTTTGGCCTTGAATACCTAGAGAGTAACACGTCATCAAAACCGAGTACTGAGATGTCATACGGTACTTTGAATCCATTATCTTCTAATGTAGAAATAGCACCGATTGCCATTGCATCGTTATAAACAAATAGTGCAGAAAAACTCTTTCCTGAAGCGAGTAGCTTTTGAGTGGCAATTTCTCCTCCTTGAAGTGTGGGAGGGCCGTACTCAATAAGGTCAACATCTGCTCCTACTAACTTTAGTTCATGTTGAAATCCTTGTAATCTGAGTAGCGGATCATCTATTTGATGTTTACTTGAGATGCAGGCAAAGCTTTTATGATTCAATGACAATAAATGACGAGCTGCAATCTTTCCACCTTCGAGATTATCTAGCCAAACACAACGTTCTGCTATTTCTTCAATATAGCGATCGATCAGCACTAAACCTGATGTTTTTTTTGCTAATGCAATCAATGCCTCATCAGATAATTTTTTACTATGTACCACCATTACATCGCATCGTCTTTCTATTAGTAAGTTGATGGCCTGCATTTCAGACTCGGCTGAGACTAATCCCGTACTTAAAAGCAATTGCATATTGTTTTGTCGTGCAACTTGCTCTACACCATTTGCTAAAGAGGCAAAAAAGGGATCAACAAGGTCTGGAATCACTACACCTATTGTAGTGCTTCTCTGAGTGACTAAGGCTCGAGCATTCGCATTAGGTGTATAGTTCAAGTCTTTCATTGCCTTAAGCACATTTTCAATGGTTTTTTTACTGACTTTTGGGCCGTTATTTAATACACGAGATACGGATGCCACAGAAACTCCTGCGATACGGGCTACGTCTTTTATTGTTGCCATTAGGTAATTGCTTTCATTATATAATCTGATTAAGTTTGGTTAATATACATTGAAAAGATGTTAAGTAACAATAAACCACTTGTTTAAAATTAGTGCTTGCTCAGTTTGGGGTAAACGATTACCCTTGGTTTAATCTTTACAATAATTAATACTTTTTAAATATTATGACTATCAAATTTGATCCGACTGAGCATCCGCATCGAAGATATAACCCATTAGCTGATGAGTGGGTATTAGTTTCAACTCACCGAGCAAAGCGACCTTGGCAGGGGCAAGTAGAAAGGCTTGATGAGCATCAAACTCCCGCCCATGATAAAAGTTGTTTTTTATGTTCCGGAAACTCACGAATTAATGGTGAAGTAAACGATGAATATAAACAAACTTATGTTTTTACGAATGATTTTTCTGCAATTAAGCAAAATACTCCCGTTGTAAAGTGTGATGATCCACTATTTTTAATGGCAACGGAGCAAGGTGAAGCTCGGGTAATTTGTTTCTCCCCTGATCACAGTAAAAGCTTACCTGAGCTTTCAGTAAATGAACTTTATAATGTTGTTGATACTTGGCAAAAGCAGTGTGATGAATTAAGGCGAACTTATACATCAGTGCAAATTTTTGAAAATAAAGGCAGTGTGATGGGGTGTTCTAACCCACACCCTCATGGCCAAATTTGGGCACAACAGCAACTACCTACTTTAGTTGTGAAAAAACAAAAAGCGCAACAGGCTTACTTCAACTTATATAACAGTAATTTATTGCAAGATTATGCTGTCAGAGAAATTGAAAATAAAGAGCGCATTGTGGTTATAAACGATGATTGGTTGGTTGTCGTGCCATATTGGGCTGCTTGGCCTTTTGAAACATTATTACTTCTAAGGTTTACAGTAAGTCGTCTTGCAGAATGGAATGAACAACGAAAACAATCTCTTGCGGCTATTCTTAAACAAATAACAATCAAATATGACAATTTATTCAAATGCTCTTTTCCTTACTCAATGGGCTGGCATGGCGCTCCTTTTGATGGAATGCAACATGATGAGTGGACTTTGCATGCCAGTTTTTTCCCTCCCTTATTACGCTCTGCCACGATCCGTAAATTTATGGTGGGCTATGAAATGATGGCTGAAGCCCAGCGAGATTTAACTGCAGAGCAAGCTACGCAAAGGTTACGTGATTTATCAGATTTTCATTATAAGGAGAAGTAAATGACTCAAAAAACGCTAGTAAAAGGCTTATTTTATCAACAATTTCAAAGTCCAGCAGAGTTCGTTTGCCATGCGCCCGGTCGAGTAAATATTATTGGTGATCATACCGATTATAATGATGGGTTTGTGCTCCCTGCGGCTATCAATTATGGCACTACAATTGCCGTTTCAGCAAGGCAGGATAAGGAAGTTGAAGTTTATGCATATGACTGTGATTCACAAAAGAATATATTTTCTCTCAATAATATAGTGTTTGATAAGCAGGTAATGTGGAGTAATTATATTAAAGGTACGCTACAAGCATTAATGCGGAAGTATCCATATATTAATGGAGCAAACTTAGTTGTTGTAGGTAATGTACCTCAAGGCGCTGGTTTAAGCTCTTCTGCTAGCTTTGAAATAGCTATTCTCAAAGCATTTTCTCAATTGTATCAATTAGATTTAGATGGCATTAGTGCGGCGTTAATGGGGCAGCAAGCTGAGAATGATTTTGTTGGTTGCAATTGTGGCATTATGGATCAGCTAATCTCAGCAATGGGGCTGCAAAATCACGCCATGTTGTTAGACTGCAAATATTTGTCCTTTGAAGAGGCACTCATTCCTGATGATTTAACGCTGTTTATTGTTAATTCAAATGTTAAACGTGGTTTGGTTGATAGTGAATATAATTTAAGGCGTCAGCAGTGCGAGCAAGTCGCTAAATATTTTGATGTTTCTACTCTACGAGACGTTTCTTTAGAACAATTGAACTCAGTACAAGAGCAAATAGACCCGTTATTACTTAAGCGTGCCCGTCATGTGATCACTGAAAATAGTCGTGCTGTTGCGACATTAGATGCTCTAAAAAGTAATGACATGGCAGCGATTAGTATCGCAATGAAAGAATCTCATGCATCTTTGCGAGATGACTTTGAAGTAACTACCAAAGAAATGGATGGCCTAGTTGAAATTATAGATGGAGTTTTAGGAATTAATGGTGGAGTTCGCATGACAGGTGGCGGCTTTGGTGGCTGTGTAGTTGCTTTGGTACCTTCATCTATGTTGATTCAAGTAAAGAATGCAGTAAATAGCAATTACGAGAAAATATTTGGTATAAAACCGAGTATTTACCAATGCACTGCAACTCAAGGTGCATTCAGGTAGTCGCATACTCAGAACGTTACAAAACAAAAAATAATTAAAACAGAGAATTAAAACTAAAAAATAAAAGGCGAATAAATGATGGGTTTTACGACAAAATTGGGGACGCTCGATAGCATAATTTTTATTGTTTACGTTATAGGCTTGTTATGCCTTGCTTGGTGGATTTCCCGAAATGAAAAACAAGAAGGGACAAATACAGAAGACTACTTTCTAGCCAGTAAGGCACTCCCTTGGTGGGCTATTGGTGCCTCTTTAATTGCAGCAAATATTTCCGCTGAACAAATTATTGGAATGTCAGGCTCTGGTTATGCGATTGGTTTAGCTATTGCGTCTTATGAGTGGATGGCAGCGATTACTTTAGTGTTAGTCGGTAAATATATGTTACCTATTTTTTTAGAGAATAAAATTTTTACCATGCCGCAATATCTTGAGCAACGTTTTGACAGTAAAGTGAAAACAACGATGTCAATTTTTTGGTTGGCAGTTTATACCTTTGTTAACTTAACTGCCGTTTTATGGCTAGGTGGTATGGCCATAGAAACAGTTGCGGGAGTTGACTGGATGTTCGGTATGATATTTTTAGCAGTGTTCTCTGTTGCCTACTCTCTTTATGGTGGTTTAAAAGCGGTTGCCTTTACTGATATTTTACAAGTCGTGCTCTTAGTTTTTGGTGGGCTGTTACTTAGTTATTTAGCGTTAGATGCTGTTGCTGATGGTCAAGGCGTTTTAACCGGCTTTGGTATCCTGACAGATCAAATGCCTGGACATTTTGACATGATACTTAGCCCTGATAATGAAAACTATATGAGCTTACCAGGTATTTCAGTGTTAATCGGTGGCATGTGGGTAATGAATTTTAGTTATTGGGGTTTCAATCAATATATAATTCAACGTGCTTTAGCTGCAAAAAATCTTAAAGAAGCGCAAAAAGGTATCGCTTTTGCTGCTTACCTTAAGCTGTTAATGCCACTTATTGTTGTATTACCGGGTATTGCAGCCGTTATTCTCTATCCTACATTAACTTCTCCAGACCAAGCTTATCCTTCGATGATGGCATTAATGCCTGCTGGCTTAAAAGGCTTAGTTTTTGCTGCGTTAGTTGCTGCTATAGTGTCATCTCTAGCTTCTATGACAAACAGTATTTCTACTATTTTCACTATGGATCTTTATACACGCTTTAAGCCGAATGAGACTCAAGGTCATTATGTGGGTATTGGTCGAGTTGCCTCGCTGGTCTCGCTGTGCATTGCCTTAGTTGTCGCTCAACCATTATTAGGAAAGTTTGATCAAGCGTTCCAATATATCCAAGAGTTTACTGGTTTCTTCACTCCCGGTATTGTGGTTATTTTTGTTATGGGGATGTTCTGGAAGAGAGCAACGTCAATGGGCGCATTATCAGCTGCATTGGGATCAGCTATATTTTCATTGATACTTAAACTTTCTTGGCCTGAGTTGCCATTCATGGACCGAGTCGGTTTAGTATTCTTATTATGCTTAGTGCTTTGTTTCTCAGTGTCAATGATGGGCAAGCAAAATTCGACTGATAGCAGTGTTAGTTTAGATCAAGTGAGCTTTGTCACAACCAAGCCATTTAATATTGCAGTAGTAGGCGTGATAGTAATTCTTACGGCTTTATATGCCACTTGGTGGTAAACAATATATTAATTAGCAAAAGGCCAATTTATTGGCCTTTTTAATGATTGCCAGATAAATAATGGCGGTGTTATCGGTGTTAATTTATTGATGCTCAATAAAATCATAGCTAGATAATAATCAATGTAGTTTTTGCTCGGTTAAATTCATAGTGTCGGCGCTGAGGTTTTTCGGCTATTTGAATTTGTTTTTATGTCGCGCAGCTATATCCGATTACTCGACCCCGGCATTCTAAGAACGGTACGTGCAAGTTTACCCAAATGCAAAGTGAGATGCCAGCTGGCCTGGTAACGCATTAGTATTTCCGCGTATTCAAGGTGCCGATGTATGCGGTGTAATAGTGGCCATTGGTGAATGTGTTGATAAAAGTCGATTGGGCGAGCGTGTGCTAATAGAGCCTTGTATTGTTAATACTGCAGGTAAAGTGCTTGAGACTCCTTGGTATTTTGGTTCTGAATGCGACGGTGGTTTTGCACAATTCACCTCTGTCGATACTAGCCACGCTTATAAAATTAATAGTCACTATAGTGATGTAGAGCTTGCATCATTTCCTTGCTCGTATTCTACAGCCGAAAACATGCTTTACAGATCAAAAGCTAAACAAGGCGAAACTGTTTTAGTTACGGGGGCATCTGACGGTGTAGGCTCAGCTGCAGTGCAATTAGCTAAAGCGCATGATGCATATGTTGTCGCTAATACGAGTAAAAGTAAGGCGCAGCAGTTAAAGGTTTAGGTGCAGATAAAGTTATTTTTCGAGAAGACGATTTAGTTCAAACATTAGGTAAAAACAGTATAGATATCGTTATCGATTTAGTTGCTGGTGAACAATGGCCTAAATTAATAGAGGTATTAAAACCTAAAGGGCGTTATGCGGTTTCAGGCGCGATTGGTGGCCCATTAGTTGAGCTTGATATACGCACATTATATTTAAAGGATTTGAGCTTTTTTGGCTGTACCGTTTTAGAACCTGGTGTGTTTAAAAACTTAATACGCTTTATTGAAGAAGAAAAGGTAAAGCCAATTGTTGCGCATACTTTTCCTCTTAAAGAAATAGTGAGTGCGCAGCAGGCGTTTATTGAAAAACAACACGTGGGTAAGATTGTATTAACTATCCCTCATAGTGGTTAAGTTTATTTTAAAAGCTTGCTGTGCTGTATAAAACATAACAAGCTTTTTCTTCAACCGGTGTTTTACAAACTCTTTTTAGGTGGCAGTGCTACGTTGGCAAAAATTAACCCAGCTACTAGCGACATAAAAATTAAAAACGTTTGCTGGCCTATATGTTCTGCATAAACAAAGTCTTGACCTTCAATAAGCGAATTTAAGCCAATATAGGTTTTGCTACCCGGTACTAATACAATTAAGCCTTGCATAGCAACAATAGAAGCGGGGGCGTTGGCCACGCGATTAAATAAGTTGCTAAATATGCCAACGGCTAATGCGCCAACAAAGGTCCCTAAGGTGTAATCGAGATACATAGCCGAGCCAATACTGGTGCCATAAGCAATAAAGCCAGATGCGATAGACCACACGGCATGTTTAAGCTTGGTTCTAAATATGACTATTAGGCTGCTACACAGTAAAAATATAGCCAGCCAAGGCGTCCACGCTGGCAGTGGCGCAGGTTGCACAAAGTCGGCCTGTCCAAATAATGCAAAACCAATACCTATGCCAATAAAACCACCAAAGTAGAGTTTAAACAGCAACATGAATGAGTCCATCACCCGTGCTGTACCCGACACTAAGTGCCTTGCTGCAAGTTCTGCTAATCCTAGGGCTAATGCTAAACCTGGAATAAATACAATGATGGACGACAGTACCACTAAACGTATATTGATCTCTGGGGCAAAATAAACACTAATAGCACAAGCAATGATTGACGATACAATTGCTACCAAAGGCTCAAGCATGTGGGCGACACGTTTTGAGCGCCCCGACCACAGCACAAACAAGTATACAAGAGATGAGAGTAACGCAGACCAAGCTACATCAAACCAACTGGTGCCCATTAACATAGCAAACGCACCACCAGATGTGGCAAACGCAATGCCCGTAGTGAGTTTATTGTAAGAGTTAGGAGCAACAAAAATAATGTCTAGCTGTTCGTCCACTTCGTGCAAGGTTAACTTGCCATCAAGCATTTGATTAACTAAGTCGTCGGTGTCGGCAAGTGAGCCTAGGTCGTGATCGCCAGGATCTACCCGTGCAACATGGGTATACTCGTCTTCGTGGCCGTCGGTCCAAATAACAAAGGTAACAGAGGTAGGCGACATAACAAACGACGATTTAAGGTCTAAGTAGGTCGCAACTTCCATTAAATGCGCTTCTAAGCGGTATGCGGGCGTACCATATTTGTGCAGCATTTTACCTAATTTAACGATAAATTTGCGTTTTTCTGTAAAGGTTGCGTTTTTCAAATGCTTTTAAGCCAACGGTTAAATAACTAAGCTAAAAATATAGACAAAATTGCGAAATTTGCCCACGTTTAATGGGCGCGATTTTAAACACTAATTGGTGTGTGTCTAGTCATTTTTAATCTAATTTTTTATTTTTTTCAGCTATCCATTGCGACATGTATTGTGTGCTGCGCATTGTATGATGTTTGAGCATTTGGCCTGTAAAGTTTTTTTCGCGATGGGCGTTTAAATCGCTACTTATTGAATCGACTTTTTGAATTAACGCAGCGCTTAATTGGGCTTTGTCATACAGCGTATTAAGTAGTGTATTGCCATCTTGTTGTGCTTGTTCAAATTCACCTTGATTGTTGTACATTTCAACGGCTGCATTTGCAAAATCTTCGGCGGTGTTTGCTATTTTTCCGGGCCAAGGTAACTCATTATGCATACCTTCACTGCCAATATTAGTGGTAACACTTGGGGTTTGCATAATCATGGCTTCAAGTAATTTACCTTTAATACCTGCGCCAAAACGCAGTGGTGCTAAACATACTCGTGCGCTTTGCATTACCTCAAACGCATTATCGGCCCAGCCTTTAATTAAAAACCCCGATTTAGGGTTGTTAAGTGCAGTTGCTTTTGGCGGCGGGTACGATCCATAAATATGCAGCTCAGCTTTAGGCAGTTGCTTGCGAATAAGAGGCCAAATTTGTTGTAAATAAAGCACTGCATCCCAGTTTGGCGCGTGCCTAAAGTTACCTATGGTCATAAAGTGTTGGCGCTGCTCAAAGGTTTTAGTGCTGGTGGGCAATGTGTTTAAATCGACCATAAAAGGTAAATGGTGTAATAAGCTAGGCTCTATTTTAAATACATCATTAAGTAAACTCATTTCATAGCTAGAAATAATAAGGCTTAAATCGCAACGTAAGATGGCTGCAATTTCGCGTTTTGCTATGTCTGAATGCAAGTCGTTAGTGGTAAATTCTCGCTCGCCTTTGTGGGCTTCGTGGCGGGCATTACGCAAACATTGTAGATCTTCAGTATCTAAAATTTTCAGCGCATTCGGGCAATGCTTATCAACGCGCCAACCAAACTGTTCTTCCATCATAAAACGGTCAAACATAACGATATCGGGAGCATATGCTTTAACGTAATCGTCAAAACTTTCGCAGTTAAGCGCAATGCTCTGGCTACTAATACCAAAGTCGTCAAGGTTGACCATGTGCTCGGTGCGCAGTGCCGGCGTTGCAAACTCTACTTGCCAGTTTTGGGCTCTAAAGGCATTTAATAACGACATCATGTGCGTGCCTGCAGCAGATGAGTTGGGCTCTGGCCATACGTAGCCAATTACCAGCACTTTTTTCATTGGCTAGGATCTCTTATTAGTAAGTTTAAATTTACCCATATAGAAACAGGTAAGCTTATTTTTTGTGATGGTTATTACAATAATAACGGTAGTAGTACAGTAAATTTAGCGCACTAGTTCTACACAAGTTCAATGCTTATAAAGTCATTTTTTATTAATGGGTAATATTAAAAAATATGACAGCATTTACTTTATTCATCAGCATTGTTTTTTAGGTGTACAGCGCTTTATAAATAGCGCTGTAGTGTAGCTTAAGTTAGGGTGGCGATAAATCATTTACGCTATTTTGTATAACCTTAATGCTTTATGAATGCGGCAAAACATGTTTAGATAGCTTTATTAAACTAAATAATTACTAAAGGACAAAACATGAACGCTTTTAGGCTGTTAGTTGCCTTTATTGGCTGTATTGCATTACTGCCAATGAGCTATGCAGAGCAAGGATATCAAACGCCATCGGCTGAACTTGCTGCATTAGTAGATGCTAAGTTATCGCCCACTAGTAGTTTGTCAGACGATGGCCAATGGCTGGCATTGTTTGAGCGCAAACGTGTAGTGTCGTTAGATGAGTTGGCAAAAGAGGAGCTTAAACTGGCGGGCATTAAACTCAACCCGGCAAACTTTTCACGCTCACGCGTAAGTGCAAAATACAGTGCGGTGCAAATTAAACACGTACAAAGTGGTACGGTTATTAATATTAATAACTTGCCACAAGGTATTATTCGCGCGCCAAAGTGGTCATCAAATAGTGAGTACTTAGCCTTTGTGGTTGAGCAAAAAAATGATGCGCGTTTATGGTTATACAATGTAAAAACAAAACAAGCTAATGAGCTAAACTCAATTGCGCTAAACTCTGTCCTTACTGCATCCCCCTATGAATGGCTACCCGATAGCAGTGCCTTGGTTGCAAATTTAGCCGTTAATTTAGGAAAAACCAGGTTACAAAATGATAGTCAAAGTACTGTGCCTGTTATTCAGCAAAGTAGCGGCGAAAAAGCCCCTGCACGTACTTATCAAAACTTATTAACCGGTCCGTTTGATGAGGCGCAGTTTAAGTTTTATGGCCAAGGGCAACTCGCCTATATAACGCTTGATGGACATGCGCAACCGATTGGCCGCCCTGCGTTGCTTAAGTCATTTTCAGTATCACCCGACTCAACCAATATATTAGTGGCAAGCATAAACGAGCCATTTTCGTATCAAGTTCCATACAACCGCTTTGCTACAACATGGCAAATATGGGGAATGCGTGGTTTTTCATTAGTTGAGCTGGCAAAACAACCATTAGCCGATAATATTCCACAAGGCTACGACAGTGTACGTACTGGCAGACGTGACTTTGAGTGGCGAGCCGATCAAGGTGCAGAGGTTATTTGGGCTGAAGCGCAAGATGGTGGTGATATGAAAACCGATGTTGAATATCACGACTTTATTTACAGCTTACGTGCACCGTTTAAGCGCGAGCCTAAACTGTTTGCTAAAGTAGAGCGTCGTTATTCGGGTATAGAATGGGGTAACGATAATATTGCTATGCTCAGCGATTGGCGCTTTAGTGACCGCCAAGTGCGTACTTATATTATTGCCCCACGTGATGCTGATAAAAACCGCATATTATTTTCAGAGCGTAGTTACAACGATGCCTACAAAGACCCTGGTAGAGCACTATATGAGCGCAATGATTTAGGCAGCAAGGTAATAAAAGTGGTTGGCGGACGCTATCTATTTTTACGCGGTAATGGCGCATCAGAGCAAGGTAATGTGCCGTTTTTAGACCAATACGATGTAAAAACTAATAGCAGCAAACGTTTGTGGCAATCAGCGGCACCTTATTATGAGCGTGTTCGTGCGTTACTTGATGACGAAGGTAAGCGTTTTATTACTATTAGAGAGTCTAAAACAGAGCAACCTAACTTTTTTATTCGTGATTTAAATAAACAAAATTTAACTCAAATTACTAATTTTGAGCACCCTTACCCTGCATTTAAAGGCGTAACAAAAGAGCAATTACGTTATACCCGAGATGACGGTGTTGAGCTTTCAGGCACACTTTATTTACCACCAGGTTATGATAAATCTCAAGGTTCATTACCTGTATTAATGTGGGCATACCCGCTTGAATATAAAGACAAAGCAGTCGCTTCTCAAGTGCGTGAATCGCCTTATGAGTTTACCTCTATTGGTTACTGGGGCCCGATGCCTTACTTAGCTAAAGGTATTGCGGTGTTTGACGATCCTAAAATGCCTATTGTAGGTATTGAGGGCAGTGAACCAAATGATAACTTTAGAAAGCAACTAGTGGCCAGCGCACAAGCTGCCGTAGATGTATTGGTTAAAAAAGGCATTGCTGATAAAGGCAAGATTGCAATAGCAGGGCATTCATATGGTGCATTTATGGTGGCTAACTTATTAGCGCATAGTGACTTGTTTAAAACTGGTATAGCACGTAGTGGCGCGTATAATCGCACCTTAACGCCGTTTGGCTTTCAAGGCGAAGAGCGCGACTTTTGGCAAGCCCAAGATGTGTACGCAAACATGTCGCCATTTTTTCATGCCGAAAAAATTAACGAGCCAATGTTGATGATTCACGGGCAAGAAGATCCGAATTCTGGAACTTTCCCAATGCAAAGTGAGCGTATGTACGCCGCGTTAAAAGGCTTAGGTAAAGAAGCGCGTTTAGTTATGCTACCCCATGAAGCACATGGCTATCGTGCTCGTAAAAGTTTACTGCATGTATTGTGGGAGCAAGAGCAGTGGTTAGATAAGTACTTACTAAATGATTCAGCTGAGCCGGTAAAGGTAATAACTGAGCAAGTGGCAGAGCCAACACCGAGGCAGTAGTAAAGTACGTGTTTATGCTGTGAGAGCAAGAAGATCCACTCTAAATCTCACGGCACCTTCCCAATGCAAAGTGAGCGTATGTACGCCGCACTTTAGAGCAACAAAATGTATTTTTGCACTTTATCATCTCAGACTTTTGCCATATATGAGTGTATAAAATTTCCAAATTCAGACGCTTTTTGTTTTTCATAATAAAGGATAAATAACGCGAAAGCCTTGCTGTTCAGGGCTTTCAAGTGGGGAGATGTTTTACTAATAGGTAAAATTTATTTTGGGCTGATACTTTGTTTAAGGGGGGGGGGGACCTTACCAAAAACTGGCTCAATGTGAGCGAGTACAAATGGTCATATTACATATCATTTATCTTTCACCTTAGCTCTTTTTCCTTTACCCTTTCGCCTAGAACCTATTACAACTTTGTCTTTAACCCATTACGAGTTTTAAATGATTGATATAACAGTACTCGCGGTATTTATTCCCACCTTCTTTTTTGTTTCGATCACCCCAGGTATGTGTATGACATTAGCCATGACGCTAGGCATGAGTATTGGCGTGCGGCGCACTTTGTGGATGATGCTTGGCGAGCTACTCGGCGTTGCTAGTGTTGCAGTTGCTGCAGTGCTAGGCGTGGCGAGTATTATGCTTAATTATCCAGAGGCGTTTGCTATTTTAGAGTGGGTAGGCGGTGCATACTTAATTTACATTGGTATAAATATGTGGCGTTCTAAAGGAAAAATGTCGGTAAATACCAGCAATGCCACAGCTGTAAGTCGCCAGTCACTGTTTACGCAAGGCTTTGTAACTGCAATAGCCAACCCAAAAGGCTGGGCGTTTATGATCTCATTACTACCACCATTTATAAGCATTGAACATGACGTAGCCCCGCAACTATTAGTGTTGTTAAGTGTAATAATGGTTACCGAATTTTTAAGTATGTTGGCTTATGCAACAGGTGGAAAAAGCTTACGATTATTTTTAACGCGCGGTAATAACATCCAGTGGATGAATCGCATTGCGGGCAGTTTAATGGTCGCCGTTGGTGTATGGCTGGCTTTGGGGTAGTGCTGACATACTGTAGAGTAACTTTACTCTACAGTATTCATTTTAATATGGAGTTAGTTTGCTAAGTTATTTAACTCTTCAGTGGTTTGTTGCAATCTAAATTCACGGTAAAGCATATCTTCATCATTAGGGCTCAGATTTTTGCCTGACTTTTCAATCAACTTATCGAAAATAGGCTTAGTATTTTCCATAATAACTAATGCACATAGTTGCTTTTGGTTATTTATTTGAGCAAAGCTGACTTCTTTTGCAATACTACCAACAAGGCTTTCTTCGGCTGTTTGGCGGCTTACTTGTGTAAAAGAACTTTGTGTTTGTACAGAATCTTGCTGCTGCATTTGCTTATTTATTAAGGTATCAAGAACTTGAGCTTTGCTATTAATTTGTGTTGCTAAATCAGCGCGCGCGCTAGCCACAGCCTGTGCTCTACTTGCTGCCATATTACCACTCCAAGGTACACAGCTAGATGAGGCTAACCCTCCTTCAGGTGCGCTTGGCATTAAAACCCAGCTTGGTACAGTATCAGCATTACTAAAGGGGGTTGATTGTGGCTGTTGAGTTGATCCACATGCGCTTAAAAAGAAAATAGTGGCTATTGGTAAAAGTTTATTTTTCATGTTTGATTTCCTTATTATTAAGGTTCCATTGATTAATATTTGCTTGGTACTGCTGTTCAAGCTTGTTTACTTTCTTAAGGTATTTTTTTGTTTCATCATAGGGTAAGTTTGCAATTAAGTGACTGTAAACACTTTCACTATCTAGGTCGTTTATAATAGAAATAGCACGATTAATATTTCGGCTTTTATCAGTATTAAACGCTTTAGCTACATTTCCTGCACCAGTATTGTAAGCTGCAATTGCGCAATATTTACGACTTATTGGATCTTTTATTTTCCGTAAATAACTTTTGTCTAAAATAGAAATGTAAGCAGATCCATAAGTGATATTGGTATCAGGATCAAAAAGCTCCTCTGGTGTTGGCGCTATATCTTTTTTAAAGTGTTTTCTTGCTACATCTAAACCTGCTGAATTAGGTACAATTTGCATTAGCCCAAATGCGGGAATATGCGACTTAGCATTTGGATTAAAAGATGACTCAGCATGCGAAATTGCTAATAACAGAGGTAGTTGTTGTTGCTCGTATTGTAAGTAAAAGTTTAAGTAAGGACTCACTTTTTTATGTAAATATTCGTCAGGGAGTGAAAAAGTACGAGAAGTAATATTTTTATAAGTCACATCATTATCTTTGGTGCTGAGTGATGTGTTTAATTTTTCAATACGCTGCTGTTTTTCTATGGCTAATTGCTGTTTACTTTGTATTGCTTGTTGAGGCTTTAATTGAGTGTTTTTATCAACACTGCTTAGCGACTGTTCATACTGTGTAGTTATTTCTTGTGCTAGCGTTTCTTGGTTCTGCTTTAACTCTTTTTGACTTTTAATTTCACTTTTTGAAATTGCTAAGCTATTTTCTAATTCTTGTTTAGTTGGGCTTATTAATTCTAAAGACGAGGCTAGATTTTTATCAGTTATTAATGTCTCAGCTGCTTGTCCAAGCGTACTGTGAGAATCTAATGTTTCTACAGTAACCGTCATGCTTTGTTCGTCAATAATTATGCGACTTTTTAGGTCTGCACTGTAAACGACCTGCTTTAATGTGCTGCTTTGGATGGGCACAGACCAATGCTTAAGTAATGAATCTCTAAAAGAGTCGTAATCAGCTAAATAAGCTTCTCTAAAATTTGCGTAATCTTGTTTATATTGCTTGCTGAAACTGGTTGCTTCTAAAAGTTGCTGCTTTTTAAACTCAGTAAAAGTGTTCGCACTTATATTTGTTACTGTAAAAGTACAAAGTAGTGGTAAAAACAATGAAAAATGTCGCATTTTGTTCCTTAAAAATAAACGTTAAATTCATATTTAGTAAGTAGTGAATCAGCAATATATTCGCTTGGTAATTCTGAGATTGCGTAAAAAGTTGCTTTATTGGTTGCTAATTTTTTGGTGATAGGTGAAGTAAGCGTTTGCTCGTCACTCATCAAAGTTACTTCATCTAATTTGAATAGATCCTCAGCAACATTTCCCTTTAGCTCAGTATAATCACTAAAGCCACTCGTTAAGTTAAGAAACATACCTTGGGCATTGAGTTGTTTTACTTGCATGTAGTATTTAATGTTATTACTGTCATAAAAAAATTCATTACTATCAGGCACTATTTGTTCAAGACTGTGCTCTTTTAATTTAAAGTTACTAAACGGTACCTTAGGTGAGAAATCGTCAACTAAGCTTTTGTCATAGGACAGGCTATGGACAACAATAGCTACTATGCGAGTTTCTTTATTGATTAAAGTTAGGAGGTATTTATCTTCTTTATAATAACGATATTCGTAACGTTCATCAATTTTTGAAGTTTTAATGACTTGCGGTATACCTATTTGTTTTTGCGCATATGGAAGGTAGTTACCTATGTCTAACTTTGAAATCTTTTTTTCTTCAATTTTATTTGTAAAGTTAGTAATAAATCCATTATATGCTTCTATTGATAGAGCTTTAGTATCTGCCCAGTTACCTAAGCCCATAAGCGCCACCATTAACAAAATAAAATATTCTTTAAGTTTTTTTATAGTTGTTTTTTTTTCTTCAGTAACTTGTTCTGTAGGTGTGCTGTTATTTTCCACGGGCATTTCATTCCTTAAAATATGCGCTAATTAACGGGAGTATCTTTTAGTTTAATAATATCTTCAATTAATAGTGATATGCTGTCTTCATTTGCGATTTGTAGTAATTGCTGCGTTGATCTTTTAGAAAAGCTAATACCTTTACCTTGATAATGATCCTGCCAAAGACGCTTGTTAGTGTGAGTAATTATTTCTAACTGTAACCTAGTAAAAACTTTATTTTGACTACTCTTAACAATTGAGTTTTTTACATGGTAATAAACGTCGCAGGCTGAGTCTGTGATATTAAAGCCATTTTGAATAAACTTAGCGGTTAATAAGCTTTTAACTTCACCTGCTTGCGAGCCAGTACTTTTTATGCAGTTATTCTTAGCGGACAGTTTTGACTGTGCCTCTTGCTTTTTTTGTGCTTGCGCTTTTTGTATATCTGTATGGTTTATTGTTACTCCTGCATAAACCACGCAGTTATTTTTATCTACCCATCGTTCGAATATTTTAGCGTTTTTTAGCAGCTGGTCGCTTGTTATTTTAGCTGTAGAATTAAACTGTAAGTTACTTATGGAATTAGAAGAGAAGAGTTTATTTTCCTCTTTAATTTCTATTTCAGTTTTAAGAAGCTTTGTGAGTGCTTTTCGAGCTTCAAGTGCAGAACGGCGTTCGTCAATTGACTTTAGTCCAGAGCATTGAGAAGAGCCGGAGCTAACATAGAGGGTGTCGGTTACTTTATCTATGCCTATCCAATCAGGGGT
Source organism: Pseudoalteromonas sp. SG44-5 (assembly GCF_014164175.1). Lineage (NCBI taxonomy): Bacteria > Pseudomonadati > Pseudomonadota > Gammaproteobacteria > Alteromonadales > Pseudoalteromonadaceae > Pseudoalteromonas > Pseudoalteromonas sp. SG44-5. Next base: position 324,431 of record NZ_JACJES010000003.1, on the reverse strand, counting down.
TTGAGCTTGTGTTGGGTAGTAATGGGCACAGCTGCAATTAGAGTGTGTTTGTGCCTCTACTGTGAAAGAAAATAAAAGCATAGATATAAAAAGAAGTAATTTCTTATTCATGTTTCAACCAAATAGCCCAGCATTTGCTGGGCAAAGTTTGTTTTATAAACGATTGTGGTTATTATTTTGAGCTAGTTTAGCATTATGTTTGTTACGATCTAACAAACGCTGCTCACCTTCAATAATATACTTTAGCTCATCAACATCCATAGTTAGATTATGAGATTTTTGATAATATGCAAGGGCTAGCTCTAGGTCCGCTGCTCTTTCTGCACAAACAGCATTATTATAATTAATTGCTAGTGATTCAGAATAAATACTTTGAGCTCTACTAAACATCTTACAGGCGTTATCTGGCATATCTTTTTCAGCAAACTCTATTCCCATATCCAGCATTTTTTCAGCATCGTCGGACATGTCAGAATCATCCGATTCCATTAATTCAACTAATTTTGTAACGCTATGCGGGGCAACATCTTGAATTAGTTCTTCTGATATCTGAGAAACTGCTTGCCCTAATAGCGCACTATCAGAATTGTGAGGATCATCACCTTCGCAAACTTTACTGCTTACCTGTTGGCTGTATCGTTTTGTGAAAATGATTTCACCAGATTCAACAGATATTGCTTTTGGCTCTAGTATTACTTTAGCTAGTTTTTCAGAGCATCGAACTTTAACATCACGAGAGCGTTTGCATTTATACCATTTGTCACCTTTTTCAACACATTCACTACGCTCTTCGTAATAGGTTGATGTTTCAACATCAGAACCATACAGAGCGGTTACTAAAGTGTCTGCGCCAGTAAGTTTACCTAATCGAGTACGATTATTTGAGTTTGTTAGGTCACCTTCATTAAAGCGCTGTTGAGCAATTACTTTATCAAGCGCTGCTTGATCAACAAAAGTAAAGTATGGCTTGTCATTAACGCGAATAGCTGAAAGGTTACTTTCAATTAAGTTCACTGCATTTGAAGAGCTTCTATCGGTAATAACAGCAATACGTTTTATTTTATCGGTGTTATCTTGATTAGCTGGGCGCATGTAGGTTACAGGTAGTTTTGCTGTTGTTAGTAGATTATTTAAGCCACCAATCATGCCGTTAATTTTACTATCTAAAGCACAACCAGATAACAAAATGCTAGAAATTACAGCAAACTGAATTCCTTTTTTCATTAAATATCCCTATTAAGTTTATATTCATATTTGTTGCTTATTTTTAACAGCTGTTATTAAATGAGTCAATTAAATATAAGTAAAACCTATGGAATTTCATGCTTTTTACTTATTCTTTAGCACTAATAACACACAAGATACCTTTAATAACCTAGTGGCTAAATCAGGTAAACGTTTAGATCCCGGTTCACGCGAAGCGCTTTACGAAGAGTTCAAAGCGCAAAAAGCAATGAAAGACTTAGAAAAAGAACTCGATAATTTAAATAAGTAACTGCGACACCTAATTTTTAATTTAATAGCGTAATTAGCTTTAATTAAATATACAGCCAGTTAGCTTTATTAAGGCTAGCTAGATAATAACTATGAGGGCTAGTAAGCGCTCATTTTTTGTGAAATAAAAATTTACTGACTATTTTAAAAAGGACTAAAAAATGAAAGATATTTTTTTCTTTGAATCTATGCTGACACCTAAAATCATTACTTTTGTATATTGGTTAATGTTACTAGGTGCTGTAATTTCTGGTGTAACCACTATGTTTGTGCAGTACGGTGGTGGTTTTTGGGCTGGGCTCGGTATTATTGTTGGTGGTGTAATTGGCGCTAGAATTTGGTGTGAACTACTTATCGTTTTATTCAAAATTCACGAGAATTTACAAAAAATAGCTAATAAATCAGAATAAAACTTTAACGTGTCACAGTAAGTTTCAGTTAGAAATAAAACCAGACACGTTATTTTATCCAAAAAACTCCGAGAAAACCCATTGTTCGACACGAAGTGGCGTCGATGGGTAGTTCACTTTAACCACTTTGAGGTTCAAAAAGCCTAAAATGCATTTGCAAACATAGTTCTAAGTAAATTATTTATAAAGAGGTTAGGGGGGGCGCTGCGCTTCTTATTCTTTGCTGTTACTAACTGTTAAGTTGTTGTTTTAACCAAGAAATAAACTCAGCTGCGGGCATAGGATAAGCCATATAATAGCCTTGCATACCGGTAATATTAAGTTGTGCGAGTGTTTTAGCTTGCTCTGCGGTTTCAACGCCTTCGGCAATAACATTAAAGCCAAGGTTGTGCGCAAGTGAGATTATAGTACTTACAATGGCAGACCCTCTATTACCTTCATGTATTTTATCAATAAAGCTTTTATCTATTTTTAGCTCATCAACGGGGTAAGTGTGTATATAGGCTAACGATGAATAACCAGTGCCAAAATCATCAATCGAAAACCTAAACCCTTTAGCTTTGAGCTGCTGCATTTGTGCAATATTTTCAGCCATGTCATCCAGTAAAATGCTTTCGGTTATCTCCAGTTTAAATCTTGTAGGAGATATACCAAACGCATCTACAATACTAACAATATTGTTGTATAAGGAATGTGTTATAAATTGGCAGGCGCTAATATTAATAGCAACACAAAATGAATCATGAAGCAGCTGTGTTTGCTCTAGCGTTTTAATTAACATGCAGGCGTCAAACAATACAGTGCTTTGCAATTGATCAATCAGACCAGATTGTTCCGCAACAGGAATAAAGTAGTAGGGTGATATAATGCCTTTTATAGGGTGTATCCAGCGAATTAATGCCTCAGCGGCTATAATATTACCTTGGCAATCAAGTTGCGGCTGAAAGTAAGCCACAAACTGCTTTTCTTTTATTGCAGTTATAATGTCGCTTTCTAATTGTAAACGTAAGTCTAATTCGTGTTGCAGTGCCGGATCGTAAAACGCAAAACGATGGCCGCCAAATTTTTTGGCGCTATACATAGCTGTATCGGCCCTCTTTAATACATCGTTGCTTGTTGTGTCTGGGCCTTCAATAAAACTAATGCCAATACTGACGGTAATTTTATAACTACAGTTGTTTATTTTAAATGGGTTTTTGAAGCAGTCGAGTATTTGGTTGGCACACACTATTGCCTGGCTTTGTGCATTGTTTTTATTACTACTTAGGTGCTTAGGTAAAATTACAAATTCATCGCCACCAATTCGCGCAATAATACCTGCATTTTTAATAACGGTTTTTAACCGCATAGCAACTTCTAGTAAAACCTCGTCACCGATAACATGGCCTAATGAATCATTAATGCGCTTAAAGTCATTTAAATCTAAAAATAATAGAGTGCCAAATAAAAGCTGCTTTTTAGATTCGCTGATCATCAATTCAAGCGTGTCAGTTAGCATGCGGCGATTAGGCAATGTGGTTAATGGGTCGTAAAACACCAACTTTTTAACTTGCTCTTCAGCAAGTTTACGCTCGGTAATGTCGCGTATCATCCATAAAACATGTTTTTTATTTGGCTCATCAAGTAGGTAGTTATTAATAATTGACGTTCTAGCTTCAAAAATATGTCGGTTACCCATACAATTAAGTTCGTACTCGTACAGTTGTACTTGCTCTGTTTTCAGTGTTTTAGTAATGATAGAGATTACTTTATTAGGATCACCTAATGGTAGCGAGCTTATGCGCTGCTCATTATTTAAGCTATTACATTGCAACTCGTTGCTAGCACCATAACTTTCAATATACCGCGCTTGTTCATCAAAAATGATTCCTAAATCGGGGATCACCTCAATAAATGCTTTTAATTTATCGTTAGAACGTTGTAGCTCTAAACTAAGTGCTTTTTCTCTTGCGACAGAGCGCGCTTTTTCTATTGCTAGGCCCGATAAATGAGTAAAGCGTTCAATAAGCTTTAAATCTAATGCGGTTGGTGCGTTTGGATGGGTGTAATAAACGGCAAAACTACCGAGCACTTTGTTGTCTGAGGAAAAAATAGGAGTAGACCAACACGCTTGCAAACCATGTGCTAATGCAATAGTTTTATAATTAGCCCAAAGTGGGCTAGTAGCTATGTTACTAACAATAACTTGTTGCTCTGTGTACACTGCAGTGCCACATGAGCCTACATTATCTCCAATTGTAACACCGTCTATTGCTTGGCAATATTCAGGGGGAAGTTTAGGCGCAGCACCGTGGCGAAGTTGGTTGCCCTCTAGAGTTAAAATCGAGCTTTTAGCATTTTTAGAGTCAATTATTGCTTCAATTTGCTCGCAGATATTATGCAGACACAGGTGTATATCTACACCCAATGCGATTTGCTCTATAATCTGTTGTTGGGCTGCAAATAATGCTAAATGTTGTGCTGGAGTCACTCAGAAAAGTTCCTAAATAATAGTTAATGTGTCTGAGCGCATAGCGTTAATAAAAACGAGAAATTTATTTTATATTAATTAAGCAGCACCTTATTGATATTGTAAACATTATCTAATTTAACTCAATACTAGAGTCGAATAAAATTTAAACTCTTTTCGTTTTTATTTTTAACTGGTTGTTATCATTTGTTATATATAACAACAATGCTCATTGTTATAAGTGGTGCTTAGTGCCTAAGGTAACTTCAGCGAAGTGCTTTTTTAAAATATCGAGTAACGCATAAGTCTTTGCAGCAATAAAATCTCGTTTTGGCGTTACTGCATACACAGTGTAGTTTGAACGTTGCCAGTCTTTATGAAGTTGCTTTAACTCTTTGTTTTTAATGCGTTCGCGCACTTCTGGCTCTGGTAGCATTGCATAACCTAATCCATCGCATACTAATTGAATAACTGATTGCATATTATTTACTTTTATACGCGGAGCATTAAGTGTGTATGGTGCGCTGTTTGGCTTAAATAATTGATAGTTTAAATGGCTGTGAGCTATATGAGCGTGCTGGTTTAATTGTTCAATACATTGATCATTTTTTGCTAAAGGGTGCGTCGCATTAACACAAAGAGCATAAGGCCATTGGGCTAATTTTCGGGCTATTAAATTTGAGTCGTTAAGTGGGCCAATACACAATGCTAAGTCGGCTCCTTCTTTAAGCATATCAACAGGTTCATCTGTCAAAATTAGTTCTATGTTTAATTTTGGGTGTAGCTCTATTAAGCGTTTTAATGGTTCAGAAAGTAACCCAGCGCCAAAGCCAACAGGGGCAACTAATTTAAGTTTGCCACTTGGTATACCGGTTAAATACTGTAGTTTTTGTTTAGTCTGCTCTGCTGTTTGCAGCAGCTTTTTACAGCTTTGATAATAAATATCACCCGCTTCAGTTAAGCTTAATGATCGTGGACTACGATTGAATAAGTTTAACCCAACCTCTTGTTCTAATGTTTTAATTTGCTGACTTACAGCAGAAGTAGTCATGCCTAATTGTTTAGCAGCTAAGCTCATACTGTTTGTTTCTACTATGCGCACAAACATAGTTAACGAGCGTGTTAACTTGATATTCATAGTAATTAAGTTTTCCTTAATTTAATTATTAGCATACTTATATTGCTCGGCAATGCACTTACCCTTAATATCGCAAATGCTAATCATTATCAATTAAGCAATTCTAACACGGGAAACAAATATGAACACCGCAAGTCGACAATTATTGCCTTTAAGTGCCGCAATTTTATTTACCTTTACAAATTATGCGCAAGCAAATAAAACAAACGATGACATGGAAGTGATGGTAGTCACTGCGTCAGGGTATGAGCAGCTAATTAAAAATGCACCAGCATCTATTAGTGTGATTGATAGAGAAGAGTTAGCGAGTCGTTTTTACCGTGATTTAACCGACGCTATGACAGACGTGCCCGGCGTTATAGTGACTGGCGGTGGCGACAGAAAAGATATTAGTTTGCGCGGCATGGCTAATGGCTATACATTAATATTAATAGATGGCCAACGACAAACATCGCGCGAAACACGGCCAAACAGTGACGGTCCAGGTGTTGAGGGGGCATGGACACCGCCTATTGGGGCCATTGAACGTATAGAAGTTATTCGCGGTCCAATGTCATCTTTATATGGCTCTGATGCGATAGGCGGGGTAATCAATATAATTACTCGTAAAACACCTGAGCACTGGTACGGCGAGGTGCGTTTAGATAGTACGATTCAACAAAGTAATGAGTCTGGGAACATTAACCAAGCTAACTTTTTTACAGCGGGCTCATTAGTTGATGAACTACTTGGAGTACAGCTATACGGGCAATTTACAAAACGCGATGAAGATGACCTAGTCGCCGGTTTTAGAGGTAAAGAGCAAAATAATCTTAAAGCTAAGTTTATAGTAACACCTAATAAAAATCACGAGGTTACATTAGAGCTTGGCCGTGCTGAACAAACGTTAGATGCGACTGTGGGTAAAACAATTGCGCCACTTGCCCCAGGGGATGAGTGTGGTCGCAGTGGTTGTCCTGAATCAACAACTACACAATACGAGCAAAAAACCATCTCGGTAAGCCATAATGGTTATTATGACTTTGGTAGTTCTAATAGCTATATAAAGTACGATGAATATAATAATAAATCACGCGAAATGCTTATTAAAAATACTGATGCACAAACGATGTGGAGTATTCCGCTTGCGAGTGAGCATAATGCGACATTGGGCGCTTCCTATAAAAAAGAAGATTTAACCGATCATACCAGCAACAAATTAAGTGATGTATCGCAAATAGATAACGAGCAATGGTCTATATTTAGCGAAGATGAATGGCGAACCAGCGAGTTATTTGCATTAACCGGCGGTATTCGATACGACCATGATGGTAACTTTGGCGGCCATATTAGCCCACGTTTATATGGTGTGCTTAATGCGAGCGATAATTTAACCGTCAAAGGAGGTATATCTACCGGTTTTAAAGCACCTAGTTTACGAGCAACTACGCCAGAATGGGGGCAGGTTAGTCGCGGCGGTAATATATATGGTAATGCGAATTTGGCGCCTGAAAAATCAATAAATTATGAAGTAGGTGTTTATTACGATAAAGGTGAAAAGTTCAGTACCTCGGCCACTGTTTTCTATAATCAGTTTGACGATAAAATATCACGTATAGCTTGCCCATTAACTCAATGCACCGACGGTCCAAATGAATTTGGTTCAGACCCAACAACCTACGTAAATGTTGATGAAGCAGTAACACAAGGGTTTGAGCTATCAGCATCGCTTAAACTAAGCAGTAAAGTAAGTGCAAGCGCTAATTATACTTACACCGAATCGGAGCAAAAAACGGGCACTTATGCAGGAAGCCCATTAAATCAGTTACCAACACACTTACTGCAAACCTCTGTTAATTGGGTTTTAAGCGATGCATTTAGTGCATGGGCACGTATGCACTATCGCGGGGAAGAAAGCCAACCTACAACTGGGCCATCGCAAAGTAGCTTAATTGCTCCAAGCTATACCACAGCAGATTTAGGTGCAAACTATCAATTAAGTAACAACATTAAATTAGGCGTGGGGGTTTATAACTTATTTGATAAAGAAATTAGCGAAGTAGAGTATGGTTATGTAGAAGACGGACGTCGTTATTGGGCTTCTTTAGCATGGCAGTTTTAAGTGCTTTAATTAGCTATTTAATGACTTCTTTTTAAAAAATAAATAATGGCTATATACTAAATAGCCATTATTTATTGTAGTTAGGCATCAATTTTATTGCAGTAAATGCAGCCAGTATTAAAGTTTGTTTAAAAAAGCTGAAAAATTATAAAATGCGGTTGGCTTTTACGCTTGAGTCGCTTATTCTAGCCACATATATGTAGCTGCTTAGTTTACACTTAAATGTTATTACTGCTTGCTACTACTCTATAATCGCACTTAATCCGCAAAGGTAACACCTCGTTTGAACCACCTAGACAACCATAACCAAGTTAATAAAATAAACGTTATTAGCGCCTTTTATTTAGCAGAAAATCTGTGAAAATTCCTAAACGCCTACAACCGCTAGTTGATGATGGTTTAATTGATGACGTACTCAGCAGGCTTATGAGCGGTAAAGAAGCCGATGTTTTTGTAGTGCAGTGTGGCGATCATATTCGCTGCGCTAAAGTTTATAAAGAAGCCAGTAAACGTAGTTTTAAAAAAGCCGCACAATATCAAGAAGGCCGTAAAGTTCGTGGTGGGCGCCAAGCGCGTGCTATGGGTAAACGCTCAAGTTATGGTCGCCAATTAGAAGAAGAGATTTGGCAAAATGCCGAAGTTGATGCGCTATCACGTTTAGCGAGTGCCGGTGTACGTGTACCCGACACCTACGGCTGTATTGATGGTGTGTTGCTAATGGAGCTTGTGTGCGATGACAGCGGCGATGTTGCACCGCAGTTAGGTAATGTAGCTCTTAGTGAAGAAGAAGCGATTAGGCAGCATAGCTTAATGATGCATTACATTAAATTAATGTTGTGTGCGGGTATCATCCACGGCGACTTATCAGAATTTAATGTGTTGGTTGACAGCAAAGGCCCGGTAATTATTGACTTACCGCAAGCTGTTAATGCTGCAGCGAATAATAGCGCCGAAGCAATGTTTGCTCGCGATGTTAATAATATGCGCCGTTATTACGGCGAATATGCCCCAGCTTTATTGCAAACTCAATACGCCAAAGAAATGTGGGCATTGTTTTCTGAGGCTAACTTAACGGCTAACTCCACTTTAACAGGTGAATTTGAAGATAACAGTGAAGCCGCAGATGTTGATGCAATACTTGAAGAAATTGAAGCCGCTCGTGAAGAAGAGCTGGAGCGCTTAGACCGTATTCGAGACGTTGACGAAGATGCTTAAACTTAATTAAATTAAGCTGATGTCTAGCGTTTAGTAGCTAGACATCAAACCGTTGCAGTTAAATTCAATAAAACAAAGGTTAACTTAATCGCGGCCTGAGCCCGTATAAAGCAAAATGTTTTTTGTTTTAACGCTTTCCCTTTCACCTTGAGTAATTTAGCAGTTATTTCACTCCTATTCCCTGCGCTTTAAAGTACTGCTGTATTTCATTTGTATGTGGTTTAAATGCACGCCAGCGGCCAATAGCTTTGTTGTTGAGCGGTTGACGAACCTGCACTTTACTGGCGGTAGAAACCGGCGCTGTATTTAAATGAAAATCAATACACTGCGGTTGCCACACTAACTCACAAAACTTAACTAAACCTTTAATTTGCACTTCGGGCTGCGCTACTAACTCCTCGTACTGAACTAATTTTATTGTATTTTTATGCAAACTTTGAAAATGCTGCATGAGTTTATAAAAACGGCTATAAAATTTAGCGGTATCAAGTAAACCTAACGAATAAGCGTAATAAGGGTTATTAATACTAAATAGTTGGCGATAGTTACCAATACAGGTGTCCATTGGGTCGCGCAGCAGGCAAATTATTTTTGCATTAGGTAATGCTTTGGTTATTAAATCAATATAAAAAAAGTTAAAGGGGAGTTTATCAATAAAGTGTTTACTATTACCTGTAACTACACGGGTAGCATTTAAGTAATGAGTGCCAAGTTGCTCAAAGTTAATTTGATAGGCGCTACTCAAGGTTTGGTTATCAAGCACGTGCGGCGAGGTGGTTTTGCTTATTTTTTTAACACACAAGCCAAAGTCTTGCAGCTCCCCTGCTGATTGCACGTCGCTGTGGCTTGATAAAATACGCTCTACTAAGGTGGTGCCAGAGCGCGGCATACCTAAAACAAAAATAGGCTCGTTGCTTGGGTTACCTGAGGCGTTTGGCTCGTTATGCTCAAGGCTTAATTTTTTAATATGTGCAAATAAAGCCGCAGATCCCTCGTTATCAAATGGGCTGTTTTTAAGTTTATCGGCTTTACCTTGTTGCAGTGCTAAAAAGGCATCCGAAAATGCGCCAATATCTTGATATTCTTTTGCTAGAGCATGGCCAATATGTAGTTTTGCATCGGGGTGAGTAACCTGTTCAGCAACCGTTTTTAAGCGTTCAATATGGTTAGTTTGCGTACTTGCCTTAGTTAAATCGCTCAATGCAAAGTGGCTTTGGTGGTGTAATGGTTTTAGAGTAATAGCATTTTCAAACGCATTTTGAGCTTGCTCAAAAAGGCCTAAAAACTTAGCGCAAACACCAAAGTTATAAAAGAACTGTGCTTGCGGAGTTTGTTTGTTATTTGCCAGTGTTAACGCGTATTCAAAGTAATTTATCGCTTGTTCGTGTAAACCCGCTTGTGTGAGTGCAACGCCTAAAGTGTCTGCATCCAGCGCTTTGGTTATTTTGCTAAGTGCAACACTTAATGCGGTTGCTTTGGCTTTTTGTAGTTGTCCTGTAAGTGCGTAACATTTTGCCAGTTGCGCTGTGTATTCAACATTTTCTTGCAAACCTTGCGCTTTTTCAATCAGCTGAATGGCTTTGTAAATTTGCCCCACTTGTAGGTTTACCATAGCTAGTAAAAAATAGCCGTCTGCAAAGTCTGGTTTTTGGGTAACAAGTTCAACTAAAGTTTTATGTGCTTGTTGCACATCACCTTGATTTAAGTAATTTATGGCGCTTTGATGTAACTGTTTTAGGCTAGGGGGCATAGTTAGCTCGTATAAATAAAAAGGCTCAAATAAATTTGAGCCTTTATGACATAGATTAAGTACAGTTTAAATGTAATTTAAATTATATTTCAAACTTGTAGTTAAATTTAATGCCTACCGTAAGAGGGCGGTTAATGTAATGTCCATAGTTACGTTGTATTTCTGCGCCATTAGCACTTGTAATATCGGCATCTGAGCGACGCACCGATGTAACAGCATATTTATTAAACATATTATCAACATATAATGTAGTTGACCACGCATCTGCTGTTAACTTAGCAGAAATATTACTTAGGCTGTAACCTGGTAGTACTTCACCACTATCACGTAAACCAACTTTTGAAATAACGTCGCTTTGCGCAGTTAAGCCGTAGTTTATATCTAATGTTTTGTCGTTAAACACGTCAGTTTGGTAATTAATACCTAATGAAAACTGATGCTCTGGTGAACCAGGTAAACGATCGCCATCTGCAGCGCCATCAGTACCGTCGGCGTTAAATAAAAATGGTGCATCTGATGTTAGCTCCGCTTTAGTGTAAGCGTATGTTGCATAGGCGCTAAATGAGTCTGATAAAATAGCGCGAGTAGCAATTTCAATGCCTTTTGCGTTAGCACTGCCAGCGTTTGAAAGGTAAGGCAGTTGCCCCACTGCGGTTGCCCCAGTAATTTGCGCATTGTCCCAATCTACGTTAAAGAGTGCAGCGTTAAAGTGTAACTGACTTCTAAACCATGTACTTTTAAAGCCAAGCTCGTAATTGGTCGTTATATCGGCATCAAATAGCATTTCATCTGGTTTACCACAGCCTGTTTGTTGATCATCAGGAAGTGGATCAGGGCACGGAACCAAGCCATTTGAACCACCAATTCTAAAGCCTTCACTTACCGTTACATAGCCCATTACGGTGTCATTAAATTGATACTTTGCGTTAAACTTTAACAGATTACCGTTATCACTTGCTGCATTCTCTTCAAAGTTAATAGCGATATCGTTAGGGCCAGCACCATCATATAATGTATTTGCTAACGGAAAGTCAAAAGCGGCTTTAGACTTTACATCGTATTCGTAAAAGCGCACACCAAGCGTTATATCTAGTTTGTCGGTTATTTGATAACCCACTTCACCAAAAAGAGCCGACTCTGTTACTTTGCTGCTCGTTATTTCTAGGTACTCTAGTGCATCAGGTCTAAGTTGAGTTGCGCCAAAGTTATCAACCGCAAACTGATCAAAACCTGGTGTAAATTCTCTACTTGATGCATCTGTGTCTTTTTTATTATAAAAACCACCTACTATCCAACTAAAATCGCTATCACTTTGTGATACTAAACGCAGCTCTTGGGTAAAAGTATCTACTTCATCAATTTCGCGGGTAAATGTTGAAAATGCTGGAAATTCTTCGTAGCCATAATCAAGACGGATCAGTAAATCTGTTTGGTCGCGTTGACCTTCAGCTTCAAAGCTTGATATACCGGTAGCCGATACTAACTCTGCAAAGCCTAAGTCTGCTTTGAGTTCTAGGCTAAGTAATTGATCTTCTTTCACGCGTGGCTCTTCGTAACGATACGCTGATTCGTACTTACCAATTATATCGCTTAAGCCATTGTTTGCATTTAAGCTGTTGCTATGAACAATTGAACGACCTTCGCTGTCTTGTTTTTGATAAAAATAGTTAAGCGTACCTTCAAAAGACTCACTCGCTTTATAACGAACTGATATACGCCCTGTAGTGGTTGTTTCGCCATTGGCATCTTTTACTTGTTTAAGGTTGTTGTTAACGGCATCAGTATTGCTCCAATCAGGATCGCTAAGCGATACTCCCGGCTCACGAACAACATAATTGTAATCTACAAAACCCGGATCTTTATATAGGTTTAAGCTAGTACGTATGGCAAGCGTATCTTCAATAATTGGTAAGTTGAAAATAAAGCCGCCTTCACCGCCTACTGAGTCACTTTCTTGGGTTTGAAAAACATCACCGTAAATTTCGCCTGAGGTATAATCAAGCTCTGGCGCTTTTAGCATGTAACGAATGGCGCCGCCTAATGTACCTGCGCCATATAATGTACCTTGTGGCCCAATGAGTACTTCTACGCGCTCAATATCAACGAGGCGCATATCAACGCTTACCGGAATTTCATTAATATATGTTGCTACGGTGCCGCCATCTGACGCTGGACCCGATGAGTTAGTATTTAAACCACGTACAATAATAGGTGAGCCTTCGCGGCCACCTTGGTCAGTAATTGTTAAACCAGGAACCCAGCGTGCTACATCGGCAAGTTCACTAATGTTTTGATCTTTCATTACATCAGCGTCAAGCGCGGTTATATTAAGTGGTGCTGCTTGTACAGAGCCGCTGCGTCGTGTTGCCGTAACCTCTATAACTTCAAGTGATTTGTTTTTTGTAACCACTTGTTCTTGAGCTGAAGCGGTATTAGAGAATAAAACCACACTTGAAAGTGTGCTTGAAATAGCCAAGGTTAACAGGCTTGGTTTAAACATAAAAAGTGATCCTAGTGCAATTAGTTATAATGAGTAAGTAAGGGTTTTAGTTTATCAGGGTGGAATACATCTGGGAATAAAAATATGAATTATAATTCACTTTTATAGAATAAATATTATACCCAAGTTTATTTAGATTAATAAATAACCACTAGCAACAATTACTTGCTTAAAAAGCATTCAGTAAGCTCTTGCTGCTTAGTTGTTAAAAGCTAAACAGTAGTAAAATTTTATAACAAGATGTGAGTAGCGAGTGACATTACACGGATGAGCAAAACCGTTATGCATTTAAATGCAAGCTGAGGGTTAAAGTAACAAGCAGAAATGAGACAAAAAATATGGCCGTTTTCATTAAAAAATTAAAGTCACTAGGGGGTAGGGCGTATTTATCTTTTGAGGTTGAATTTACAGCAGTGCGTTTGTTTTTTAGGCTAGGCAGAGCCTATGTAATGTGGTTATTCCCCAGAAGCAGGCGATAACGACGCATAAATGCCAAATATGTGCTGCCCGAAGGCTTCTATCTAGGGGGAAGTAACTTTTCCTGCATGGATGTAAGCCAGTAAAATAAAGCCGGGACAGTTATTGAGCCCATTAGATAACAAACTTCGCGCCGGGATTAAATTGCCTCTAAATTGAACAAATTTTAATCCCTAAGGTTAATACGCCCTAATCGCTTAATGAGGATAGTTTAACTGCTGCTTTGTGGTTTTGAAGTTGAACTGCCAACAGAGGCAATAATTACCAGTAATATTGCCAGCCACTGCCAAATAGACAATAGTTCGCCTAATATGAGTAATCCGGCTAATGCTGCAATTGCGGGCTCTAAACTCATCATAATACTAAAGCCTTGCGACGACATATTACGCAAAGTGATCATTTCTAGGGTATACGGCAGGGCGCTTGAGAGTACTGCAATAGCAATACCTAACGGAATAATATCCCAACTGAATGAAGAGGCTTGCAAAATTCCGCCATAGGGCACAAGTACAATGGCCGAAATAGTCATACCCATAGCCACAGTTGCACCACCAGAGCCTTGATTACCGGTTTTTTTACCAAAAAGAATATAACCTGCCCAACATGCACCAGCGGCAAGCGCCAATATAACGCCAACCGGATCTAGGCTTTCTTGGCCTTTCATATCAGGCAGTAATAATAAAATGCCCGCAATAGCACAGCCTACCCAAAATAGATCACGCTTACGGCGCGATGAAAATAATGCAACTGCTAATGGGCCGGTAAATTCAAGTGCAACGCCAATACCCAGTGGAATACGCTCTATGGCGTAATAAAACAAAATGTTCATACCGCCGAGGCTCAGGCCGTAAATTAAAATAGGAAATCGTTGGCCTGCGGCAGGTAAGTGTTTCCACGGTTTAAAAATCAGGCATAAAATAGTGGCAGAAAAACCTAAACGCAGTGCAGTAGTCCCTTCAGGGCCTACAATAGGGAAGAGTTGCTTGGCAAGCGACGCACCAGATTGGATAGTTACCATAGCGAGCAATATACAAAAAACAGCGAGTAAGAGTTCTTTCGTAGATGAATGCATTATTTTCCTTGTATATCACTATTAAATTTGGCGCATTCTACCTGTTTTTGATACTCGAGGTAAACTTATTCGATAAACAACATATTAAGCAACTTACGCTTTGTTATTGTTAAAGAAAACATATGTTGTTGCGACTGTTAAACTCGTTGCTTCACAAGCTAAAAAGTAGTTAAAAACGTATGAGTGTTAGCTATTAAACTAACACTCATATTATAAAGCGGCTAATAGGCACTATAGCAAAGGTTTAATTTGTCTCAAACGCTTTATCGTTTGGGTATACAACACCTAATTGCGCGCGAGCGGTATCAAGTACATGCATTACATCAACACTAAGCTGGTGTGTATTAATATCCGATTGCGGCGCTTTTTGTGTCACCATTTGCATAAAATGATCAACTTCATATTTCATAAAATGCTCGTCAAAAGGCTGCGAAAGTAGTTCACGTTCACCGTTGTTAGCAATAAACTCTACTTTTTTGAGTTGCGACACTGCTTCAATCCGAATGCGGCCAAGTTCGCCTTGTATTTCGGTAATATTATCGCCTTGCGATATTTTTGAGTAGCTGATCACCGCTTGTTTATCGTGATAATTTAAGAGTACATCGCCTGCGCCATCTACACCTGTATCAAGGAGTACACCACTTGCGTGTACACTATTTGGTGCGCCCCACAGTGCTATTAATAAATACAGTGGATAAATGCCTAAATCAACCAAAGCACCATTAGCAAATTGAGGTAAAAAGGTATTTGGGCGCTCGCCATTTTTATATTTATCGTAGCGCGACGAATATTGACTATATTGTCCAATAAACTTACGCGGCGTACCAATTTTTAGCATGGCCTGTTGCAACAGTGCAAAGTTGGGTAAATGCGTGGTCATCATGGCTTCCATGTATAAGCATTGATGCTTTTTAGCGGTTGCTATAATAGCGGCTAGTTCGGCACTATTGGCCGCTGCTGGTTTTTCTCCCAGTACATGTTTACCTGCTGCTAAGCATTGCACTGCATATAACTGATGTAAGCTATTTGGTGCGGCAATATAAACGGCATCTACGTGCTCGTCTTGGCAAACTTGCTCTATTGAAGTAAAAATTTTTGCTTGAGTATTTTTTGGGTGTTTAGCTAAAAAGGCTTCGCCGCTCGTTGTTGCGCGCGAGCACACACCATATAAATTAAAATCGATTAAGGTGTTGGCTGCTTTTAATAAGGTATCGCTAATAAAATTAGTACCGACAATAACAAAATTCATGGATATTCCTAAAAAACAATAAAAAGTAGAGGAAAAGTAAAGCTTATCATTTTTTAGTGTGCATATCGCGAGGAGAGAAAGTAAGTATAAAACCACAGAGGGAAAAAGTAATAAAAAGGTTAAACCATCATATTAAAGTAGGTAGGTAAAACCTTTTAACTAATCAAACTATTTAGGACAGTATGTTGATTCAACAGCGTAAGTAACACTATGAGTAACTAGATACTTATTAGAAAGGTAGTTATTCACTGTCTTTTCGCACCATTGTAGTGCATCACCTTGGCTTTCATAACCGTTACCAGAGGCGTTCCAGCATTGCTTTAAGTCATTATCTCTATTTGAGGCAAGTATTGCGTTGGATTGAGTTATCTTACAAGAAGAGTAAGTTGACTTACTTGACCCATCTGAATTTGAGCCACAACCAACAAGAGTTAATGTAAGTGCTAATAATATATACTTTTTCACTTTGATACTCCGTTAGTATTTGTTTTGGTAACGTTCGTTAATTACGACACGGCTTTGACAAGGAACTTCAAAAAAATCATGAACATTATTTTTAAATAATAATTCCAAGCTGTAATAAGAGTTACACTCAAACGAAACACCAGAAGCTGGAAGCACTGTAAATATTTCACCATAAATATCAATTTTAACAGTATCAATAGATAGATTTTGAATTGAGAGATAGTTAGAGTCAGTATGATAAACATCTACATTTTTAATTGGAGATGGTAGATCTCCAGCATTTGCAAGTGCTGAAAACAAAAGCCCTGCAGCTAAGGGGAACTTATAAAGTTTCATAGTCGTCCTTTATGACATTATGGATAATATACTACTAAATCGACATTAGGATGAATGTTGATATTAGAGGCTGTATTGATGTATGGACAGCATATGATAGGAGTATTGATAAGTTACTGCTTTAGCCATCCATAGCATAACAATATCTGTATTATAAATGCAATATAATAAATATCAATAACTAATTGTTTTTATAGATAAAAACTGAACTTAGAAGAAGTTAATTCAGAGTGCTTTTAAACAAATAAAATCATCTGTAATTAGTGCTAATAAATTAGATTAGGGATAGAGAAAATAAAGGGAAACTAAAATGAATTAGCAGATCATTTTTTACTGCGCATTACGCGAGGAGAACAGCCAAACCAGCGTTTAACACTGGTGCTTAATGTGGCTTGCTCTTGATAACCCAATAATTCTGATATGGTTGATATAGTAAGTTGCCCTTGTGTTAGGTAGTGCTGTGCAAGTGCACGGCGCGTGGTATCTTTGAGTTTTACAAAGCTGGTATTATGCTTAGCTAGTTTGCGATGCAAAGTACGTGGATGCATATTAAGCGCCGCAGCAATCGTGTGATTAGAGCACTGATAAATAGGCAGCATGGGGCGCATTAACGCGCTTACTTGAATGGGTAATGGGCTGTTGTATTGACTATTTTTAGCTAAAAAGTTTCGTGCAGCCTCTACGTTTGTCAGCTCCCCTTGTTCAAGTGCTATGCTTAAGTCTTGTTTCGCAATCACAATACCCGCGCTGTTACGGTGCTCTATTACTTTACAGTCAAAATAGCTGTTATAAGCATACTTACTGGTGGTGAGCTTTTGTGGTAAAAAAACCGTGATAGGTTTGCATTGGTTATTACTAAGCTTTTTAATCGCTCCCATTGCTAAGCCAATCGTTAGTTCGGTAACTTGGTTAATGTTAGGTAGCGGGTTGAGGTTAATTTCGAACGATAAAAATAAGCTTTTATCGTCCTCTAATGGATGAGCCGTAAGCCGAAGAGCAGGGCTGTGCAAATGTAAGTATTTAACCACCCAATCGAGTGCATCACTTAAATAGGTACCGCTTTTAGCGGCAATAGAAATATAACCCAAAATATCAAAACTTTGTCGGCTGGCGAGCTTTAAGCCAAAGCTGGGGCAATTAAATTGTTGTGCGCAGTATTCTAATAATGCTGCATAGCAACGATAGCTTACATATTGGTTTTCGAGCTGAGTAAAATCAACGTTAATATTACACGCTTGCATAATGGCAGTTACATTTGCGCCAAATTCTAAAATTAGCGTATCAATACCTTGTAAAGACGTGGCTCTTATTAAGCTGCTCATAGTTAACCTTTGCTGTTGAGTGTCTAAAAATATCAAGTTTTTATGTTTTTATCTATGCAATATTATGGTTATGGGCAATTTGTGAAAATTATAAAAGGCATGCTATGAATACAACATTTGACTACATTGTAGTAGGCGCGGGCAGTGCAGGGTGTGTTATTGCCTCGCGGCTATCAGAAAATGCCAATGTAAGTGTGTGCTTAATTGAAGCAGGCTCTAGCGATAATACTGCTTTTGTACAAATGCCTGCAGGGGTTGCTGCAAGTGTGCCTTATGGTATTAATAGCTGGCATTACAATACAGTAGCGCAAAAAGAGCTGAATAATCGCTGTGGTTTTATGCCACGAGGTAAGGTATTGGGTGGCTCAAGCTCTATTAATGCCATGGTGTATATTAGAGGCAATAAATACGATTACGATCAGTGGGCGGCCAATGGCAATAGTGGCTGGGATTATGACAGTTTATTACCCTACTTTATAAAAGCCGAAAACAATAAAACATTTACCAATAGTGAGTTACATGGCACACAAGGGCCACTTCACGTACAAGAATTGAATGAGCCAAGCCCAGTAAATCAATGTTTTTTAAATGCCTGCGTTGAGCAAGGGGTGAGTTTAAATAACGATATAAATGCAACCGAGCAGCAAGGTGCTAGGCTTTCACAGGTTACGCAACATAATGGAGAGCGTTGCAGCGCAGCTAAAGCGTACTTAACTCCTCATTTAAAACGTGCAAACTTAACCGTATTAACCAATAGCCATGTAAATAAAGTAATAATAAACAATAATATGGCGCAAGGTGTACAAATTGAACGTAATAAACAGGTGGTTAATTTATACGCCAATAACGAAGTGATCCTCAGTGCCGGGGCAATTAATTCGCCGCAACTATTAATGCTTTCAGGAGTTGGCCCCAGCAAGCATTTACACGCACATAATATTAAGGTGATAGTACCATTAGAAGGGGTGGGGGCTAACTTACACGACCACCTTACAGTGGTGCCTTTGTATAGAGCAAAAACCAGTAAAGGCACGTTTGGCTTGAGTATCCCAGGGGCTGCTAGGGTGTTAAAAGGCTGTATAGATTGGTTTAGTAAGCGCCAAGGGTGCTTAACTACTAACTTTGCAGAGTCGCATGCATTTATTAAGTTATTTGATGACTCCCCTGCGCCAGACGTACAGCTAGAGTTTGTGCTGGGTTTAGTGGATGATCACAGCCGAAAATTACACACCGGCCATGGTTACAGTATTCATAGTAGTATTATGCGCCCTAAAAGCCGCGGTGCTGTTAAGTTAGCCGATAGTGATCCGCGCAGCACGCCGCTAATCGATCCTAATTATTTAAGCCATCCCGACGATATAAAAGTGATGTTACAGGGCCTTAAAAAAACACTACAAATAATGCAAAGCAGTGCATTTGATGCCATTCGTGGTGACATGGTTTACCCGCTTGATATAAATAACGATGAGCAATTGATTGAATTTATTCGTCAAACGGCCGATACCGAATACCATCCAGTAGGCACCTGTAAAATGGGTAATGATCCACTTGCAGTGGTTGACAATGAGCTGCGAGTTTACGCTATACAAGGGCTACGTGTAGTAGACGCCTCAATTATGCCCAGCATAATAACCGGTAACACCAATGCTGCGGTTATTGCTATTGCTGAAAAAGCGGCCGATTTAATTAAGCAGGCTAATCCTTAAATTAAGCGTTAAGCATAAAAGGCATTAAGCCATTGTTGCCAGTCGTGTTCTAGGCGCAGCATTTGCTGATGCTTTTTGGCATTTAAGTGTTTGTTTTCGTCCTCGGTTGCCATATAAGGGCCAACACGACAAAGTGGGCAGTGATTTGGGGTTAAATAATGCGGCAAAGTAAGATGACAGCTTAACTCGCTATGCTGTTTTGGGCTAAATACATAGGTAATACCGCTGGTGTCTTTTACGTGTTTATCACGGTCAACATTGCGAATTTTATAACCAGCAAAGCGGCTAATATCAAACGGCATTTGCCCTAAATACTCAGCGTTTAAATGTGCATTTAAACTGCCTTCTATATTCCACTCCCGATAAGGCTTTACGTCTTTTGAAGTGATATAGCACAGCATTGGGCCATTGGGGTTAAGCGCATACTCGTTAGCGTATTTTATAAATTGGTGCAGTAAAGCACGATTAAATACGTTCATACTGGTTTGTTGAGTATTGTTTTCAAACGCTTCGCGGCCCACAAAGGCAGGAACAAGCGGAAATTGAAAAATAACCACATCAAAGCTATGTAAGTTAACGTTTAGGTTTTGCCAGCAATGGGGTTTTGTAACATCAAAGCTATTAAGTACGGTTACTTTATTGGTTTTTAAAGTGCTTAGTGCATTGTCTTGGTATTTATGCTCAATAGTGGCTGCGTCATCAAACGTAGAGGCTACCAATAAGCTCGGCTTTAGGTGCTGATGCAGCGCGTTAGAAAACGATAAATCGCCATCGCCCACAGTGAGTATTTTCCATTTGGGATTTAGGTACATAAGTTATTTAACCTGGACTCTGGTTAAGAGATTTACTAACGTATTGAATCATATTTATATTTAATTTTCTCTAGCCAGAGGTTTTCAGTGAAAACAAGGCGAATTTACGCGTCAATAGCTGGCCTATTGCAAGTAAATTCAACGCAGTTAGCGCTGAAAATAGCTGCTTGAGATCAGGTTATTTAGTATTTTTATCGCTATTTGCAATGATAACGTCGGCGTTATTATTTAGCGCTTGTTGCTCATATAAACGCAGCATGGCTAAACGTGTTTTTAACCCTTCAATGGCCACTTGCTTAAGTATAAGGTTAAAGGTAATTAAAATTGCGAACATAATATGAATAGGGCCATGGGTAAAGCCAGCGTCTATGTCGTAAATAGATAAGCCAAACAAAACAAATAATACCACCATAAGTATTTCAATGAGTTGATTAGAATAAAAGCTCAGACGGCCTTCACTTTTATGATCTTTTTTTATACTAATGGCACAAAAAAATGGAATAACTTTAATTTTAAATACCGCTTTTTTTTCTACGTAGTTTTCGCCAAGCGTATTAAGTTGCTGGCGCAATTGGTCAATCATGGTGTGCCCTTAAGCGCAATAGTTTAAATTAGTTAGGGTAAATGCTCATACCAATAGTAAATATATGGCATACAAACACCACAGAGGTAAGTACAAAACGCATTTTTTGATAATCTTTATGGTAGCTTTGCCATTGCGGTGAGGCTTTTTCAAAAATAAGCACCAACCAAAAGCTTACCGCTAACCATGCAAGCGCCCATTCAACTGGTAAAAATGATAAAAACGGTACAGGTATAACTACAATAACTGCTTTTATAGCATTACTGTAACTTTGCTCACCAGCGCGCCATAAGTTACCCGCCATAAAGGCTAAAATAGCAATGCTGTAAAAAGTAAAAAACTCTAAGTTTACACTGTTACTGCCAAACATTAGTGGCCAACCAACACAGCCTAAAAATGGGAGCAAGCCCAAGTAGCCTAGTTGTATGTGGTTAATAAATTTTTCCATAACAGCACGCCTCGTTTATATGGTGAGTATTTAGCGCGGCTATTGTAACAGTATTACTAATAGCTACCTTAAAAAATTGCGTATAAAAGTAATTTGCCAAACCACCATCTTAAAAACTGATTGAATCAATCTAAACAATCAATTTTATTTAAATCTTCATTAGTCTTATAGTATTAATCAAGCCAACGCAGAAGGTCGTTTAAAACGATAGCGTTGATTACTTTTTAAATACATTAAACATAAATGAGGAAATACCATGAGCACTTCATTAATCAACACAAAATTACAACCATTCAATGCAACCGCTTACCACAACGGCGACTTTGTAGAATTATCTGAAAAAGACGTACTTGGTAAATGGTCTATTTTCTTCTTTTACCCAGCTGATTTCACTTTTGTATGTCCAACTGAACTTGGCGACATGGCAGATTATTACGCACAATTACAAGAAATGGGCGTAGAAGTTTATTCAGTATCTACCGATACTCATTTTACTCACAAAGCATGGCACGACACGTCAGACACAATAGGTAAAATTACTTACCCTATGATTGGCGACCCAACAGGGCGTATTACACGTAGCTTTGGCGTAATGATCGAAGAAGAAGGCTTAGCACTTCGCGGAACATTTGTAATGAACCCAGAAGGCGAAATTAAAATTATCGAAACTCACGATTTAGGTATTGGCCGTAGCGCTAAAGAACTCGTTCGTAAAGTACAAGCTGCACAATACATTGCAACGCACGACGGTGAAGTTTGCCCTGCATCTTGGCAGCCAGGTGAAGACACACTTGCACCTTCACTAGACCTAGTTGGTAAAATCTAAGTACTCGATTTACCAAGTAAGGGCAGGTAACTGCCCTTAAATCAATAAACATCCGTTTGTTGGTGCCTCCTATTTCAATATACTTGTTTAAGCACATGCATTATTTGGCATGGGAGGCTTGCTGTTTAAATTTTCTAAAAGGGTTAAGCCATGTTAGATAACAACATAAAAAATCAATTAAAAAGCCATTTTGAATCGCTTACTCAACCTGTTGAGCTGCTTATCGCCTTGGACGACAGCAAAAAATCAACAGAAGTAGCAAGCTTAGCAAACGATTTAGCCTCACTAAGCGATAAATTTACGGTAATAAACAACCCAGACACAAGCGCGCGTCGTCCGTCAATGGTTGTACATTCACCTATTAAAAACACCCACATTACGTTTGCGGGTGTACCTATGGGCCACGAATTCACTAGTTTAGTGTTAGCGCTATTGCACACTGGCGGACATGCCAGTAAAGCAAAAGCCGAGGACATTGAACAAATAAAGTCGCTCGACCAAGCGCTTAATTTTGAAGTGTATATAAGCTTAAGTTGTCAAACCTGCCCACAAGTAGTGCAGGCTCTAAATACAATGGCAGCAACTAATAATAAAATTAAAGCCACCATGATAGATGG
Organism: Pseudoalteromonas sp. SG44-5; assembly: GCF_014164175.1. Classification (NCBI taxonomy): domain Bacteria; kingdom Pseudomonadati; phylum Pseudomonadota; class Gammaproteobacteria; order Alteromonadales; family Pseudoalteromonadaceae; genus Pseudoalteromonas; species Pseudoalteromonas sp. SG44-5. The sequence continues at coordinate 301,461 of NZ_JACJES010000003.1, read as the reverse complement.
CGCGTTATTTCAAGGCGAAGTAGAAGAGCGCAACATTTTAGCTGTACCGGCTGTTTATTTAAATGGCGAACCATTTAGCCAAGGTGCACTAAGCCTAACCGACATACTCAATAAAGTAGATAGCAAAGGTGCACAGCGCCAAGCTGAGTCGTTAAGTAAAAAAGAAAAGTTTGACGTGTTAGTTATTGGTGGTGGGCCTGCGGGTGCATCGGCTGCTATTTACTCAGCACGAAAAGGGTTAAACACCGGTATTGTTGCAGATAGATTTGGCGGACAAGTAGCCGATACTTTAGCAATCGAAAACTTTATTTCGATTAAAGCCACCGAAGGGCCAAAACTGGTAGCACAACTAGAAGAGCACGTTAAAGAATACGATGTAGATGTAATGCATAATCAACGCGCAGCTAAGCTTAGTCGCAATAATAATGGTTACGAAATTACTCTAGAAAACGGCGCGGTACTGAGTGCCAAGTCGCTGGTACTGGCAACAGGCGCACGCTGGCGCGAAATGAACGTGACTGGCGAGCAACAATATCGTGGCCACGGTGTGGCATATTGCCCACATTGCGATGGGCCCTTATTTAAAGGCAAACCGGTTGCGGTAATTGGTGGCGGTAATTCAGGTATAGAAGCCGCGATTGATTTAGCCAATATTGTAGAACATGTAACGGTACTTGAATTTGCCGATACATTACGTGCCGACGAAGTACTTATTCGCAAAGCTAGCAGTATGGCTAATATTACTATTATTAAAAGTGCACAAACAACCGAAGTACTCGGCGATGGCAAAAAAGTAACCGGTTTAACTTACACCGACCGCGTAAGTGGCGACAGTAAGCAACTCACTCTTGCGGGCATATTTGTACAAATTGGTTTAATACCAAATACAGAATGGCTAAAAGACAGCGAGCTTGAACTGAGCAAATTTGGTGAGATTTTAATTGATGCCAAAGGCGCAACATCACTCCCAGGCGTTTATGGTGCGGGGGATGCAACCAATACGCCATTTAAGCAAATAATAATTGCTATGGGCAGTGGTGCAACAGCCAGTTTAGGTGCGTTTGATTACTTAATTCGCCACAGCGATGAAACAGAGCAAGCTTAATTTAGTTAATCTGCATCAGGTTAGTTAAAAAACGTCTCTTGATATAACAGCAAAAATACACCCATAGCTGTTTGTTCACCCAAGCCGCCCTTCTCCAAAGGCGGCTTTTTTTAATATTTAATTTAGGGGTTAAATAAACACTGATTATTTTTGTTTTTTTAACATGCAGCGTTTATAAGCTGTATGTTACTTAACCCTGGTAATGCCGACTATTATACACACAGCTCCACCGATCATACCGGCCCATGCTTCTATTGGCGTGTCGCCACTTAGCGCGCGGCTAACTTGTGAGCCAGCTGCTTCATAAACATCATACCCCCAAATAGCCAACGCAACGCCAATAATAATAAGCACGATACCAATCACTTTGTTATTCATAATAGATCCTTACTTTTTAGAGTGTTAGTTAAATATACTAGTTAAATAATAGTAAATAAGCTAACGCAATTTATGATTATTTAATAGGTTGAATTTGGTGTGTACTCTGGATTTATATCGCCGCCTACTTCCTCAGGATCTACATCGTTTATGAGAAGTGTTTCGCGCACGGCTTCAATATGATCAAGTACGGTTTGATAACGCTCGCCGTACTCGTATTTAGTCACCTCGATTGCTTTAGGCATGTAGGTAAATGCTATTTTAAGTGCGTGGAGTGCTTCTTGATTTATTTTTTCGTTCATTATTTTCTCTCTTAAATATGTTTTAAACGTAAGCTATGGTTAATAAAATAACACCAAATACAATGCGGTAAATACCAAAACTTACAAAAGTAAAGTTTTCTAAAAAGCGGATAAATAATTTAATTGTAAAATAGGCCACTATAAAAGAGGTAACAAAGCCTACAGCAAGGGCGGTTAAATCGTCAAAAGTAAATAAGTCATAATGCTTTAGCAAATCATACCCAGACGCTGCAGCAAGTACAGGTAAACCAAGTAAAAATGAAAATTCAGCACTGGCTTTGCGGTTTAAGCCACACAACATAGCACCTACAATAGAGCTACCCGCACGGCTTGTACCAGGAATAAGTGCAAATACTTGGGCTATACCAATCCATATTGCTTGCTTATAAGTCACTTGAGTAACATCGGTAATGGTGCAGTTTTGTTCTTTATAATTGCGCTCTAGTAGTAAAAAAATCACCCCACCAACAATAAACATTACTCCCACAACAGGTACGTTAAATAGTGCTTTTATTACGTCACTAAAAATGAAAGCAATAATGCCTAACGGAATAAATGCGATGGCTACTTTTATCCATAAGTTAAGATGTTTTGGAGTGAACTTATCTTTATAGTTGGCTAGTACCGCTAAAATGGCGGCTAATTGAATAATTACGCCGAATGCTTGATTAGTAGCCGTTGCTTCTATACCCAACCATTGCGCTGCTACAATAATATGCCCGGTTGACGAAATAGGTAAAAACTCAGTAATACCTTCAATAATACCTAAAATAATTGCGTTAAAAATGTCCACGTTCAATGTGTTCCTAAATACTTAATAAAAAATACAATGGGAGTTGCTAATGCTCATAATATTTCATGAGAAACAATACATAACTCACTTATCAAAATTCCGCCATAGGATAAGAGCTTATTAACAATATCTAAAGTGTTTTAATGTTTATTTAAAATAAAGGGCAGTAATTTTAAATATATAGCTTAAGTTAGTTTTGAATTAAGCTAAAAATGCTTTTGCGGCGTCTACACCCATTTGGTAGCCAGTGTTAAGGGTTGCAAGCTTTTTAGTGGTACGGCCCACTTTAAAATTAACTGGTGGCGCTATAATATTTACCCGGCAATCAGCGGGTGGGTTATTAATAAAATCAATACTTTGGTTATAAACATCGGCTCTGGCGAGGGTTGTGTTAATAAGTGCCGGGTAGTTTTTATATATTTTTTTAGTTAACCATGGTGCTTTACTTGGCCTTTTACGATAACCCAAAGGCTGAGATAAAATAACGGTTATTTCACGTGCACCCATTTCATACGCTTTTATAACGGGAATAGAGTCGGCTACGCCGCCATCGGTCATGGCTATATTATTAATTATTGGATAGTCGCGATACGCAATAGGAATAGCACAAGACGCTTTTAATTGCTCGACCATATCGGTGCTGGTGGCTTTTAAGTAATGGGCTTTACCCGATTCGATAGCCGTAGTAACAATATAAAAGTCTGCCGGGTTTTGCGCAAACACTTCGGTGTTTAGCCGTATTTCACGAATGGTTTCTTGCCATAGCCAGTCTAAATCAAATAAATGGCCACCCTTTATAAAGCGCGCAAGATTAATAAACTCAGGACGACATGAATAGTCGGTGATCACTTTGTAATTGCGCATTGGTTGCTTGCATAAATAGGCGGCTACATTTGTAGCCCCTGCAGATACGCCAAAATAACGTGCAAATGGTTGATAGTTTTGTTTTAAAAACTCATCAAGTACACCGGCTGCAAAAATACCGCGCATTGCCCCCCCTTCAACAACCAAAGTGTGTTTATGTTGATTTGTCATAACGATATATTCCTTACATCATTTTTTAATGCTATCAACTTAGTTAGCAAAGTGCGAGGGAGGAGGTAGGCGATTATTTATTATAAATACTCAACAAAATAAACGGGCAGTGTTTAATTGCCCGTTTATTGTTATTTTAACTGTTTAGAAAAATATAATTGCTGTAGGTTTTTAAATGCTTTGAACCCACATTACACCAACTTCTTTTTTAGTTACTTTAACTTGCGTACCGGCGCTAATGGGCTGTTTGCTTTTAAGTTGCCAGCTAATGCCAGAATACTGATGAGTACTTAACCCTTCAATAGTCACATCTTGGTTAAGTACAAAAGTCAGCTCTGCAAAGTCGCTATTAACTGGTTTACGCTCAACATTATTTTGCATCCGCTTTAGGGGCTTCCAAAGCAATATAGAAATTGCAGCTGTTATTAGAGTATTACTCCAAAGCGCAGTGGTCATAGAGTCGGCTAATATTCCCATACTCATGAGCAGCCCGGTTATAAATAACGATAAGCCAAAAAATAACAATATAAAGGTAGAGAGCCCCAATACGGCTACTTCTATGATCAGCGCAAGAACCCCAAGTACCATTAAGGTTTGTGGTAAATTTTGGGTAATAAATTCCATACCGACTCCTTTATTTAGTTATTAGCCTTGATGCTTTTTATTTAAGCTATTAATAATGGCCATACCTTGTGCAACCATTGAGCTTGCATCGGTGGCATTATCAGGAAGCAGTACAATTGATGACTCTCTGGCAATGGCTTCTTTTGCAGCTATTGCTTTAGTTGCTAAATCAAGTTGGATTGCTTTTTGGCCTTGCTCTGTATCGGCAGCTTCACCCACTTTACGCAGGGCTTCGGCTTGTGCTTCGGCAACTGCAATAATTGCTTTAGCTTCACCTTCTGCGCGTAAAATTTGTTCTGCCTTTTCACCTTCAGCACCTAATACCTGAGCTTGTTTACGCCCTTCGGCCACATTGATATTGGCTTGACGGTCACCTTCAGATTCAAGTATTTGTGCGCGTTTAACTCGCTCTGCTTTCATCTGTGCTTCCATCGCTTCCATTACAGATTGTGGTGGCACAATATCTTTTATTTCGTAACGTAATACTTGAATACCCCAAGGCTCTGCCGCTTGGTTGATAGAAGTTACAATATTAGTGTTCAGTACGTCACGCTCTTCAAAAGTTTTATCTAATTCCATTTTACCAAGCTCAGAACGCATGGTTGTTTGCGAAAGCTGAGTTACAGCAAATATGTAATCATCAACGCCGTAGGTTGCTTTATATGGGTCAAGCACACGGAAATACAAAACACCATCTACAGTAAGCGAAATATTATCTTTAGTGATTGCCGACTGTGAAGGCACGTCTTGTGCTTGTTCTTTTAAACTGCGATCTGCAGCAATACGATCAATAAATGGGATGATAAAGTTTAGACCTGCTTCTTTAGTTGATTGATACTTACCAAAGCGTTCTATTAACCAAGCGCGGTTTTGTGGTACAAATTTGACACTACTTTTTAGCAGTACTAAAACAAAAATGAGTAAAAATGCTTCAACGGTAAATATTGTATTGAGCACTTGTGCAATCGGGTCCATGTAAATATTCCTTCTAATAATAAAGAGTTAACAAGTTGAATTGTTAGTGTTGTTTATAATTTCAACGTTGCTAGAGTAACATTACTGATGTGGTTTCACTATAAAATAGTCAGGGTCTGTTGATCTTTCAAGGTTAAATTTACAGCAGTGTGTTTGGTATTTAGGCAAGGCAGAGCCTATGTGGTGTGGTTATTCCCCATAAATAGGCGATAACGTAGCATCAATGCCAAACATGCGCTGCCCGAAGGGTTCTGCCTAGGGGCGATTGACTCTTTGTTACTCGGTTTTCACTTAGCCCACTAGGTTACAAACCTCGCGCCGTGATTAAATCGCCCCTAGTTTGAACAAATTTTAATCCGCAAGGGTCAACAGACCCTAGTAAGGTGATATTCAATTACTTTCAAAAAACTGACAAATTTTATTACGGCCCGTTTCTTTAGCTTCATATAAGGCTGCATCAGCATTATTAATAATTGTTTCGGGGCGGGTGTTTTTAGTTGGATATGTGCTATAAAAGCCCACGCTAAGTGTGAGTGTTTTTGCAACACTAGAGTCGCTATGTACTATGTTTAGCAGCGCTATTTTTTGTTGTAATAATAATGCAAATTGATGGCACTCTGCTGCGTTAAGCGAAGGCAAAATAATTGCAAATTCTTCCCCACCATAACGCGCAGCTAAATCACCTTCGCGCCTGCAAAGTTTATTTAGTGTTTTAGCAACTTGCTTAAGTGCGTCATCGCCTTTTTGGTGGCCATAATTGTCGTTATAGCGTTTAAAAAAGTCTATATCGCACATAATTAAGCTAAGTGAATGCTTATTACGAGCACAACGTTGTATTTCACTTTTAAGTGTTTCATCAAAACAGCGGCGATTGGCAATATTAGTTAAACCATCGGTATTAACTAATAAACTTAATTTTTGATTAGCAGTAATAAGTTGTTGCTGGGCTAGTTGCAGCTTTTTTTTGTAATCTATATTTTTTAATGCGTTGGCAATTATTTCGCCCACTAATTTTATTCTGATCAGATCAATGTGTGTCCATGCGCGCTTAAAATTAACACAGTCACAGCCTATAAAACCAATAAGCTCTTTATCAAAAAGGAGCCCTATGCATAAAACAGATTGTATTTTTTGTATCTGAAACTCAACTTTTTCAGCGTTTGCTGCTTGAGGTAATTTTAAAACATCGTTTACCTGAAACAAATGCGTAGCGTTCATTACTTCAAAAAAGTAGGGTAGCTCGGTTTTTGGCACATTTTGTAATCTTTGTTTGAAAGGTTCAATGCCTTCATTCACCCATTCGTGGGTGTTAGTAATGGTTTCGTTGTCGGTATTAAATTCAAATAAATAACTACGATCGGCAGCAAATGCAGTGCCAATGGCTTTTAACGCAAAATTAATATGCAAATCTATATCATCATTTTGTATGTCGATTAAGTCTGTTGATATTTCAGAAATAACCCGATCAAAATTATAGAGCTCAATTACATCGCTTTTTAAAGGCTCTAAACACAACATAGAAACAGAATCAGATAATTGGGTAAGGGCGATATTTAACGGTATGCTTTGTTGTTGTTTTTTTAGCTGTATATTAGTGCTAGTTTTTGAATCGAATAATGACTCAATAGCAATATGTTTATTATTATGCACGCTCAGGAGGGTGACAGCATTAAATGCAGTGCTATCTAAATTGTCGCAATGCTTTAAATCAAATAAAATTTGCGCCGCAGTATTAACACAATAAGTATTATTTTTATTGTCGTATAATAAAATAGCTAAACTGAGTTTATTTAAAACCTGCCACAATTTTAGTATTGAGTCATCACTCACTTGTTTCTCCAAGCTAAACATTAAACGTTATTATTTTTATAATATATTGTTATTTTTATACCTTTTTAAATACTTTTAGTACAGAAGTTTCTATTTTCCCAATTTTTTAGTGCGTTTATTAGGTTTACGTATTATAATTGATACTGTATATCATTACGTATTCCCCGTTGAGCTTTTTCGAAGCTTACTTTGTTTTAAGTATAGGTACTTAAGTATTTCATGACCGAAATAACGACACATAAAGCTTCCCGTCGCCGTTTATTAATTGCTTTGGCGATCACCTGCTCTTTTATGGTTATTCAATTAATAGGCGCATATTACGCCAACTCACTAGCAGTATTAGCCGATGCAGGGCACTTGTTTGTTCATAACAGCTCTTTATTTATTGCTTTAATTGCCTCGAGCTTGGCGATTCACTTTGCTAAAACCTATAACGATGGCTATCAGCGTGCTGAGTTAGTAGGAGGCCTTATAAATGGCTTTTTATATTTAGCAATTAGCTTGGTTATATTGTATGAAGGTGGCGAGCGTTTTATGCACCATCATGAAGGCAACGAACTTGAAATAAATAGCTTTTTAATGTCGGCCATTGCCGCGCTTGGTTTTTTGTTTCATGGTGCCGCTGCTTGGGTGTTATATAAAGGCCGTAAAGCGAGTATTAATGTATATGCGGTGTTTTTACACTCGTTTTTTGACATTATATCTACTATTTCTACTTTTATAGCCGGAGTGTTAATTTACCTGACTGGTTGGGATATTATCGATATTTTATCGAGCATGTTAATTGCTTCATTCGTTTTATTCACCGGTATTAAGGTTATTATAAGTTGCGTTAAAGGGCTGTACATAAATAAAGATAAACTCCCTAAAGTAGCTAAAGTTGAGCAAGCAATTACCACAATTCAGCATGTAAAAAATGTGCATAATGTAACTGTAGTACGAAAAGATAAAACGGTAATAGTGGGTGCGCATATAGTGCTAAAAAAACACTGCACCATTGAAAAACACGATAAAGCATGTCGCTTAAAGGTCGAAAACCTGTTGCGTTCAAAATTTAATGTAACAAATAGTGTGTTACAAATTGAAAGTAGTTGCAGTAGTGTTAATTAAACTTGGCAAATTGCAGCATATGGCTTAGTTTAAGCTATATGTAAATAATAGCTGTTGTAGGAACAAATTGAATCAACAGCAATTTATTGGAATCTAATTATGCCTTTACTAGCAAGTAAGCATCGCTACTTTAACTTTATTGTGTCGTGTTTATTTGGTATTACCGCTGCTTTTGTAAATACCCTACCAATCTTATTTATTAATAGTTCTGAGTTTTTATTAGGGCAATTTTTTGTTCTTTTAAGCTTATTATTATTTGGCTGGCGCTATTCGTTAGTTGTGTTTACTTTAAGCACCCTAGGCATATTTTATCGTTGGGGGCATGCTTGGCCTTCAATCGTTTTTGGTTTAGAAATACTATGGGTGTACTTTTTTTGTCTGCGCTATTCTAGGCCTTTATTTTTTAGAGGAATGCTGTTTTGGCTTGTAGTAGCAATGCCATTACTGTGGGGGTTTGGGCATTACTTTCTTAATATTAGCTTTTTACCTTTGGTTACTGCGCTTGCTAAATATTGTTTAAATGCCGCCATTTATTTATGCGTAATTGATTTATTTAGTTTCTTTTTTAATCGCCATTCTTGGTCTCGCCATTATGGTTCTTTGTATAAAATCCTTAATTATATTGTAACTTTGCTCGTTATTTTAGTGGTAGTGCTTACCTCAATTGTGCTTATTAATAACCATTACTCTAGGGTTGAATACGAAATAAACGCACAACTAAACGAAAAGTCCCAACAAATAGCGCAAAGCCTAGATTTATATTTAGAAAACCATCGCAAAGCAGTAATACTGACCGCACAAAATATTAGCGTAGGGCATAGCCCACAAAGTGCTATTGAGCTTTTAGGGAAGTTATATCCTGGGTTTATAACTGCTATAAGTACCGATGAACTTGCCAACGTAAATTACTTTTATCCCACAACGTCAAAAACACAGCAGTTAAAAGGTAAGGCTGTTGCTAATGTTGCTGATCGCGATTATTTTTACCAAGCAATTGATTCTCAAAATGGATTTATTTCTGGTATTTTTAAAGGAAGAGGGTTTGGACAGCAATCAATAGTGGCAATATCGGCCCCTGTTTATAATAACCAGCAATTTAAGGGGATAGTAGAAGGCTCATTGTTATTTGAAAACTTTAGTGATTTACAACCTACCTTATTTAAGCGCCAAGCCGACTTAATTATATTAGATAAAAGCAATCAGGTAGTATTTTCAACCTTAAATGACTTTAAGCAGATGCAAACCCTTAGCAAACAAGATGTAGTTGCGCTGCAAAGCCTTAAACATACAAGCGCATTTACAGCAACAAACGCGCAGCAATATTATTCAAAAGACACTACATCGGCATTAAATCATTGGCGTATTTTCACATTAATGAATAAAAAGTATGCCAATAATGTTGCAGCCCAAGCGTGGGGGCAATCTCTGGTGTTGATCTTATTTATAATTGGACTAACCAGTGTTTTTATTACGCAGCTAAGTAAGTGGTTAGTAACGCCTATAATAAAGTTAACCGAGCAAATAGATAACTTCGAAACCGATGAACAAACAGTAGGGTTAGTTTCGCATACTAATACCTGGTACGAGGTTGAAAAGTTACAACAACAGTTTGCAAGTTTAGCCCTTAAGATGACTAATAACTTTAATAAGTTACGCACCGCAAACAGTAAAAATGAAGCGTTGAATAATCAGCTTAAAAACTTTAATTTAAAGCTTGAGCAACAAGTTAAAGATAAAACAGAAGAGCTAATTAAAGCTGTAGGGGTTGCTAATAAAGCAAATAAAACTAAGTCATTATTTTTGGCCAATATGAGTCACGAAATTCGCACTCCGCTTAATGGTATTTTGGGCATGACTCAGTTGCTAATAAAAAATTCTAAAATTGCTGCCGATGAACAAAATGAGCTGCAAATGATCCAACAAAGTGCCCATAACTTACTGCTTATTTTAAATGAGATACTCGACTTTTCTAAAATAGAAGCTAATGCGTTAAAGTTAGATGTGCAACCAACTGAAATTAAAAAACTAATACGCCAATTAGCCACTGTTTTTGATAACTCGGGATTAAGCGCTAACGTTACATTTAAGCTAACTATTGCTCCAGAATTACCGCCATTTATAGCGTTAGACTCACTACGCTTTTCTCAAGTTATCAACAATATACTCAGTAATGCGGGTAAATTTACTGACACTGGTTTAATTACTATGGATTGCTTTGCAGAGGATGATTGTTTGTTCATTAAAATTACCGATACTGGTATTGGTATTTCTGCGCTGCAACAACAAAATTTATTTATAGAATTTACACAAGCTGATGTTTCCACTACCCGAAAATATGGCGGCACTGGGCTTGGGCTAACAATTAGTAAACGATTAATTGAGCTGATGGGCGGTTCGCTTACCCTGCGCAGTGAAGAAGGGGTAGGAAGCTGTTTTAAAATAAAAATCCCACTCATTCTAAGCCAGGCTCCAGTTAAGGAGATAGCCGACAGTTCTGTTCCTGATTTAGCAGCAAAACGTATTTTAATCGTAGAGGATAATCCAATTAATCAAATAGTAATCACCAAAATGATGATTGCAACGGGATGCGAGATAAAAACGGCAAACGATGGCCTTGAAGCGTTACATTGCTTAGAAAGCTACCCCGCAGATTTGATTTTAATGGATTGCCAAATGCCCAATATGGATGGCTACCAATGCACACAAAAAATACGCCAAATGCCAAATGATTGTAAAAACGTATTAATTTTAGCTATTACTGCCAATGCGTTTGCCGAAGATAAAGAAAAATGCTTAAACGCCGGTATGAATGACTTTATAGCCAAACCCATCAATAAAAATGAGTTGTATCAGTGTATTAATAACTTATTTAAGCCTAGTTGAACAATACTAACAGCGAGCAGAGTAGCTTTGTTTTGGTGTTCGTATTAGAGTGAGCTAGTTACAAGCAGTTAACACTAAACAGGACAGTGGAGGAAGTATGAGCAAAATGAGTAATGTGGATGCTTTAAGCAGTGTGTTATTAATTATTGATATACAAACGAAACTTGAGCCAGCCATAGCTGACTTTAGCGCTATTTTAAAGTGCTCATTACAGTTATCGCAAGCCAGCTTAGTGCATAAAATACCGACCCTTATTACAGAGCAATATAAAAAAGGTTTGGGCGCAACCAATCAAACCTTACAGGGTGCTTTGCCACAAGCAGATTATTTTCATAAAACCCACTTTAGTGCCTGTGCAGAGCCCGGGTTTTTAGCGCAACTCGCTAAGTATACTCGCCCGCAAGTCGTGGTTATTGGTACCGAAGCGCATGTTTGTGTGTTGCAAACATGCTTAGATTTATTGCAGTACGGCTATGAGGTGATCATTGCAGTTGATGCGATAGGTTCACGCAACGACAACCACAAAATAATTGCTACTGAGCAACTACGCCAAGCTGGTGCGATCATTTCCAGTACCGAGAGCATTATTTTTCAATGGACCAAGCAAGCAGCAACACCTAACTTTAAAAAAATATTACCTATTATTAAATAGCCTTAACTCTGGATAATAAAGTTCTAACTAAAGTGCAGGTTAAATAGCCGTCTTTGCTTGTACATAAACTTATTAGCTTGTTGGGTAAATAACAATTCAATTAGGTCAATATATTTAAATAATGTAATTAACTCGTCTACTTTGTTAAGTTAAGTGTAATATTTCAGCATTTTTTTGCTTGTTAGGGGGAACCGATGAACTTTTTTAAACTTTAATACGTATTACCTCGCTTAATTTTTATTAAAAAACTTAATTTAAGGCTACTATGTCTAGTGTTGCGCGTTTATTTACGGTTATTTTTAGCCTCTTATTTATAGAATCAATAGGTGTTGGTTTATATTTTGGCACATTGAGCGAAGCCTTTATTGTTGGCTTACCGCTTTGCTTATTACCAATTTGGCTATTAAAAACCCAACCTAATAGTGCTTTAACGCCCCACGTTGTCGCTGCAGCCATTATGATGTTTTCTTTTTTACATATTCAACAAACCTATGGTTTGATTGAAGTGCATTTTGAAATATTTATTTTAATGGCGATGTTAATTATGTTTGTGCAATGGCGTGTTTTTATAACTGCTATTGTGTTTGTTGCTGTACATCACTTATCGTTTTATTACCTACAAACTCAAAACACAGGTTTTTACGTGTTTGATCCAGATAGGCTTGCCTTTACAACAGTGCTAATACATGCAGGTTATGCCATTGTTGAAGTGTTTGTTGCAGGCTATATTGCTAAAACATTGCAGCGCGAACGTAGTGCCGGGCTATCGCTAAGCTCAGCGACAGAGCAAATAATGCAAGACCCTAATCATATTAAACTTTCTTTACGTGCTGATGATCAAAAAAGCCAAGCGGTAGCCGGCTTTAATACCTTATTAGAGTATTTGTCAGATGTAATTAAACAAGTAAAAACTCAATCAGAGTCATTAAAGGTAAGCTCACAAGAGCTGATCCAAGTGCACGACGAGTTAACCGAAGGTGCAGATCAGCGCACCCAACAAACCGACGATATTGCAAGTTCTGGTGCGCAAGTTGCTCATGGCTTTAAACTTGTTGAGCAAGAAAGTGAAGTATTAAAACACCAAGTAGATAATATTACTCAAGCTGCGACCAATGCCTTGCAAGAAGTGTCACAAACAGACAGTAAAAGCAGAGAGCTATTAACACTACTTAATCATACGGAAGAGCAAATAAATCATCTTGTTGGCGCAGGCGACGTAATATCGGGTTTACTTAATGAAATATCGGGAATAGCAGATCAAACTAACTTACTGGCTTTAAATGCCGCAATTGAAGCCGCTAGAGCCGGAGAGCATGGTCGTGGCTTTGCTGTTGTCGCATCAGAAGTGCGCTCACTTGCTACTAATAGCCAAGCAACTACGGCTAAAATAGCCGCTACCTTAAAAGACTTGGTTAGCAATAGCCGCACATCTACTCAGTCTATGAGCCAATGTGTTGATTTTGTAGTCGACTTAACAAAAATAAGCACCACGATGAAAGAAAACATTTCATCTATGAGTGAACAAATTAAAGCGGTATCAAGCAGTACTAGCTCAGTGGCTCAAGTAGTTGCCGAGCAAGCGGGTAATACGGCGCAAATAGCACTAAGCACAGACAAAATGCGCCAAAACCAATACCAAGACACAAAAATAGTTAAGCAGTTAACAGCTAAAGTACAGTTAATTGACGTAAGTATTGATGTATTAGAGCAAAGTATTGCAAAATTTAAGTAAGTCGAATTACTTTATTGTAGGGGTTGTTGCCGCGTGGTTTATACTGGTTGTGACTGGGCTGGTGTACTTTCAGCTTGGGCAACTAAAGCCGTTTGATGAATCGCAAATGCTAAAGCAACAAAATTGGTTTGAGCAATTTAAACAACAGTTAGTGGTTAGTAATACCGTGGCATCGCTTGTTATTATTACAGAGCAAAATTGCGGTTGTACTAAGCAAGCACAAGCGCACATTACGACGTTGCAAGCATTTGCAAAAAGTAAAGGACTTGCCGTGCAAGAGTTGCAACTTACACAACAACTTAAGCAAGCCATTCCAGCAACCCCTGCTGCTGTAATTATTGATAAAAATGGGGACTTTGTTTATGCCGGGCCGCTATCCGAAGGACTAGCGTGCTCGCAAGGAAGCGGTTTTGTAGAAACTGTTATTAGTAACTTAACAGCTGGGTTTAATTCACAGTTATTAATTGCTGACACTAAAGGCTGCTATTGCGTTACGAGTACATAGGCAAAGCTTTTATTTATATAGAATAATCAATTGCAAATGAGAGTGGTTAGCATTAACATGCGTTCACTGTATTATTGTTAGTTATCTCTCATGAAATTTACTCTTTTATCTATCGCAATCTCATCAATTATATTTAATTCTGCCAGTGTATTTGCCGCCGAAGAAGCTGAACAATCAACAACAGCACCGCCCTCAACAATACCGCTCAATAGCGCAACGGCTCAGAATAATATTGAAAAAATAGAAGTAGTAGGCCGTGCTTTTTCGTTATATAGGCCAACCGAGTCAGCATTTGGTACCCGTACAGATACCCCCTTAGAAAAAATCCCTCAATCGATTCAAATATTACCGCAAGCGTTAATTAGTGACCAAGCAGCACGTCAAATTACTGATTTATATAGTAACATTGCAGGCGTTAATGGCTTTAGCTATTCGGGCGTAACATTTAGAGGCTTTCGTCAAGACGAAATTTTATACGATGGTGTAAAAGGTGACCCTTTTAATGGTTTTGCCGTACCGCAGTTATTTAATATTGAGCAAGTAGCAGTGCTTAAAGGCCCAAGTGGCGCGGTTTATGGTAGTGGTAATCCAGGTGGCATTATTAACTACATGACTAAAAAACCACAATATATTGCTAAAACTACAGTAGAACTAGAGCTTGGCAATGATGACTTTTTTAGTGGTGCTTTTGAATCTACAGGCAGTGTAAACAACGAGCAAACACAAGCCTACAGAGTGGGCGTGTATAAAGAAAGCCAAAATCCGTTTAGGTATAACACCGGCGAAGACAACACCATTATCGATTTAGGTTATCGCTTTGACTTTGATAATGCGTCAAATTTAGTGCTGCAATACACTAATATAGATCAAGACTTAGCAGGAGCCCGTTTACGTGGCGTACCTGTAGATGATAACGGCGACTTTATTGCTAATCGTGAGTGGAACCATAACGAAGCAAGCGATTATCAAAAAGTGTCAGCTGATGTGTATCAGGCAACCTATAAAAATGAGTTAAATGATATATTTAGTATAGATGTAACAGCGCGTTACTTTACTAATACCGAACAGCAAAACTATCACGAACCGCGGGGCTTGTTAGATACCGATAATGACGGTGTAGTTGATTGGAGTGAACGTGAATTTAGAGATCAAGCGCGCGAAAACCAAGGCTTGAGTTTAACTGCTAATTTAATAGCACAAACAACGATTGCGAATATGGAGCATGTGTTTTTAGTAGGCGCAGATTATTATGCTGCTAAATTTGATGCTATATACCGCACCGCCAAACAAGCAAGTAAAGGCGGACCAGTACCTGGACTATCGTTAATCAATCCGCAATATGGTTTAACATCGGGCGCCGATTACGACTTACAAAGTATAACCCCACGATTTGTTAGTACTGAATCTAAAAGGCTCGGGGTTTATTTGCAAGATCAACTAGATATTACCGAAAAGTGGAATATAACAGCGGGGCTACGCTACGATCACTTTGAAGATACTGATCAGATCAGCAATACTGAGTTTTCAGATAGTGATGTTACGGTGCGTATTGGCACCAGTTATAATATTAACGATACGTTTTTTCCATATGCGCTTTATGGTACAGGCTTTTTGCCGCAAGATGCGGCAAGCCAATCTGAGTTAGTAGGTGGGCCATTCTCCCCAGAAAATAGCTATATTACAGAGTTAGGCTTGCGCACTAAATTATTTGATGACTCCTTGGCGATTAATATCGCGACCTATCAAATTGTGCGTAAAAATATTTTGCAAACAAGCTTACTACAAAATGATTCGGGTATTGACCAGCTAGAATCGCTAGGTGAAGTGCAAAGCGATGGCTTTGAGCTAGAGGTGGTTGGCGACATAACCGATAGCTGGGTAGTAACGGCCAGTTACGCGTATAACGATACCCGTATAAACGAGCAAAGCGAAGGCTTTTCAGCGCAAGCTGCTGGTTCAGATAAGTTTGCCAATGCCCCCCAAAATACTGCAGGCATATGGACTCGCTATGACCTACCCAGCATTAACTCATCTATTGCTGCTGGCCTTGATTATGTTGATCAGCAAGTAAGTTTAGATGGCACCCATGTAAAGCCCTATACCATTTACAATATGGCCTGGAAAACTCAGTTAGAAAACTGGACGTGGCAAGTATCAATTAAAAATGTGTTTGATAAAGAGTACGCATCAAGCGGCTTTATAAATCGCACTGGGCATTTTCCGGGTGAGCCAAGACGTGTTTACTTATCGGCTAAATATCAGTTTTAATACTTAAGCTGATGTGAAATTAAAAGCCCTCGTTTATGGATAATGAGCAGAGGGCTTTTAATAATAAAAGTATTGAGCCTAAATAGTTGTTAAGCCATATAGCCCTAACAGCACAAAAACACTGGCTGCAATTATTCGCACTTTATTTAAAGGAATACGTTTTAGTAGCGCATTACCTGCATAAATAACCGGTACGTTGGCAATTAACATACCCACAGTTGTACCAATAGTAACCCACAATACTGATTGATATTGTGCGCCAAGTAGCACAGTGGCTATTTGTGTTTTATCGCCAATTTCAGCAATAAAAAACAATACAAAAGCGACTAAAAATGCGCCATAGCGATCGTATTTATGGCTCACGGCTTCATCTTTATCAGGAATAAGCAGCCAAAGGCCAACCACAATAAAACTAATATTCACAACCCAAGGTAGGTACTCAATAGCAAAATTACCACTAAGCCAATCTCCAAACCAAGCAGATAAGCCATGATTAATAATAGTTGCGACTAATACACCTAAAATGAGTGCAATTTTATTATGA
The DNA here is from genome assembly GCF_014164175.1 of Pseudoalteromonas sp. SG44-5. Classification (NCBI taxonomy): domain Bacteria; kingdom Pseudomonadati; phylum Pseudomonadota; class Gammaproteobacteria; order Alteromonadales; family Pseudoalteromonadaceae; genus Pseudoalteromonas; species Pseudoalteromonas sp. SG44-5. The sequence goes on along the minus strand of NZ_JACJES010000003.1, from coordinate 284,725 downwards.
AAACGAGCAGCGAGCAGTAACGATAAAAGCTGAGTTTTATCGCCTATTTCCGCAAGGGCAACAGTGACGGTTGAGGTTAAAAATATTTCCATTACAACTACTTACAGGCGGGAATACTAAACCAAGGCAAATAGCTATCTCCCGCCTTGAGGATAGTTATCTACCTAGGTCTCGCCGATAATGCTTGCTACAACATTACAAACTTACCACGCACGTGAGGTGCAATTATGTTGATAAGTTTACTTGTGACACCAATAATATTAAAGCGTGGTTATTGTAGCGATATACAAGGCTATAATTACTCACTTTTCCAACACGATTGATATTACTAAGCGGGCTACTCCCCTAAGAGACGCGCATTATTCCACAAACCTTTTAGATAGTAAATCGTGAACCATAGATTAAGCGCTATAAGTAATTAAAACGAATAGCTTAAGCGTACAGGTGCTCAGTGGTTGTTTTAAAAATTGAATACAGGGCCTCGACGGACATACAATTTTGGAACATATACTTTTTTAAACAGTCGCTGATTATTTTAACCTGTGTAGCATTGCTTAAAATAAGATCAAAAAATAAATAATTAACTGCAAAAAGTGTTTGATAACCATTACCATTTAGATTAGTATGCACCTACTAAATGTAATTGAGAGTGGTTTGTATTCATGTATATTTGTCTATGTCACGGTGTGACCGATAAAAAAATTGAACAAACAATTGACGATGGTGCAACAACCATGCGTGAGTTAACTAAAGAGCTTAAAGTGGGCAGCCAATGCGGTAAGTGTTGTGGTTGTACTAAAAAGATCCTTAATCGTAAGCTTATTCAAATTGCCGATATAACGGATCAAGTGGCTTAATTTAGTTAAAAATTACATTACAAAATTTAGATATAAAAAAAGCAGCTTTAAGCTGCTTTTTTTATGCGTGTTAATTACTATTACAGCTGCGACTGTAGGTAGTTTTCTAAGCCGGTATTTTCAATCAGTAATTGCTGAGTTTCTAACCAATCAATTTGCTCTTCTTGTTCATTTAAAATGTGATCAAGGGCTTCACGAGTAATATAATCTTTTTTACTTTCAGCCAGTTTAACTGCGCTACGTAACTCATCAATTGTATCAAGTTCAAAGCTCATATTGGCAGCAATCATTTCTTCGCTGTTTTCACCAATACGTAAACGGCCTAGGTCTTGAAGATTTGGTAAGCCTTCTAAAAACAAAATACGTTCAATTAAACGATCCGCGTTTTTCATTTTTTGAATTGATACTTTGTAGTCTGCTTTATCTAATTTACTAAAGCCAAAATCTTTAAACATACGTGCGTGTAAAAAGTATTGGTTAATACCAACAAGCTCGTTAGCGAGTACTTTATTTAGTGCTGCAATAACGTCTTTATCGCCTTTCATACTATATACTCCTACTAAGCCATTTGTGCTTGATGATAATTTTGCGTTCCAATCTTATCAATTAAACCAAGTTGCTGTTCTAACCAGTAAACATGATCTTCTTCGGTATCAAATAATAGTTTTTCTAAAATGGCACGAGATTGATAGTCTTGTTGTTCTTCGCATATTGCGATTACGTCTTTTACGCTAGCTACTACTTCAAGCTCAAGTGTTAAGTCGTTTTGCATCATGCTTTTAACATCGGTGCCAATTAATAAATCACGACGTTTAGTCATGTTAGGCACACCTTCTAAAAATAGAATGCGTTTTATTAACCAGTCACAATGATCTTTCTCTTCTTCCATTTCGTGGTTAAGGCGCTCATAAAGTTTAGCTAATCCCCAGTCATCGTACATGCGCGAATGAATAAAATACTGGTCAATTGCTGCTAATTCGTTGGCTAACAATGTATTAAATGCGTCGATTACTTTTTGATTACCTTTCATGATAGATCACCTTAACAAGTTCAATTGCGACCAGTGTAGTGCAAACTGCAGCTATTGCAAGTTTTCTCTATAAAAATCATTGTGTTACTATTGGTTTTGATTCTTATTTAAGTTTGCGTTATTACTTGGTTTGTAAGCAGTTTTTAATTTTTATAATAGGTATTGTTAATTGAGCGAGATGAGGGTTAATACACATATTTTAATATAATTTAAAAAGGCATGCTTAACATGCCTTTAAAGTTACTTAAATCAGTTAGAATTGATATTTAGCACCGAGAGTTGCCGTAGTGCCTAGCCCTTTAATATTGTAGCCACCATAAGTATATGATTGCGCACGAGCAGGGTAGTAGTCGCTGTTAAATAAATTTTCGACCCCAAAATAGCTGCTCCATTGTGGAGTAATTTGATATTGACCACTCAAATTAACTATATCGTAACTACTTACAGGACCTTGATCGCCAACGTATTGGCCTTGTTCGTTTTTATCAAAGCGCTTTCTATCGCCAACGTATAAATAGCTAAATATAAGAGCTATGTCGTCGCTGGCCTGCCACGCTAAATTGGCTGTCGCTTTTGGTGGGCTAATTTGTTTAGCACCTAAGTATTCATCGGCTTGGGTATCTTTACCTTCAACGTAGCTATATGTGGCAACTAATTTAAGTTGTGGGGTAATGGCATAATTTACTAAGCCTTCAAAGCCCCATATTTTTTGCGGCGCGCGTATTGGCTCATAAACGCCTGTTACATCGTTAAATTTATTGCTGGTTCCTAGCTCAGACGTGCTTTTATATGCTGCTAGTTCAAAGCGCAGGTCATCAAATTGTGAGGTGAAACCTACTTCGTAGTTATCTATAATTGATGCTTGTGTTTGAATAAGCGCTATATCGTTTACAGTAGCTGCGCGCAATAGTATGCCTATGTCTGATATATCAGAGCCCTGCGAGTAACTAAAAAATGGGCTAAAGGCAGGGCTTAAATTATATTTAATGCCAGCATTGTAAGTTGTTGCATCGTAATTTATGGTATCGCCGCGCACACTAAGTGGTACTGAACATTGCGTAGCGGTTCTGCATAGCTTTAATGTTTGATAGTCGGCTACCGTTAAATCTATGCTTTCTTTTCTTACACCGGCTTTTAAAATAATATCGTCGTTAATTACCCACTTTGTTTGTAAAAAACCAGCAACACTATCCATGTCCATTTCAGGAACCCATATACGGCCATCAACTAAAGGTTGTGAGGTTTTATCGTTTAGGGCATCAATACCATATATTAAGGTGGTTGTTAGATTATCAAAGTCAAATTGGCTATTAAATGTGGCTCTTGCGCCTAGTTTATCTGACTTTATAACAGATTGACCACCGCTATAACCATCATCAAGATTGGCTAAATTAGTTGAAAAGAAAAATACATTTTCTATATTTTGCTTGTACAGATCTAAGGTCATTTGGGTGTTATCGAATAAGGCGTAATCTAGGTATTTAAGAGTAATATTTACATTGCCTTCGGGGCCTTGCGGTTTACCTGGTTTTTGCAGCTCTTTGGGTACGTGAATCGCATAGGTTTTTTCACCTATGTTACCGTCGCCAGTAACATCCCCTAAATCAGTTTTTTGCTGTGAGCTATAAAAGTTATAACTAAACTCTAGTTGCTTATCATCATCAAAATCGTAGCTTAGTTTAGTAAAGTAGTTTTGTGTTTCTGAGTCGGACAAACCATATTGCAAGCCTAAAATATCACCCTCTGAATCACGTTGTACACCGTTTTGCTCGTAACTGGCGCTTATTAAATAGCTAAACTTATCTAAGCCACCATTTATAGCTGCCGATATTCTTGCACCGGCACTTTCATCAAGCTTAACAGCACTAAAGCGGCTAGAAATACTAATTTCGCCCTCAGGCTGGCCGTCACTTTTCGCTTTTTTTGTTATGTAGTTAATTATGCCGCCAGCAGCGCCATTACCATAAATCGAGGTTGCTCCTTTAATAACCTCTATGCGTGCAATGGCACTGGCATCTAGCGTTTTTATGCCTAATGAACCGTTACGCAGTGGAGTTGATTGTGGTACGCCGTCAATCATAACTAAAGGTGCGCGACCACGCAGTGTTTGGCCTGAGTTACTGGAGCTGCCGGTGCTAGGAGCCAATCCTGGTACCATTTGTGCGAGTAAGCTGCTTAGTTCTGGGTTTACTTTTAAGTGTTGTTGAATTTGCTGCTGATTTATAACAGTAATTGAAGCAGGAACTTCATCAATACTTTCAAATATACGACTACCCGACACAATAACGTGTTCTAACTGATCAGCAGAATATTTGTTTTTACTATTTTCATCGGCAATTGCGCAAGCACTAACAGCGACGCTAAGTAAGCAAAGTGAGGTTTTTAACATGGTAACTCAGATAAATAATTAATTTTGGTAATGATAACTATTAACAATAGCGGCCACAAGTGTTAATGATAATTATTTTCGATTTCGTCTTTTTAACCAAAAGTAAACACCCGTTACAATAAAAAAGCTCAGTGATAGGGTTATTAGTAGCCATAAAAACTGTACAACTGGCCCAGCAAAATTACCAATATGAAAGGCATATTTAAAGTTCCATGCTTGTGTGGTGAAATTGGTTTTACTGGCGTCAAATGAGTTTAATACTTTACCAGTAAATGGATTAGTCCAAACCCAGCTGTAAGCGTGGCTTTCGCCGGGATTTTGTATTCTTAAAGCAATCGCGTCATCCGCTTTTTTAGGCAAGTATACCCTATATAGCTCACCTTTAGGAAATATGGCTTGAGCATTATTAATTGCTAAATTGTATTGTAATTCGGTATTTTTAGGTGCAGTTATTTTGGGAGGCGCAGGTCTGTTTGTTACTTTATTTTGTGTTACCAGTTCTAAAACAGACTGCGTTTGCGTTTTCCAATTAAACGCCATACCCGTAAAGGCAATCAGTATTAATGGCACAAAAAAGTAAACTCCCAACACAGTATGCAGCTGATACAGCAGTACTCTTAGTTTTGCTTTAGGTTTTATAGCTAAACGTTTTATCCGGTTTTTAGGTTTTACCCATAAATAAAAGCCTATTAATACGTTTATTAACAGCAGTAATGCACATACCGACATCCAATTTTTAAATGGTTTATTACCGTCACTGCTCTCAAATAATAACCAGCGATGCAAAGCAAGCGTAAAACCATAAATTGTATCTGTACTTTGGTAAGTATAAATAACATTGCTGGTGTAGGGGTTTACGCTCGCGTAGTGATTATTAGCTAATCTAAACTGCCATGCCATAGTAGGGTTTTGTTCAGGCATTAAAAAAACAGTTTTTTGTTGGGTTTGAGTTTGCACACTGTTTATTAAAGTGTCGAAATTTAGCGGTTTTTCTGCAGGCGTTACTAGCCATTTTTCGGGCTGGATAAGGTGTTGTAGATCTTTTGCGTAAATTAACACCGCTCCGCTGAGGCTCACTATTAATAAAAACAACCCGCTGAGTAGGGCAAGTGTCAAATGAATTTTACGTAACCAAAGTTTCAAAAACGGCATCTCAATTGTGAGCTAAGAACCCTAATTGTAAATGATAATGAGAGCAGTTTTCAATTGAAAATTTGTTTATAAAGCTATTTTTATTATAAATTATTGTGCTTTTCTATTATGCAGTTTTCAATATTAAAATTATGCTGTAAAAAGTGTTTAACGGCTGCTAAATCAAGTGAGTTATGAGCGTTAATCAGCAGTTCGCAATGGCTGGTTTTATCATCTAATTGCCATACTTTTATAGCTATTACTTGCTCTATATTAAAGTTTTTGGTGAGAGCGCATGTAACAGCTTGGGTATCAAAGTTATTAGGCGCAGCTTGCATTAAAATGCGACAGCTTTGTTTAAGCAGTAACACGCCATGGTAAATAACATAAATAGAAATTAAAATTGTCGCAATTAAATCAACTATATACCACTGGTACAAAATAATTAAAGTACCTGCAACAATAACCACAACAGACGCCATCGCATCAGATACATTATGAATAAAAGCTGCTCTTATATTCATACTGCTATTTGCGCCAGCTCGGTAAGTTAAAAGTGCAGTGATTAAATCTATTAGCAGGGCAAATGCAGCCACCCACACTATGATCCAACCATCAATTGGCTGCGGGTTTAAATAACTGCTCATAGCTTCAAAAATTAAATACACACCTATCAGTATTAATGTACTGCTATTGAACAAAGTAGCTAAAATTTCGGCGCGCTTGTAGCCAAAGTGATGTGTGTTATCGGCAGGTTTGTTACCAATTTTACGCGCAACAAGGGCAATAAATATAGCGGCTGCATCACTAAGATTATGCAGTGCGTCTGCCATGAGTGACAAACTGCCAGAAAATATTCCGCCAATAACTTGCGCAACAGTAAGCAGAACATTAATGGCAACAGCTAGCGCGAGTTGCTTGTTACTTTGGCTGTCGTCTACATGGCTGTGTGCATGGTCATGACCCATAATATCCCCAAGTAACTACTTATATTAAGATTGTTATATCACGAGCAGCTAAAAACAGCTACACGGGGCTTGATGAAACTTAGCTAACTCATTGTGTCTACTTAGGCGTATATTTAGTTAAAAGCCAGGTAGCAGTACTGTTTGTAAAACACATAAAAAATTCATGGGCTTATTAGCGCAAAACTTGCGTCTTAGGCTTTTTAATGCATTAATACATAGTATTAAAATGGGTAAAATTACTAGGTAATTCAGGTATGAATAAAGGTTTGAGCTTCACAAAGCTAGCAGGTAAAGGACAGTCTGTACAAAGTAAGCTAACTATAGCCTTTGTAGTTATTGCATTAATACCTTTGTGTTTGTTTTCTTGGCTGAGCTTTAAGCGAATAAATAATACATTAGAACAACACGCCCAAACTGAATTACAACAGGTAACAAATATTGCTCAGCAGTTTAGTCGCTTTTGGCTGGCTGATTATATTAAAGATTTTAAGTTACTTAAAAACCAGTTAACGACTAACTCTGTGCAACAACAAAGTGCAATAACTGAGTTTGTTAACGTATACGAATTTGTAAATAATGTAGAGCTAATAGATAGCGCAGCTTTGCTTGCTACACCTACATCTTCTTTTATTAGCAAAATAGCTCCTCAATCGTTAACTAATATCCATACTAGCTTGAGTGAGCATGCAACGCCTTCATTTCAATCATTTTTAATTGAAAAACAACCACATTTTATTATTGCGCTTGGTATATATAATACGGAGCAACAATTAAGCCGTATTCTTTTAGCCGATATAAACCCCCAGTGGCTAATGAATCAATTAAATGCAATGTATGCTAAAAACAGCGAGCTTAGTTTTAGTTTATTGCCAAGTAATAGTTTGCCTTTATTAAACCAACAGCCATCAACAGAGCAAACATTATTAAATAAAACACAATTAATGCAAAAAACGTTTACCTATAACAACGAAAATAATGATGTAATGTATGGCTTTGTTAGTCAGCTGAATTTTTTGGGTGATCAAAGCTGGCTGCTATTAGTGTCTAAGCCGAATGTTCAGGAGCTAACAAATACTTATTCTATTAAGTATTTTGCTTTGGCAACACTGCTTATGTTGTTGGCTGTTTTAGCGTGCTCTTGGTGGTTTGGTCGAGTATTGTTTCATCCATTAAGGCGCTTAACAGCCCTTGTTGATAAAATTACCAAGGGGAAAAGCACCCAAGTACCTATTTTACCCGACAGCCAAGAGTTTAATTTGTTATCGAGTAAGCTGTGTAAATTGGCCGAAAATAAACAGCAACAACTAACAGAGTTTTATAAACAAGGGGCTGAACTACAGGTTGTGCTAAGGCACTTAGCAGAGCAAAAAAGTGCACTTGATGAGCACGCGATTGTGGCTGCAACAGATTTAAAAGGCACTATCACTTTTGTTAATAAAAAGTTTTGTGAAATAAGTGGTTATGACGAACACGAGTTAATAGGTAAAAATCACCGTATTCTTAATTCGGGCACTCACCCAAAACAGTTTTTTAAAGAAATGTACCAAACCCTAAAACAGGGAAAAGTATGGCATGGGAAAATATGTAATAAAGCCAAGCAAGGTAATTTATATTGGGTAGATACCACCATAGCGCCATTTTTAGATGAAAATGCTAAGCCACAAAGCTATATAGCCATTCGAACAGATTTAACCGCATTAAAGTTACAAGAAATAGAGCTAGAAGAGCATAAAGCACAACTACAGTTGGTAATAGATACTACCGCTGTGGGAATTTGGGATTGGTACATTGACACAGGTAAAGTCACTTTTAATCACCGTTGGGCTGAAATAATTGGCTATACCTTAGATCAGTTAGGCCCAGCAGTAATAGGCACTTGGTATAAGTATGCCCACCCGGACGATTTAATAGTTTCGGAGCAAAAATTAAACGCTCATTTTTCTGGTGAAACAAACTATTACGTCAATGAAGCACGTATGAAACATAAACAAGGTCATTGGGTATGGATACTAGACACTGCAAAAGTGGTTGAATGGAATGATGATGGCTCACCAAAGCGGATGATAGGTACCCATTTGGATATTACAGAACAAAAAGCAACAGAGCTAGAATTACAAAATAGTCGAGACCAATTTGCCTCGTTAGTAGGCAATATTCCAGGCATTATTTATCGCTGTAAGTACGATAAAGTGTGGACTATGCTTTATATGAGTAAGCAAACTAAAGAGCTTACGGGTTATGACGCTGAGGCAATATTAGAGAATAAGCAGTTAAGTTATTTAGAAATAATTTACTCGGACGATCGTGACGATATTGAAAAAACGATTATTAAGTGCATTGACGAGCACACGCCTTGGTCTGTTGAATACCGGATCATAACGCAAGGTAATGAAGTACGTTGGGTAAATGAAAAAGGCCAAGCCATTTATGACACTGACGGAAACGTATTATATTTAGATGGTTTTATACTCGATATTACAGAGCGTTATCAGGCGCAATTAAAAATAACACGTCAGCAAAGCCTGCTTGAATCTATGAGTAAACAGGGGCAAATAGGTGCGTGGGAAATAGACTTAAAAGCGCAAACGCTTTATTGGTCAGACGAAGTACGCGCAATTCACGAAGTGCCACAGAGTTACTCTCCAGATATAGCCACCGCAATAAATCATTATAAAGAAGGCTATCACAGAGATAAAATTAATGCCCTTTTTGAAAGTGCAATAAGTAGTGGGAAAAGCTGGAATATTGAGCTTATTATTGTTACTTACACTGGCCAAGAACGTTGGGTTAAGTCAATAGGGCAAAGTGAGTTTGAAAACGGCCAGTGCATTCGTGTTTTTGGCTCTTTTCAAAGTATTGATGCGCATAAGCGACTTGAGCTTGAAAGCGAAAAAGCCAATCGTTATAACAAAAGCTTAGCCATGCTTACTGTTGCACCTGAAGTGCAAAGCAGTGATGTGGCAGAGGTAAAAAAATTAGCCGTTAAGTCTATGTGTGAAGTGCTTGATGTACAGCGCGCTTCTATTTGGATTTTTAACGAACAACGCGATTTAATGATTTGCCATAGTTTAAATATACAAGGGCAAGGTGTTGATTGCTGTAATGCACAGCTCAGTGCAGAGGATTACCCTGCCTACTACGAAGCTATTTATAAACAAAACTTAATAGCTATTGACGATGTTTATAATCATCCCGCTACCGTTGATTTTATTGAGCATTATGCAAAACCTAATAATATAAAATCTATGCTAGATGCCGTTATTACAACCGGTGACGGAAATTTAGGTATTTTATGCGCAGAAACCGTTGGGGAGTTTCGCCAATGGACGCAAAGTGAAGAAACCTACTTACGCTCTTTAGCAACTTTAGTAGGCAGTACCTTAGTGTCACAACGCCGTAAACAAACCGCTGAGGAATTAAAAATAGCTTTGGTTTTGGCAAAAGAAGCCGGTGTAGCAAAAAGTCAGTTTTTAGCAACTATGAGCCATGAAATACGTACGCCAATGAATGGTGTTTTAGGCATGCTTGAGCTTATTCAGTTAGAGCAACTGCCCAAGCCTATTGAAACTAAAGTAGCAATTGCTAAAACCAGTGCGCAATCATTACTGGGTGTAATAAACGACATTTTAGATTTTTCAAAAGCAGAAGCAGGTAAAATTGAGCTAGAGAGTATTAATTTTAATGCCCGCGATTTAATTGGGGAAGTAGCCGCTGCGCAAGCATTAACAGCTCAAAATAAAGGCATAGAAATAATTTTAGATTTGGTTGCCTTAGAGCCATCGCAGTTAAGTGGCGATCCAGGGAGAATACGCCAAGTATTAACTAATTTATTAAGTAATGCCGTTAAGTTTACAAACGAAGGCGAAGTGGTGGTTAGCGCATCTATTGAGCGTATTGAGGCCCAGCTAATGCTGCAAGTTAGCGTAAAAGATTCTGGTATTGGCATTAGCAAAGAAAAACAACAACAGTTATTTGCGCCTTTTATGCAAGTTGATGCGTCTACTACTCGAGAATATGGAGGCACTGGCCTTGGTCTTGCTATTAGTAAGCAGTTATGTGAACTAATGGGAGGCGCTATTGCAATTAAAAGTAATGCTGGCCAAGGGAGTGAGTTTATCGTCACCATGGAGGTGCTAAAGGGCGATCAACAAGAGCGCTATATGCCAAAGGCTAATATTAATGGGTTAAGTATATTGGTGGTTGATGATAACGAAACAAATCGTTTGGTTATTTCAGAGCAGCTCAAGCACTGGGGAGCTAATGTTGAGCTGGCAAATAATGCCGAACATGCGCTGCTAATTTGTGAAAATAGAGTTAAAAACAATCAGGGCATGTATGACATAGCTGTATTAGACATGCAAATGCCCGGCATGGATGGCATAGAGTTATGTGAAGTATTAAAAGCGCATGCAGATTACAAACATATGCCATTAGTAATGATGACCAGTATTGCAGGCTTAGAGGGGGCTCAGCGCTATTTTGATGCAGGCTTTCAGGCTTACTTTCCAAAGCCAGTAACAACCGCCGATTTAATTTCTGCGCTTTCGGTTATTACTAATAGCGAGCAGCACGAAGCACTGCCATTGGTAACATCTGGGTATATTTCATCGTTGCGCAAAGCCAAAACCATTGAGCCTGCTAAAATATTATTGGTTGAAGATAATCCAATAAACCAGCAAGTATCTACTTTAATGCTTAAAAAGCTCAATTGCGAAACAGTCTTAGCCGAAAATGGTCAACGTGCTTTAGAGGAACTCGCAAAACATGAAGCAGGTTACTTTCAAGTTGTACTAATGGATTGCCAAATGCCGGTTATGGATGGTTATGATGCCACTATTGCAATACGTAAAGGTGAGGCTGGCGAGCAGCATAAAGCAATTAAAATTATAGCATTAACAGCCAATGCCATGGATTCAGACAAAGAGCGGTGTATTGCAGCTGGCATGAATGATTATTTAAGCAAGCCAATTGAACTTGATATTTTAAAAGATAAATTAGAGCAATATTTTTAAGGTTAAAGCAGTATGACAAACACAATTGACATTCGTGATGCGCAAGCAAGTGATGCAAAAACCATTTTGCACTTTATTAATGAGCTCGCTATTTATGAAAAAGAGCCACAAGCAGTTAAAACTAATGAACAAGCCATTTTAGATACCCTTTTTAGTGAAGGCGCAACAGCGCATAGCATTATATGCTTTGATGGCGACGAGCCCATTGGCTTTGCTGTTTATTTTTATAATTACTCTACCTGGCTTGGTAAAAACGGCCTCTACCTAGAGGATTTATATGTAAGCCCTGATAGCCGCGGTAAAGGGGCAGGTAAAGCAATAATGAAGCACTTAGCAAATCAAGCGCTGAATAAAAATTGTGGGCGTTTTGAATGGGTGGTATTAGATTGGAATAAACCCGCAATAGACTTTTACGATAGTATGGGCGCTAAGCCGCAAAATGAATGGATTATTTATCGCTTAACAGGGCAAGAGTTAATCGACTTTGCCAAATAAGGCAGAGTGCCTTTTAACACGTTACATAATAAACAGTAACTTAACCATATAACTCCTGCCTTTGGTTAACTTATATGGTTAAGGTCCGAAATTGGCTAGTAAAGTGTGGCGTATACTTTAAGCTTAAGCTTCTTATTAGTAATTAGTGTGTGCGTTTATGAATGATAAACACTGGCAAAAAGCACGGCAGAGTCGCGATCCTCGTTTTGATGGGCTTTTTTATGTGGCGGTTAAAAGTACCGGTATATATTGTCGGCCAATATGCCCAGCCCCCACGGCTAATGAAATAAACGTTGCCTATTATCAGTATGCACATAATGCTGCTAAAGCGGGGTTTAGACCCTGCATGCGGTGTAGGCCCGATAGTGCGCCGGGGAGCTTTGCTTGGCAAGGAGTTAAAACCACGGCACTGCGAGCAAAACAGTTAATTGATCAAGGTGCTTGTTATGATTGCGAAAAACTCGCGGCAAGGTTAGGGGTAAGTAGCCGTTATTTAAGGCGTTTATTTACTCAGCACTTTGGTATTTCGATCACGCAATACCGTCTTTTCAATCAGTGTCATTTTGCTAAAAAACTGATCCAAGAAACCACTCTGCCGCTAACGCAGATTGCTTTTGCAGCGGGGTTTAATAGCATTAGACGTTTTAACGACGCATTTTTACAGCAACTAAATATTGCCCCTTCAAAATTACGCAGCAGCGATAAAGCACCTAGCTCTATTGTAAACTCAACTCTCAATTTAACTCTTCCCTTTAGGCCGCCATATAATTGGCCTGCTATGCAGCAGTTTTTAGCAAAACGCTTAATTGCGCCTATGGAGTGGATAACAGCGACAAGTTATGGGCGTACATTTTCAGACGAGCACTGCAAAGGCCGTTTTAATGCCGAGTTTATAGCTCACAAAAATCACTTTAAAGTGGCAATAACGATTAATAATACGCATTGCTTGCAGCAAGTTATTACCAATATTCGCCGAGTACTTGATTTAGACGCCGATATAAATTTAATCACAATGCATATACAAGATAATATTAATAATGCATTTGCGGTGAGCGAAGGGCTGCGCCTACCAGGAATTTGGTCGAGTTTTGAAGCGGGCATTCGCGCGGTACTTGGGCAGCAAGTAAGTGTTACTGCTGCGCATAATTTAGTAACTAAACTCGTTAGTGAGTTGGGGGAGCAGTGCAACGGGGCTGTTTATTTTCCAACCCCACAGCAATTGGTAAACAGTGATTTTGCGTTTTTTAAAATGCCTCAAGCGCGTAAAAATGCATTGTATAATTTGGCGCAGTTTTGCACGTTAAACCCACAATGTGACGATTTAGATTTATGGCTAAATTTAAAGGGCATAGGCCCGTGGACGGTAAACTATGCAAAGTTACGTGGCCAAAGTCAGCCCGATATTTTACTCGATGGTGATTTAGGTGTTAAAAAAGCGCAAGCCGCTGTGGCTGTGTTTAACAGCGATAACTGCGCGCCATTTCGATCATATTTAACTTTTCAACTATGGCAGCAATTATAGTCAACTACTCACCCCTAAAGGGATGAGCTTGTAAAAGCGCTTGTTGACCAGACCACTAACTGAGGATTAGAAATGTTAGTAAACGATAATTTAGATGTAGAAACCTTGGAATGCCGCCTCAGTTCCAAGCTCTTTCGTGGCACTGTAAACAGTCCTATTGAGTTAGGGGCAGTCAACCACGTTGCGAAGCTAAATTATCTGGTCGAGAGGAAGTCGAATTTGCTGTGTGCCTCAAGCACAGTTATACGCACTACTCGAAGGAGATACGCGCTATGTTAGCGTATGTACTTAACAAGCACGGGAAGCCTTTGATGCCTTGCAAGGCCGCTAAAGCACGTAAGCTGCTTAAAGCTGGCGAAGCTAAGGTAGTCAAACGTACCCCGTTCACAATCAAATTATTGCATGGGTCGAGCGGCCATACTCAGCACGTAGTTGCTGGCATGGATACTGGCAGTAAACACGTTGGCTGTGCAGCTATCGCAAATGGTAAAGTGATTTATCAAAGCGAGGTGGCTTTGCGCACTGACGTATCTAAAAAGATGCAGCAACGTGCAATGTATCGAAGGACTCGCAGAAACCGTAAGCTACGCTACCGCCCTGCACGTTGGTTGAACCGTGCCTCAATGCGTAAAGAGGGGCGCTTAGCACCGTCTCTAAAAAGCAAGCTTGATTCACACTTGCGTGAGAAAAAGCAGGTTGAAGCTATCTTACCAATTTCACATTGGAAGGTTGAAACTGCTAGCTTCGATATACACAAGATAACTAACCCAATTGTGACTAGTGCCGGCTACCAGCAAGGCGCACTGCTGGGCTACTACAACGTTAAAGCCTACGTATTGCAACGTGACAATTATAAATGTCAAAGTGGACGTAAAACGAAGCACAACGTCAAGCTGCACGTACACCACAAAGTATTTCGTTCTCAGGGCGGCACTGATGCACCCAGTAACCTAATAGCGCTATGCGAGACGTGCCATAATGATTTACATGCAGGAAAGTTTGAGCTGAAAGTGAAGCGCTCAAAGACTAAACATGCGACTGAAATAGGTATACTCAAAGCCCAGTTAAAACAGTGCTGGGATTTTGAAGAAACGTTTGGCTACGTGACCAAATTTAAGCGCGAACAAGTATTGGGCTTGCCGAAAACTCATTACTATGATGCCGTGTCAATTTGTTGTGAAGATGGCGAGCTTGTACAACAAGGCAAACATGTTTTACGTAAACGTCATGTGGCTTCTGGTGACTACCAACAGACAAAGGGTATCCGCTCCGAAAAGCGGATACCAGTCGGCAAGCTATTTGGCCTAAAAAAACACGACTTTGTACAAACACCACAAGGTACTGGTTTTGTTAAAGGCAAGCGTAGCTCAGGCTACTTTGCCCTAGAAACTATTTTAGGTGATAAGGTTCACGCCAGCGCTAACATTAAGAAAAACACGGTTCGGATTTCTGCTCGAACCACTACGTTAACTCAACTAATGGAGGCGGCAATTCCTCTCGGCACTAAAGTACCGAGTATCCTTGCCGTAAACTGATGATAATTCAAACCTTACTACCGAGTCCTATCGACGATATTATTATTCAAGGCAGCGAAAACGGCGTGAGCTATGTGGGTTTTTATCCTCCTAAAAATTACCCCATTACAGCGCTTAGCGAAGTGACTAATGCCGCTATTTTATGCGCCGCAGCGCAGCTTAATGAGTATTTTGCTAAGCAGCGCACTACCTTTACAGTACCTTTAGATACCCAAGGAACCGTGTTTCAACAAAGTGTATGGCAGGCATTACTTAACGTTCCCTATGGGGAACTTAAAACGTATGGCGATATTGCTAAGGTATTAAACAACCCCAAAGCGGTGCGCGCTGTTGGCGCTGCTAATGGCAAAAACCCAATAAGTATTATTGTACCGTGCCACCGTATTATTGGTGCAAACGCAAAATTAACAGGTTATGCGGGTGGACTTGCAAGAAAACAATGGTTATTGCAGCACGAAACCGGATGATCAGTTCTTAATGCATAAAATGCATAAACCAAATTGGTATTAACGTTCGTTTGAGGTAGCATAAGCGCACTTTTTATCTGAAGGCACAGCAATGGCGCAATTATACTTTTATTATTCTGCAATGAATGCGGGTAAATCAACCACTTTATTACAATCTGCATTTAATTACCAAGAGCGTGGTATGGAGCCGGTGATCCTCACAGCTGCAATTGATGATAGAGCGGGAGTAGGCAAGGTATCTTCGCGAATTGGGCTGCAAGCCGATGCGCATATTTTTGATGAAAACAAAGATGTGTTTGCGCTTATACAGTCACTAAATCAAGATAAAAAACGCCATTGTGTACTAGTTGACGAATGCCAGTTTTTATCTAAAGAGCAAGTGATGCAGTTAACCGATGTGGTTGATGAACTGGGTATTCCGGTACTATGTTATGGCTTGCGTAACGACTTTAGAGGTGAGCTATTTACCGGGTCGCAGTATTTACTTGCTTGGGCTGATAAGCTAGTAGAGCTTAAAACTGTGTGTCATTGTGGCCGCAAAGCCAACCACGTATTGCGTACCGATGAAAATGGCGATGCAATAGCCGATGGTAACCAAGTAGAAATAGGCGGCAACAACCGGTATGAATCGGTGTGCCGCAAACATTATAAAGCCGCGTTAAATATGGGCCGCTAATGCCTTTATAAAGGTGTCTATATCTGCTTTAGTTATGTCTAAGTGAGTTACTAACCTAAGTTGCTTACTTGGACTAAACAGTATTCCTTGCGCTTTTAAATTAGCTGCTAGCTGCTGTATATTTATATTAGGCTCGCAGCTGGCATAAACCATGTTGGTGGTGTTTTTCATGTTAACGTTAAAGCCATTAAGTGTACTTAATTGCTGCGCTAGGTAGCGCGCATTAGCATGATCATCGCTTAAGCGTTTTACATTATGCTCAAGTGCGTATTGCCCTGCTGCTGCTAACATTCCTGCTTGGCGCATACCGCCGCCAAGTACTTTTCGCCAGCGTCTTGCCTTGCTAATCAGCGCTTTTGAACCGAGCAATAACGAGCCAACCGGCGCACCTAACCCTTTAGATAAACAAATCGAAACAGAATCAAAGTGCTGAGTAATAGCAGTTATATCCACATTAAGATCGGCTGCTGCATTAAACGCGCGAGCACCATCTAGGTGTAGCGATAAGCTGTGTTGGTTTACAAACTTGCGCGCTGCAGCAAGATAGTCAAGTGCAAGTACTTTACCGCCTATGGTGTTTTCAAGGCTTAATAAGCGAGTATTGGCAAAATGATTATCATCAGGCTTTATTGCCGCCGCTATTTTATTAAAGCAAAGTGTACCGTCTGCTTCGTTTTCAATTGGCTGGGGTTGTATTGAGCCTAAAACGGCTGCGCCGCCGCCTTCAAATTTATAGTTATGGGCGCTTTGACCGCAAATGTATTCGTCTCCGCGCTCACAATGTGCCATTAACGCCAATAAGTTAGCTTGAGTACCTGAGCTACAAAAAAGTGCCTCCGCAAATTCAAAGCGCTCACATGCATATGCTTCTAGTTGGTTAACACTTTCATCATCGCCATATACGTCATCGCCTACAGGGGCGTTATACATTATATCGCGCATAGCTTTAGAGGGTTTAGTTACCGTATCTGAGCGAAAATCTATCATAGGGTTAATCCTTACTATATTATTATTCGAGTTCTTCGCAAATTTGCTCACGCGTGGCTTTATCAAAATAACTCCAAGCAATAAAACGACTTACTTTTTGCCCTTGTGCCATATCAACTATTTTATATTGGGCTATAGGGTGTTGTTTTAATTCTTGCTCTAAAGCCGCAATATTATCTTTTTTCGACACCAAAGAGGTAAACCACATTACTTGCTCTGCAACGGCTGCACTTTCTTTAATCATATTAGAGATAAATTGCACTTCACCGCCTTCGCACCAAAGCTCGTTATTTTGGCCACCAAAGTTAAGTGTGCTGCTAGGTGCTTTGCCAAGGTTTTTCCATTTACGTTCGCTACCTTTAACAGCGTCTTCGCTGCTGGCATGAAACGGCGGGTTACACAGCGTTAAGTGGAACAGATCTTTACTGTTTATAACTCCTTTGAATATATTTGCGGCATTTTTTTGCTGTTTTAAGGTTATTTTTAAATTATTAAATTGCGCAATTTGTTTTGCTACTTTAATGGCTGCAGGGTCAATATCGGTGCCAGTAAAATGCCAGTTATATTCATGCCCACCTGTGAGCGGGTAAACCAAATTAGCGCCGGTGCCAATATCTAATACTTTAACTTGACGGCCAGTGGGAATTTGCGTTTGGTTATCGTCGGCTAATAAGTCGGCCAAATAATGAATATAATCTACTCGTCCAGGAATAGGTGGGCATAAGTTATGCTGTGGAATATCCCAAAAATCTACATTGTAATGGGCTTTTAAAAGGGCTTGATTAAGGGTTTTTACCGCTTTGTTATCGCTAAAATCAATACTTTTTGTACCTGCAGGTGTTGTAATAATAAAAGCAGAAAGTGCAGGATGCTGCTCAGTTAATAGGTCAAGATCGTAGCCATTTAAATGTTGATTACGAGGGTGTAGTTTTGCGCGTGAGGTGCTTGCTTTCATGATGATTATTTTTACAACAGGAATAAAAGTTAATTGTAACAAATACCGAGATAAAAACGTGATAATTTTCCCTATGGCTACGAGGTTGTTACTGGTAGGATGAGCTGTTAGCAATTAAAAAGGACTCACTGTGGCAATCACTCAGCAATCAGTATTTATAACATTAGCCGATCAGCAAACACTGCATTTACGTCGTATTAGTAGCGATAAGCCAAATGGCGCAGTGGCGTTTTTTATGCATGGCGCGGTAGAAAACGGTAAAATATTTTATACCCATAGCAACAAAGGCTTAGCGCCTTTTTTAGCCGAGCAAGGGTTTGTGTGTTATGTGGCTGATTTACGTGGTCGTGGTGAAAGTAAACCGGTTATAGACAAGCATGCTCGTTATGGTCAAACCGAAGCTATTTTAGAAGATATTCCTGCATTTATAGATAAAATAGAGCAGTTAGAGGGGAAAAAACCAGATTATTGGCTGGCTCACTCTTGGGGTGGGGTGTTAATGAATAGCGCATTTGCACGATTCCCAAATTATATTAACGACGTAAAAGCCTGTGCTTACTTTGGCACTAAGCGTTCGTTATTTAATAATCACCCTAAAAAGTTACTTCAAGCTAATTTCATTTGGTATTTTATGGCGCCGTTAATGGCTAAAAAGCATGGGTACTTACCGGCTAAACGCTTAAAGTGGGGCAGTGACGATGAAACACAAAAGTCGCATTGGCAAAGTATGCAGTGGGCTAAAAAAACACCTTGGATAGACAGTGACGATAACTTTGATTACGCTAAAGCCGTTGCACAATTAACCTTGCCGCCAACGCTGCATATTGCAGGCGCAAAAGATAAAGCCCTCGCACAACCAATAGATATTCAAAAGTTTATGGAAGAGTCGGGTCCTGGGGTACAAAAAATGCAAATTTATGGACGTCGTTATGGCCATAAAATAGATTACGACCATATTAATATGTTAACCCATCCGCATGCGCGCAATGAGCAGTTTAAAGATGTACTTAATTGGTTTGCGACTGCGCCAAAAGCTTAAGTAATGGCGTTTTGTAGCGTTGCCACTTATCAACATTGTGCAGATTAACCGGTTCACGTATAGCGTGTTTGCTGAGTGTGGTAACCGCGATTTTTTGTTTATAAAATGCCAAGCAATTTTCTTCAAACGAGCAACCTATAAACCTAAGTAGTGCAGTGAGTTGGCCTTTGGGGTCCGTTACTAATTGCTCATAACTTAGGTTATATATTTGCAGTGCCGGAAACGCCTGCCAATGCGCCATTAACTTTTCGTACAAGCTATGGTATTGCTTAAACTCGGTTAACGAGCAAAAGTAAGGCTCGTTTTCGGCAAAATAATTACTAAATACCGAAAATGCCGTGGCATTAAAATCGCGGGTTAAATTAATAAATTTTGCATTTGGAAATAGCATATAAATAAGCCCAATAGCTTGATAGTTGCTTGGCAGTTTATTAATAACAAAGGGGCGAGAAGGGCTTGCTGTTTTTAATTTTGCTATATAAAGGTCGCGGGCCTTATTAATTAACTCATGTGTTAAATGATCTAAACAGTGTGGATAGCTAAAACCGGTTTTTTGTTCTAAAAAAGCCATCACATTACTACTTATACTAATACTTTCACCCATGCTTGAGCACTGGCTATGATTTACCAACATTTGTTCAAGTAGGGTTGAGCCGCTGCGTGGCATGCCAATTATGAATAAGGGGGTAATGCCACCTTTTACACTTTTATTCGCTGAGCTTAAAAGAGCAGCTGTATTGTATTTTATTATGTCGTCGTAAAAAGCAGTAAGAACTTGGGTATCAAATTCGCTTAGTTTTCGTTGTAATTGGTTAGCTAATACAAAGTAGTTAAACGCCTGATCAGTATCCTCTAGTTTGTCGTAACTTTTTGCCAAAGCGTAATAGCACACCATTTTAAGGCGTAAATTATTAGTTTGCGTTAGCAAGTGATGCAAGTTACTGAGGTAGTTATGTTCTTTGTCAAAACGCCCCAATTGTACCAACTCTAACAAAATATACGCTGTAACAGGGTAAACGCCTAAGCTCAGTGCATGCGAAAAAGTAGTATGGGCTTTATCTAGCTCACCATACGTTAAATAGTGCTGGGCTAAATAGTAATGTGGGTCGGGGTTATTACTGGCTAAGTTTTTTGCGTACTCAAGCACTTTTAGCGCATCATTTGGTGAATTTACATTATTAAATGCATCAGCAAGTGCGTGTAGAGGTTCAAGCATATAAGGCAGGCGTTCACAGGCTTTTTGTAATAAATATACAGCATCATCATTACGCTCTAGGCGCAGTGCAATTCGGCCTAAACCAAACAGGGCTTCGCCGTTATCAGCATCGGCTTTAAGTATTGTTTTGTAGTAAAACTCAGCATCTTTAAGTTTGTTTTCTGCCAGTAACTGATTCGCTTTTTTAAGTAGCATTGTAACTTTAACATTCCTGTTGATTCTGTCTTGACTATCTATACAGCGAAAAAGGCGAAATGTCTTTCACATTTCGCCTTTACCTTATGACCAATAAGGATTAAAAAGTATAAGTTGCTTTAACGTAATAATAACCACCGTTAATACCAAATGGTGATGTTTCGTAGTATTGACCACCCCAATTATTATTAGGGATAAAGTCGCTAGCGCCACTAAAATCAAGTTTTTCAGCTTCTTGGTCAAGTAAGTTTTGTGCACCTACAGAAAAGCTCATTGATTCGTTTAAAAAATAAGTAATTTCAGCATCTAAGGTAACCGCAGCATCTGCCATTTTAGCTGTTTCGTCATAATCTACATGCACACCTTGGTATTCACCAAAGTAGTTTACGCGGGTAAACGCAGAGAAGCTTTCCCATTGTTGTGCCCAGCTTAGAGTTGCACGATGATTAGGTAAGTCATTCTCAAGACGGCTTACTTTAAACGGCCCTGTAATAATGGTTGAGCGGGTAACTTCGGTTTCATTCCAGTTGTACGCTAAGCTAAATGTTGAGCTGCCATTAAGTAACTCAGTTGAGTAGTTAGCCACTAAATCAACACCTTGTGTAGTGGTGTCAAAGTCATTAGTAAAAAAGCTTACCTGTGCTAGGTTTTGTACGTTAGGAATGCCCGAGGCAGTAAGTTTGTCTTTGTCTGCTTGGCTAAGTTCAATTTTATCAGATTGACTAATGCGCTCATCAACTTTAATATTGTAATAATCTACCGTTAAAAATAAATCGCCTAGCGTGTACACAGCGCCAAAAGTATAGCTTTGTGATTCTTCAGGCTCTAATTCTTGCCCGCCAAGTTGTATCGCAATTGGGTTAGTAGGTGGTAATAATGCAGAATCTACTAATACACCACTACTAAGGTTTGTTTGTACGTTACTCACATTAGCTTGGCCAACGGTTGGCGCTCTAAAGCCTGTGCTGATTGAACCACGAATATTTAAATCTTCAGTTAAGTGATACTGAGCCATTAATTTGTAGTTAGTAGTTGTGCCAAAGGTATCGTAATCTTCAAAACGAACGGCTAAGCCCATTAAAAACTCTTCAGTAAAGGGCGCTTCTATATCAACATAAGCGGCGTAGTTACGACGGCTATATTCACCAGCATCAGAGGGTTTAAAACCCGGAAAGCCATTTGAGCCAATACCAAAACCTTGATCGGTAAGTGGCCCTGCAATAAACGAGGCTTCATCGCCAGAGATCACAGTAAAGGTTTCTTCATGCCATTCTAGGCCTGATGCTATGTTTACATCGTATGCTAGGCCAAAATCAAAACCTTTGGATAGATCAAAGTTAAAGTTTTTCTCTAATTGTTCGTATTTACCTGGGCTAAAGTCACGTGGGCTTTCTGGGCCTAAAGACGCATTAATCGTGTCGTAAATAAAGTAGCGAGATTCGTTATAACCAACCGTGCCACTTAAATCGTAATATACATCCTTTAAAAAGCCATCAGTAAACTGACCTTTAGTACCAATAGTGAGTGACGCATCGGTAATATTACCGCCAAAGTTTGGTGTAAAACCACCTGGCAGCATTTCATTAAATGCAAAACAATCTGGGTTATTTGCCACCCCATTAATATAATCTGGATTATCAAGCACGTTATCATCAATGGCAATAGTTGGGCAGTTGCCACTCATATCACCGGTTAAATCGCCAACGAGTAAAGTATCGCCGCCATCGTTTGAATAAGCACCGGGGCGAGTGTGAGGGTTACGGTAATAAAAACCACCTCTTACATCGCGCTCAGAGTAGTTACCAAACATGTAAAATTCTGAATTATTGGTTAGCTCTAAACCTACATTACCAAAAATTGAAATGTCGTCGTTAACTTCTGGTGCGCCCCATACTTGGGTAATAGGTGCTATGTCGGGTACGCCTGCATCATTAAGTGCTTTAGCATCAAAGCGTTGTAC
The DNA here is from genome assembly GCF_014164175.1 of Pseudoalteromonas sp. SG44-5. Classification (NCBI taxonomy): domain Bacteria; kingdom Pseudomonadati; phylum Pseudomonadota; class Gammaproteobacteria; order Alteromonadales; family Pseudoalteromonadaceae; genus Pseudoalteromonas; species Pseudoalteromonas sp. SG44-5. Next base: position 262,291 of record NZ_JACJES010000003.1, on the reverse strand, counting down.
TGAGCGGCTGGTTGCATCTGCGGTTTTATATTGAAAGCTTAAATTTGCAAAGCCATTGTCGGTAAAAGGAAGGCCAATATTGCCCGAAACTTGAGTGGTGTCGCCATCACCTTCGTAATACTCGCCCTTACGCACTTCAAGAGAGCCCCCTTCAGAGGCATCTTTTAATACAAAGTTTATAACCCCTGCAATAGCGTCAGAGCCATATTGTGCAGCAGCACCGTCACGCAGTACTTCTACTTGCTTAAGGGCAATACTTGGAATAACCGAAATATCGGCACCTTGAGCACCATCGTTAATACCACCACCTAAAAAGGCGATAACAGAAGCGCGATGGCGGCGTTTACCATTTAATAAAATAAGTGTGCTGTCTGATGGTAAACCCCTAAGGTTAGCTGGGCGCACTAATGACGCTGCATCACTAATTGGCATAGAGTGTACGTTTAATGAAGGTATAGCGCCCTTTAATAGCTCTAGCATGTCGGTGTTACCTGACTTGCTTAGCTCTTCACCACCAATAATATCAATAGGAACCGGTGAGTCACCAATAGAGCGAGGTGCTGAGCGTGTACCAACAACAGCAATTTTTTCTAGATTTTTATTAACTTTGGTTGTTGTTTGCGCGTCGGCTGCAATCGCAGAGCCAGATATAAATAATCCGGCTGTAGTGGTGGCTAAGGCAAATTTAACTGCCTGGTTTAGCACATTACTTTTTAATTTCATTCTAAATATCCCCAGTTAGAATAGTTTTGTTAATCATGTTTGTGTAACACGAGTTATTTTTGTAGCGGACTAGTCACATTTCATGGGGAGTAAGGTAATACTTGCTGACTCCTTAAAGCTTAATAAATTAAGCCCACTTCCTGTGAGTCCAGCTTATAGACTATAGAGAAAAAACAAGTAGAGCAATTAATAATTAACTATTATTTAACAACAAGGGTGTTTTGTATGAAATTGCAACAATACAGTGTGTGCTGCTTGTAATGCGCAGCTTGATTAAGGAAACGGTTAAATTAAGGGGAGTTTGAATGAGGGTTTAAGTGTTTTTGTTACTTTATTGTTATTGCGTGTTGCTCATTTTCACGCTTCCAAATAGCGAGCTGCTGTTTATATTCATCCCATACGCATGGGCAACAACTTCCACCACCACAGCACTCGTCCGGCTTAGGTTTTTCTGGTTTTGCGACTGCAGGTAGTATATTTAATTGCATATTAAGATTTTTTAAATACTAAAAAGGCTGTAAATAATAAAGTATTGACCTTGGCATGTAAATTATTCTTTGTGAACTTGAATCCCTGTGTGAGAATACGCCAATGCGATTATATAAAGTCATACACCGCGCACCATGGCGGGTTGTTAAAATTAGTTCCAAGCGCCAGCAATTGCGTTTTCGTCGTGCTATGGTTGCGCTTAAAATTGCGCTTGCGCAAGAAAGACAAGAAACAAAAGAAATGCTTTCAATTTATAAACGCTACACACAAGGGCAAACAAATAAAGCCGAATTAAAGCGTGCAAACGAGCAATTTGTAGATATTTTAAAAGGTTTGGGTTTAGGGGTATTTGCCATATTACCGTTTGCGCCTTTAACTATTCCCTTGGTGGTTAAACTGGGCCGCTTAGTTGGCGTTGATGTTTTGCCTAGCTCCTTCAATATGAATCGTTCAGTTAAAGAGCTTGATCGTGAAATAGCTCAAGAAAATCAAAAGCAAGACCCACAAAACTCATTAAAAAAGTAATCTATAATTGGCAAAATTAGCGATACCTTTTGCGTCTCCTTATTGTTATGCTTAGTGACCATTTATATTTTGTGAGTCATTTAATGAGTGCATTACTTCGTCATACTTCTTCTGGAATTCCTTTATCTTTTATCCTTAAAAACGAATTAACCGATTGGCTTACGCAGCAACCTACATTTGTACAAAACTGGTTAGCAAATAGTGGTTTTGAAAAGCAAGGGCTAGCATTAGTACCAAACCCTGAAACGGGTGAGCTTAACCATGTTTATTGCATAATGCGCAGCAGTGATGACTTTTGGGCTGCAGGCGACTTAGCCACCAAGTTACCGGTAGGTTGTTATCAAATTCAAGGTGAAAAACACCTAATAGAGCAGCTTGCTTTAGGCTTTGTATTGGGTGGTTATGAATTTAGTGAGTACAAAGAAAAAGTCACCGCAAAAGCGCAGTTAGGTATTGCTGACAAAACACTTTACGAGCAAATAAAACAACAAGCCGACGCAATTGGTTTAGCCCGCGATTTAGTTAATACCCCGGCTGCTGATATGATGCCGCAACATTTAGCACAAGTCATGAGTGATTTAGCCGACACCTTTGATGGAGACTTTACTCAGTGGATTGGAGATGAGCTGTTAGAGCAAAACTACCCAACAATTCATATGGTTGGTCGTGCGAGTGAAAATAAGCCGCGTTTACTCGACTTAAAATGGGGCGCAAAAGACGCACCATTAATTACTTTGGTTGGTAAAGGTGTATGTTTTGACTCAGGCGGGCTTGACCTAAAACCTAGTGCCGGTATGCGTAACATGAAAAAAGACATGGGCGGCGCAGCGCATGTTATTGCGCTTGCTCAGCTTATAATGGCTGCTAATTTACCAATTAGATTACGCGTGTTAGTACCTGCGGTTGAAAACGCGGTTTCGCGTAACGCATTTCGCCCTGGCGATGTAGTAAAAACCCGTAAAGGCATTATGGTTGAAATTGACAATACCGATGCCGAAGGACGTTTAGTATTATGTGACGCGCTTAGCGAAGCCCAAAACGACGAGCCTGAGCTTATCATTGACTTTGCTACCTTAACAGGTGCGTGTCGAGTTGCTTTGGGCACTGAACTACCAGGATTTTTCTGTACTGAGCGTACTATTGCTAATAGTATTATGGACGCAGGTTTGAGTGTAAGCGATCCGGTATGGCAACTGCCGTTATTTGATCAATATAAGTCATTTTTAAACAGTGATGTTGCCGATATGGCAAACTGTGCAAGCACCCCATTTGGCGGTGCAATTACTGCTGCACTGTATTTAAAAGAATTTATTGAGCCAACTACGCCTTGGGTACATTTTGATGTAATGGCATGGAACTTACGTGCTCTACCAGGTCGCCCAGTAGGCGGAGAAGCGTTAGGTATTCGTGCTGTATTTAATTACCTGCAAAACCGTTTTAACTAATAATCGAGTATTTAGTATGAGGTGTTAAACCTCATACAACTCAAGCGGTAAATTATCTGGATCGGCAAAAAAAGTAAACTTTTTGCCGGTTATTTCATCTTCTCTTATGTCCTCTACACTAACCCCTTGCGACTCTAAATACACTTTAGCCACGTGCACATCACTTACTTTAAATGCCAAATGCCTTAACCCTTGTGCTTCAGGGTAACTTGGGCGCTCTGGTGCGCCAGCAAACGAAAATAACTCAATTTGACTGCCATCAGGTAAAGCTAAATCTAACTTATAAGAATTTCGCGCAGTCCTAAAGTGCTCATTAATAATTTTAAGCTTTAATATTTTGCTATAAAAATGCTTAGCGCGAGGGTAGTCGCTGCAAATAATAGCGGCATGATGAATGCCAAGTAGTTTCATAACGCGCTCTCTAAATTGTGTAATTAAATACAAACACTAAAAACAAAAAACGCACAATTAAGTGCGTTTCAATAAGTAGCTGCCTATTTAGGTTGGCTCTGCTTCTTTACATGCTTTTACCGCTGGAGCAACTAACTCTAAGCCGGTTTTATCGCAAGGAGGAAGTTGTGCATCACTTACACTAATAGGTGTTACACGCTCGCCCCATTTAATATAACTAGCAGCCCACGTAAGGCCAGCGCCAAAGGCCGCCGACATAATATTTGAGTGTGGTTTAATTAAACCTTGCTCCACCGCCTCGCAAAGTGCAATGGCAATTGTCGCTGCCGATGTATTACCGTACTGGCCAATATTAACCATTACTTTTTCATCGGGCACTTTTAAACGGTGCTGAATGGCCTGAATAATACGTAAGTTAGCTTGATGCGGCACTAATACGTTTATATCGTCTAGGCTTAAGTTTGCTTGGGCTAGTACGTCGTCGCATGCTTCACTCATGCCTTTTACAGCGCGCTTAAATATTTCACGGCCTTCGAATAGTAAATTAGATGGGCCAATCGGCTCATATTTATTTAAGTCACTACCAAAGTTTTCGATATGTAAAATATCACGATCTGTACTGTCACAACCGGTTTTAGTCGCAAGTAAACCTGCAGGTGTATCGGCAGCTTCGAGTACTACGGCACCCGCGCCATCGCCAAATAATACCGCACTGTCACGGCGCGACCAATTTACATACCAAGTCATGCGCTCTGCAGCAATAACCACAGCCTTTTTAATCATACCGGCTTGTATTTGCGCTGTTGCTGCTTGTAGAGCATATAAAAACCCTGAACAAGCTGCGTTAGTGTCCATAGCGGCAGCGTCTACAGCGCCAATGTTTTTTTGCACTAACGACGCAGTATTTGCCACCATAGTTGATGGCGTACAGGTGGCTAAAATAACTAAATCAATATCTTTAGCGTCAATACCGGCACAAGCAATCGCATGCTTAGCCGCAACAGTAGCAAGCTCTGCAGTACTTACATGGCTAACTCTGCGAGATTTAATACCTGTTCGTGATGTTATCCACTCGTCTGTGGTATCCACTATTTTGCTAATTTCGTCGTTACTAATGCTTGCTGGTGGAATGCATTTACCCCAACCAGTGATGTGTGCGTAAGGCATAGTGTGTTCTCTTAAAAAGTGGTCTGACATGTATTACTAATGAATAAGTTATACCAAAAAATGGCTTTTAACACTAGTAAATACCCAAGGAGATAAAAAATGATAGCTTATTAAAAGGGTTTTTGTAGCGTAAATGTAGCAATTTATAGTTAATTGGGTTAAAGGTAGAGCTTAAAAGGAGCAAGTATGAAAACTACACTAATAACTACATTTACTGCAATCACTTTAGCGTTAACAACAAATATGGCATTAGCACAACAACATAAAATTATTTATGCGGGCAGTGTAATGCTAGGTACAGAGCAAACGGTTAAAACTGAGCAAACACTGGTAATAGCCGATGATAAAATTTCAGCAATTAAAAGCGGCTATGTAAGTAAAGATGCACTGGGTTTACCCGGCGCGCAAGTAATTGACCTTAAAAATCACTTTGTAATGCCTGGGCTAATAGACATGCACGTGCATGTTACTTTTGAGCGCGATGCCAATGTTAGCAGGCATCGCTGGACTACCGAATACGAAGCAGATAACGCGCTGCGTTCAATTAAATATTTACAGCGTACTTTAAATGCAGGCTTTACCTCAGTGCGAGACTTAGGCAGTAACTATCAGGTTATTTTTCCGCTAAAGCGCGCCATTGAGCGTAATGATATTAATGGTCCGCGCATTTTTGCCGCAGGCAATACAGTATCGCCCACTGGTGGGCACGCCGATTTACATGGCTATCGTAAAGATATAAGTGACGGTGTTGGTGCATCATTAGGTATTTGTAACGGCGCAGACGATTGCCGCAGAGCCACGCGCGAAGTGATTAAAAGTGGTGCCGATGTTATAAAAATTACCGCCACCGGTGGCGTATTAAGTAATACCGCCGCAGGCGTTAATCAACAATTAAGCGACGCAGAGCTTAGTGCAATTGTAGATACCGCGCATCATTTAGGACGTAAAGTAGCCGCTCATGCACATGGCACGCAAGGCATAAAAGCCGCGCTTAAAGCGGGTGTAAACTCAATAGAGCATGGCTCGTATTTAGATAAAGAGGCTATAGCATTGTTTAAAAAAACCGGAGCTTACTTAGTACCTACTTTGCTGGCCGGTGCAACCGTGAGCGAAGAAGCTATCAGTAATCCAAACATGCCAATAGCTATTGCAGATAAAGTGCGCGAAGTAACACCTAAAATGCAGGCATCGTTTAAATTAGCGCTAAAAAATGAGGTAAATATTGCCTTTGGCACTGACTCAGGCGTATCGCGCCATGGCCTTAATGCTAACGAGTTTAGCTTACTGGTAAGTAATGGTATGAGTGAAGCACAGGCAATTAAATCGGCAACCGTGAGTGCAGCTAAACTGCTTGGTCAAGATACTCAATTAGGCGATTTGAGTGTGGGTAAACAAGCCGACATTATTAGTGTTAATGCCTCGCCGCTAAAAAATATTGCAGAGCTTAAAAATGTGCAGTTTGTAATGAAAGCAGGGCTAATTTATAAGCAATAGCCACACTTGCTGTTAAGGCACTGGGGTTAATATGGGGTCAATAAATATTGAGCTTAATAATTATTAACCCCAGTGCCGTGGCCTTTTAATACTTCACTTTGTACCTAATTACAATGTCGATGAATGATGACTAAGTATTGCATAAGCATTAAAATAGCTTTTCTTAAAATTCAATTAGGTAACATGTGTTTTGTTAATTCGCACCGATCCGGCTATTAGCCGACTTTTAATGTTACGCAGTGGTGCCATAGCTGTGCAGCTTATTGCTGTGCTTATAGTGTACTTTTTATTAGATCATCAAATAGCATTAATGCCCTTACTGTTAGTGATTGCCCTAGAAGCGGGGTTTCAGTTAATGAGTGTGCTGGCTTATCGTAATGTAAGCCAAGCAAAACCGCTGGGCATGCTGATGCAATTAACCGCCGACGTGTTGTTTTTAACTATTTTGTTATCACTCAGTGGTGGCGCAACCAATGCATTTGTGTCGTTATTATTGCTGCCAATAATGATTGCAGCGGTAACGCTAAGTGGCAAAGGGCTTGCTTATATCGCGGTATTAGCCATTGCGGCGTATAGTGTATTACTGATAAAAATGCCCGAACATAATATGCACCAAATGAACATGAGCGGCCATTTTATTAGCATGTGGATTAACTTTGTTTTGAGTGCCAGTGTAATAGCGTTAGTGATTGGTGCAATGAACCGCGCCTTAAAAGAGCGCGAACGCACTATTGCTCAAGTGCGCGAACAACAATTACGCAGTGAACAGTTAGTAACGCTGGATGGCGCAGCAGCGCAAATAACGCATCAGCTTGCTACACCAATTGCTAACTTACAGTTACTCTTTGAAGAGCTATTAGAGGATCATCCAAATAACCTTGTAGTGCAACAAATGCAAACTCCACTACAACAATGCGCTACACAATTAGATAGTTTTAGAAAGCTCTCTGCTGCGCTGCGCCTTAATAACACCCAACAACACATTACAACGGCGCAATTACAACAGCAAATTACCGATACGCTATTGCTGCAATATTCCGATCAACAAATAAAGTGGATTATAAAAAACCAAACAGGTGGCATTAATACCGCCATATTAAACAGTGATGCTATGTTGCTACCTGCTATTTTAAATTTACTCCAAAATGCAGCCACCGCTAACCAGCAGCAAAGCCAAAATGTGCTTGAGCTTACTTGGCTGCAAGAGGAGCATTGCGGCGAATATGTTTACTTGCTTATTCGCGATTTTGGGAATGGCTTTTCAGCAACCCAGCTCAGCAATTTAGGTGGGCAATTAATGCCTAGCGACCATGGTATGGGGCTGGCTGTGCTGCTTTCTAATGTAACCTTTGAGCGTTTAAATGGCTCGCTAACTTTGTATAACCACCCCCAGTGTGGTGCAATTGCCAAAGTTAAATTAGCAACTGTTTTTAGCGAGCAAAATGAATGAAATTATTAATTATTGAAGACGATATAAACTTTGCTAGTACCTTGGCAAGGCGGCTAACTAAATACGGTTTTAACTGCGAAATAGCGCATAACCAAAGTGAGGCACTCCTTAGTGCAAGGCGGTTTTTGCCCGCTACTATTTTGTTAGATATGAAGTTAGGTAACGACAATGGTTTAGCGTTAATAAAACCACTGCGCAGCTTGCTCACACACGCGCATATTGTATTACTCACGGGCTTTGCCAGTATTGCAACCGCAGTTGAAGCAATGCGCTTAGGAGCCAACGATTACCTTACCAAACCTGTTGATATGGCAACCTTACTAAAAGCACTTAACCAAGAGCGCGATACAGCAATAACCTTAGATGTTGCAACCACAGTGATGTCGCCAGAGCGTTTAGAGTGGGAGCATATTCAGCAAGTGCTACACAGTAATAATGGTAATGTGTCGAGCACCGCAAGGCAGCTCAATATGCATAGACGAACATTACAGCGCAAATTACAAAAAAAGCCAGTGCAGCACTAATAACGCTAGTGATTAAATATAATTTTAGGCTAAAGCGATGCTGGTTTTTTTTCAGCGCACTCAACACATTAATGGAGCACTATAGTAGCTGCCTGATTTAACTAGCTGTGCTAAAATCGCGGCGTTTAAATTTAACCGATATTACAAGGCTTTCACATGGCAAATACAGCGCACGCACTGCATATACTGGTAAAACATAAAGAAATTGCAGAAGATATTATTACGCAATTAGGTAAAGGTGCAAAATTTCAAACCTTAGCTAAAAAGTATTCGTCGTGTCCGTCGGGTAAAAAAGGTGGCGATTTAGGTGAGTTTAGACGTGGGCAAATGGTGCCACAGTTCGACAAAATTGCGTTTAATGGCGCTATTTTAGAGCCGCATTTAGTTAAAACTAAATTTGGCTGGCATGTGATCAAAGTGCTTTACCGTACTTAATATTCTTTAAGTGCATGTATTAAGTGCATGTATTAAGTGTAGTTTAACAGGCTTAATACTTTAAATTAAATTAAATTAAAAGAAAAGGCTGCACATTGCAGCCTTTTTAAATTCTTTAATTCAGAGTTTAATTACTCAGCGTTTTGCTGTGCTTCTTCTTTAGTTATTTGCTTAAAAGCTTGCACAAATGCAGCGCTAGGCTGTCCGCCGGTAAGGGCGTATTGCTCATTTATGATAAAAGTAGGCACTGTGGTAATACCCATTTGCTGTATGTCACTTTGCTGGCTGCGCACTTCTTGAAAAAACTCACCACCGGCTAAAATTTCTTGAGCACGGTTTTTATCAAGGTCAACACTTGCAACAATATCAAGCAAAGCGGATTGCTCGTTTAAATTCACTAAGTCAGAAAAGTGCGCTTTAAATAAAGCCAGTTTTAGCTCGGTTTGCTTATTTAAAGTGGCAGCCCATGCTAATAAACGATGACAATCAAAGCTGTTTATTATCATTCGCTTATCGTCAAAGTTAAACGTGAAGTCGGCATCTTTTCCGGCGTCTATTAAACGTTGGCGGTTATCTTTACTTTGCTCTGGTGTTAAGCCGTATTTTTGCGTTAAATGTTCATTTAAGTCTTGGCCTTCAGGCGGCATATTTGGGTTAAGCTCAAACGGTTTCCAGCTAATTTCTGCGTTTATTTCACCGTGCAATTCACTGAGTGCTTTTTCAAGATTTTTATAACCAATAATGCACCATGGGCACATTACATCCGACACAATATCAATTTTAAGCGTTTTCATTATTTTCCCTTAGGGCAAAGCGGTAAAGCGAATATAGTGAGTATATTGGGATTAATTGCGGTTTATCAATCATGATTACTCTACAGTGTATTAAAAGCTGCAAATAATGTATGCGCAGCCTGGTTACTTTTTAGCATAAGGCAGGCGCATTAGTGTGTTAGTGCTGTGGTAGCTGTCGAGCCCGCTTATAGCTACCGTATCTATGGCCTGTAAGTCTAAAAAGCCATCGCTTTGCAGTGCTGTTTCGTCTAAATATACGTCCATTATTTCGCCAATCACAAGCTCAGTACCATTGACTGCTAAATGCTGATGTTCAATGTATTTTACCGCATATTTTAAGCGGCTTTGTTGTACAAATGGGGCACTAAATTCATTTAAATACTCAGGGGTTAAACCGGTGGCAGCAAACTCTGATTCGTTTTTATCATAACGCGCCGAGGTTTGATGTGCTTGCTGATAAATAGCACTATTAACATGGTTAATAGTATAAACACCGGTTGCTAAAATATTTTCGAAAGTGTGACGGGGAACGCTATGGGGGCGCATTATCATACCAATTAATGGCGGGTGCGCACCTAAATGAATAACAGAGCTAACAATCGATAAGTTAGTATTGCCTTGGCTGTCTTGAGTGCCAATTAAGTTAGCGCTTTTAAAGCCCGACAACGAGTTTATTAAGTGGGTACGCGTGTGTTTTTCAAGTGCTGCAATGCGCGCTTTAGTAAAATGCATTAAAAAATCCTTACTATGAAATACTTACCATGGAATACCTCCCATGAAATACTTACCATGGAATACCTCCCATGAAATACTTACCATGAAATACTTACCATGAAATAGCAGTGCCTTGCCAATCTAGGTAGGCGGGTTCACCGTTAAGTTCTAAATTAGGGTTGTTGTTAGTCAGTTCAAATAATTGCTGCGCTACAAACGCAGGAGTAAAAAGCTTGTTTGGCGGTACATTTTTTTGAAAAGGCTTAGACAGCTCAGTGTCGGTAGTACCGGGATGAAATAAAATGAGCTTAGTGTTTTTAGCGCGCCTTGCCAGCTCCACGGCGGCAGTTTTAAATAACATATTAAGCGCCGCTTTTGATGCACGATAGGTATACCAGCCGCCAAGTTTATTGTCGTTTATGCTGCCAACCCGGGCGCTTAATGCGGTAATAGTGCAGTGAGTTTTAGGTGTTAATAATGGTAATACACTTTGCAGGCAGAGCAGGGGTGTAAGCGCATTAACTTGCAATAGTTGATTAAAATAATCGCTGTTAATGTCCTCTAGTTTTTTTTCTGGCATGTGTTGCTGATTATGTAAAAGGCCATTAAAAATAATTACCTGATGTAAATCAGCCTGCTGGTTTTGTAGTGTAGCGGTAACATTGTTTAAGCTTTGCTTTGAATAATCGCTTTGCAGTTGCGTTATATTATTTAGGTTATTGTACTGCGCCTTGTGCGCGGCTGCGCTTACGCAAACAATATGGTACTGGGTTACTTGGTTATTTAAATGCGCAATATAAGCTTGTGCAATTGCGCTACTTGCGCCAAATAAAACAATAGTTTTCATTTATCACCTGCACTTTTGGTTTTACATTGATTATTTTTACACTGTGAGTTTGGCATTAAAAAACGACTTATAGGCTGGCGATACTTAGCAAAAAAAGTGTATGTGCAATCAGCAAAAAATCGAATTATGGGCAAGCGAATAATCTTCAACCAAGGATATTTACCTACTGTTTTCCATGCTTGGTAGGTTACATCAAGGCCATAGATCATTATTCCAGATGGCATTCTTGCGTGTAATAACGCCATAGCTATACTTTTATCTACATTAGGAAAACGCGTATTAAAGTCAGTGGCATTAAGGTCCTCTAATATTATTTTATTATTAATGTCAGCACGCTTTAAATGTTGCATTTCGGCGTTACACAATGGGCAGTTAGCATCGTAAAAAATGATCATGTTATTGCTTTGTAATTATTTTACATATGCTTTTTTACGACACAGCATTGCAAATGGATCTATTAAATAACCGCGCATAGTGATATTAATAGTGCTCCATGAAACAAAGGAGAATGAGAAATGAGTGAACAATATGCCGCCTTGCGAGGCAATGTAAATTTACTAGGCCAATTATTAGGGCAAACAATTAAAGATGCCCAAGGCCAAGCAATTTTAGATAAAGTAGAAGAAATAAGAGCTTTATCAAAGTCATCTCGCAGTGGCAACGAAAACGACCGTAAAACACTAATAAAAGTATTACATGCGCTCAGCGATGAAGAGCTGTTACCGGTTGCCCGTTCATTTAATCATTTTTTAAACCTTGCCAATGTTGCCGAGCAGTTTCATACCGTTTCGCGTTTTAATGATGTTGGTTTTTGCCAGCTAAATCCTCTCACTCAAACATTAAAAACGTTAGCAACAAAAGCAAATAATGGCCAACTTAATCACAATCATTTGGCCGACACACTCTCAAAACTCCACATAAACTTGGTGCTAACCGCGCACCCTACAGAAGTAACACGCCGCACAATTATTAATAAGCACGTTGAGTTAAGTGATTGCTTAGCTTCATTGGAGCGAACTGATAACTTAGCACAAGAGCGCGAGGCTATTTTAAACCGTATTGCGCAGTTAATTAGCCAAGCATGGCACACCGACGATATTCGTCGCTCGCGACCCACCCCTGTTGATGAAGCAAAGTGGGGCTACGCGGTGATTGAAAATAGCTTGTGGCATGCAGTGCCGCGTTTTTTACGTGAGTTTAGCCAGCATGTAAAAGAGCATTTAAGCTTAGAGTTACCAATAAACTACAGCCCAATAGAGTTTACCTCGTGGATGGGCGGAGATCGTGACGGCAACCCTTATGTAACCGCACAAGTAACCAAAGAAGTGCTTGATCATGGTCGTTGGATGGCACTGGACTTATATGGCCGCGATCTAGAAACGCTAAGTACAGAGCTGTCGATGTCTGATGCCAGTGATGAGCTAATAGCCCTTGCGGGGCAAGAATTTGAACCTTATCGCTGCGTGATTAAAACACTTAAAAACCAAGTGTTAGAAACCGTAATGCATTTAGGGGCAAAAATAAAAAATCAGCGCAGCGAAGCCCAAGACTTAATTACCGATATAAACCAAATAAAACATCCAATTGAGGTGTGCTATCGCTCGCTATTAAAATGCAATATGAAAGTAGTTGCTGATGGCCTATTACTGGATGTATTACATCGTATTAATAGTTTTGGTTTGCGGTTAGCTAAATTAGATGTACGCCAAGATTCATCGCGCCATGGTGATGTGTTTTCAGAGCTTACGCGTTACTTAGGTTTAGGCGATTACAACCAATGGCAAGAGCAAGACAAACAAGCCTTTTTACTCACTGAGCTTAACTCGCGCAGGCCGCTAATACCTAAGCGTTGGCAGCCAAGCCCAGAGGTACAAGAAGTACTCGACACCTTTGACGTGATTGCACAGCAAGACGAGCAAACATTTGGCTTATATATTATTTCGATGGCGCGCACAGCCTCCGATATTTTAGCGGTACAATTGCTGTTAAAAGAAAGTGGTTGTAGCTTTAAATTACCGGTTGCGCCGTTATTTGAAACCTTAGATGATTTAAATGATGGCCACAATGTTATTACTACTTTGTTGGATAATGACTGGTACAGAGGCCAAATTAACAATACCCAAAACGTCATGATAGGTTACTCAGACTCAGCAAAAGACGCTGGTATGATGGCAGCTGGTTGGGCGCAGTACGAAGCAATGGATAAGCTAGTGCAATTGGCCGACAAACGCGGCATAGAGCTGGTGTTATTTCATGGCCGTGGCGGTACGGTAGGGCGAGGCGGCGCACCCGCTGCACAAGCCCTACATTCACAACCACCGGGGTCATTAAAAGGTGGTTTGCGAGTAACCGAGCAAGGCGAGATGATCCGCTTTAAATTTGGTTTACCCGATGTTGCGCTACAAAGCTTAAATATTTACGCCGGCGCTGTACTGCAAAGTAATTTATTACCACCGCCAGAGCCTAAACCACAATGGCGCGAAGTAATGGCTTTGATCAGCGAAGAGTCGTGCGAGCATTATCGTAACGTGGTACGCCACGATGAAAACTTTGTACCTTATTTTAGAATGGCAACCCCAGAGCTTGAGCTTTCTAAACTGCCGCTTGGCTCGCGCCCTGCAAAACGCAACCCTGCAGGTGGGGTCGAAAGTTTGCGGGCAATACCATGGATTTTTGCATGGAGCCAAAATCGTTTAATGTTACCTGCGTGGTTAGGCGCATTAACAGGATTACAAGCGGCCTTGGAAAAATACGGCGTTGAAACCTTGCAAGAAATGAGCTTACAATGGCCATTTTTTAGATCGCGCCTAGAAATGCTCGAAATGGTATTTAGTAAGGCCGACAGCTGGTTAAGTGAGCATTACGATAACGCGCTGGTGGAAGATATGTACAAACCACTTGGTGTTACTTTGCGCAAAGAGCTCGCAGAAGCGATTAGTTTAGTACAGTCGCTTAGCCCGCAAAAAAGCTTATTGGCCGATCAGCCATGGATCAAAGAGTCAATTGCGCTGCGTAACCCTTATACCGATCCGCTTAATGTGTTGCAGGTAGAGTTACTTCGCCGTGCGCGCTCAAGCGACAATGGCAGTGAAGGCGATATAGATAACGCGTTAATGATCACCATGACCGGCATAGCTGCAGGTATGCGCAATACTGGTTAATAGCTAAATAAAAATAAGGGGGTTGCGCAGCGCCGTAACCCCTTATTTTATGCATATGCGCTGGCATTTTATGCGCTAACCTTTTAAACTACTTAGCCATTGAATAACAAAAAATATATTATGGCTTCTGCAACCTTTTTAGTACAAGCAAACACCGCACTTAGTAATACCCACATCTCTTTAAGCATAGCGCAAACACAGGCTTTACGTAGCCAATTAAAAACCCAGCGCGGTATTTTAAACGCAAATAATATTAACCAACTATGCACGCAACTTAATGTAACAAACGACGCCTTATTACAAGGTTTAGTGCCTTTAGCGTCTGAGTTTGCGGTAGCACCCGTATCGAACTTTCATGTGGGTGCAATCGTTAAAGCACTTGATGAAAGCGGCGAGGTTAATTTTTACTTTGGTGCTAATGCCGAGTTTAACCGCCAAGCACTTAGTTTAGTGGTGCACGCAGAGCAGTCTGCAATTAATAATGCTTGGTTAAATGGCGCGAAAAAAATACTAAAAATAGCGATTAGTGACGCACCTTGTGGTTATTGCCGCCAATTTATGAACGAATTAGCTGATGCGCGTGAATTTGATATTTTACTGCCCGAGCAGCAATTTAAACTTGCAGACTTGTTACCGCATTCGTTTGGCCCCACCGATTTAGGCAATCAGTACAGCTTATTTAATCCAGCCCCGCAGGCTCGCTCATTTAACAATACAGAAGTAGAGCAACAGCTGGCAGCCTATGCGTTAGCAGCTTATGTACCGTATAGCCAAAACTACAGTGCAGTAAAAATTACTACGTTTAACAACGGTGATTTTTATGGCAGTTACGCAGAAAACGCTGCGTACAGCCCTAGCTTATCGCCATTGCAAAGTGCATTAAGTCAGTTGTTTTTAGCCGGTTTGAGTTTTAATCAGCATACCGTAAAGGGAATAACACTGTTAGAAACCGCTGGTCATGAAAACCAAGCAGGAGTGGCTCAAGCAGTGTTAGCAAGCTTTGTAAACTTGCCACCACTTGAGCTAATTAGTGCGCCATTAAGTGAGTAACTTGGCAAACTGACACACTAAAAAGTACTGTTACTTAGCGAGCAGTACTTTAGCTGCTTCTAATACTACCGCAACTGATTTTCTTTCAATTTCGCCGTGGTCAACATTAGGAATTTCTTGGCGAGTACGATTAACTAATACACCGGCTACGCACGCTGCTTGTAAACCAAGTGCCGCACACATAGTAAATAAGGTTGCCGATTCCATTTCGTAGTTCATCACACCCAATTTTTGCCACTCTTCGCAGCTGCCTTGTAACGACTTTGGCACATAACCAGAGTGTGTATCGTAACGCTCTTGCCCTGGGTAAAATGTGTCGCTTGATGCAGTAATACCAATATGAAAATCGATATTAAGGTTTTCACAGGCTTTAACCATAGCTTGGGTAGCAAAAAAGTCAGATACCGCAGGGTAGCTAAGCGGCGCAAAATGCTGGCTTGCACCATCTAAACGCACAGAGGCTTGGCTAATTAAAATATCGCCTTCGTTAATGTGTGGTTGAATTGCACCAGTAGTACCAATACGCAAAAAGCTGTGCACGCCAAGTTGGGCTAATTCTTCAACGGCAATCGACGTCGATGGACCGCCAATACCGGTAGAGCATATAACCACAGAATGGCCATTAAGCTCACCTAAATAAACATGAAATTCACGCGTTTTAGCCAGGCAAGTTGGGTTATCTAAAAATTGCGAAATACGTGCAGCACGATCCGGATCGCCCGGAACAATAGCCAGTTTTGCACCTTTAAGATCGTCAATACATAACCCTAAGTGAAATACCTTTTCCATAACTAAGCCTTTATAAAATTACTATCAATTTAGCATCATTACTATAATTGTTTGTTTAGTACAGGACGTATGTCCGTGTTGATTTGTTTTGATTTATTCACCCACATTGAATATTCAAGCATATATTAAAATTACCCGTAAAATGAGGCGGTTGACTTGTATAGGCAGACATTATATTGATCGTCTAAAGTAATGAGTAAATTATCATAAACAACAGGCACATTTACACTAAGTTGTTTTTATTCATATGGTTAGTTGTTATTTTTTGGATGGTATATACATTAGTGAAGCAAGGCTAATTTAACGTTAGTTTGCTTTTAGCAAGCAGTACTAATGTTATTGTTAGTATTTAAATATTAGCAATTTTGCATAACTAATCAGTACCACGCAAAACATATAGATTTATAAGGGTTTACCATGAGCACCGAATTTCAGGAATTTAAAAGCAAAATTGAGCATTGTTTGTGCGCACCAGGTGATGGTGTATATACAGTTAACACTGCAAAAGAGCGCAAAGCTGCATTAAGAAATAAGCTTTATGGGCAAACCGAAAACATTGGCCCATTATGGCGTGAGTCGCTTAACGAGTTACCCAATTCGCCGCATAAAGCGGTTATGCTAGGTATTAGCTCAGATTGTGGCGGCGGTATTTTACGTGGCGCAAACTGGGGACCGTTATTTTTACGCTCAGCATTACTTGATCAGCAACCTCAGTGCCGCTCATTCGATTTAGGCGACGTACGCGTTATTCCTCATTTATTACATGATAAATACTTAAACAAAGCCACTATAACCAATTGCCAAAAAGCATTATACGGCAACGAAAATAACGACTATTACGTTAGCCCACTGTCGATCACTGAAGATGTATGCGACAGCTTTTATGCAACATTTGAAAATAAAGGCATTTTTGGTATTGGCGGCGATCATTCAATTAGTTACCCATTAACAAAAGCGTATTTAAAAGCTAAGCGCGCACAAGGCAAGCGTACCGCAATTATTCATTTTGATGCCCATACCGACTTATTGGTTGAGCGCTTAGGCATTGATTTATGTTTTGGCTCTTGGTGTACGCATATTTTAGAGTTTTTACCTGCGCCACATCATTTAATTCAATTTGGTATTCGTTCAAGTGGTAAACCGAAAGAGCATTGGGAAAGCACCTTTGGTGTTAAACAACATTGGGCGCATGAAATTATAGAGCGCGGTGCAGCAGCCGTTGCCGCAGATGCCATTGCCCAGCTTAAAGCCGACAACGTTGACGAAGTGTATGTTAGCTTTGATATTGACGCCCTTGATGAAAAATATGCCTCTGCAACAGGCACACCTGAAGCAAACGGCTTAACGCCACAGCACGCACTGGATATTTTATCAGCCATAGCCGATGAATTTCCGATCACCGGTGCCGATATGATGGAAATTGCGCCTTTTACCGACAGCTCGCTAGTAGGGCAGTCAAGTTCAGAAACCACCTTACGAGAAGGCGCTAAAATTTCGGCGTTTTTGATTAGTGCGATGAACAAGTAATCTTAAAGCAGGTCGAAAGGCCTGCTTATTGTATTGATAATAAAAGCCTTTTAATAAATATTAAATTTAAATTGCCCCGTTTAAAAAAGCGACTATAATCCAGCTGCTTTTGCTATAAAAGCGTATTTTATTGGAGCTATAAATGGGTGATTTAGTCGGGATTGGCTTATTAATCTTGATCAGTGCGTTGTTTGCAATGTCGGAAATTGCGATTGCAGCATCGCGTAAAATAAAATTAAGAGTAATGGCTGATGAGGGCAATGTTCAAGCAGCTGCAGTATTAAAGCTACAAGAACAACCTGGGGCATTTTTTGCCATGATCCAAATAACCCTTAATGCTATTGCTATATTAGGCGGCATTGTGGGTGAGCAAGCACTTTCGCCTTATGTGCAAAATGTTTTGCAGTTTTTTTATCAAGGCCCATTACTGGCACAAATTAGTTTTTTACTGTCGTTTTTAACCATTACTTCACTGTTTATTTTATTTGCAGATTTACTACCTAAACGTTTGGCAATGATTTTGCCAGAGGCCGTTGCTGTGCGCGTGGTAACAATAATGCGCTGGGTTACCTATGCCTTAACGCCCTTGGTATTATTTTTTAATGGTTTAACAAATATTATTTTGCGTATTTTTAAAGTACCAAGCGAGCGCGAAGATATTGTAACCACAGAAGACATTGTTGCCATGATGGATGCAGGTGCAGAATACGGTAGCCTACAGCAACAAGAATACGATTTAATCGGTAACGTATTTGACCTAGAAGCGCGCTTTATATCGAGTGTGATGTCGCCGCGCGACCAAATAGTTTATTTTGATATTAATGAGTCGAGCCATGATATTGCTAACAAAATAATAGAGCATCCACATAATCACTTTTTAGTGTGTAACGATAATTTAGATAAATTAATCGGCTCTGTAGAATCAAAAGATATTTTACGCCAAGTACTTAAAGGCGATGCAGCGAATATTAATAGCGAAATGCTCGAAAAAGATATTTTTTATCTGCCCGAAACCCTCAGTTTATCAGAGGCATTAAATGCGTTTAAAACAGCCGTACAGCCTTTTGCTGTGGTAGTTAACGAATACGCATTAGTAGTAGGCATAGTAACAGTAAAAGATTTAATGAAAGGCTTTATGGGCGACTTAATTACTCACAGCGATGATGAGTTAATAGTTGAGCGCGACCAAAACTCCTGGTTAGTTGATGGTTTAACCCCCATAGTTGAGCTGGCTAAAGTACTTGATATTGATGAGTTTCCTCATCAAAGTCATTACGAAACCGTGGCCGGATATTTAATTTATACCATGAAACGCATTCCAAAACGTGCAGAATATATTCAATACGCCGGCTTTAAATTTGAAGTGGTCGATGTTGAAGGCATTCGGGTTGAGCAGTTACTGGTATCAAAAATAGTACCCACGCCAGAGCCACCGCAAAGCTAAGTACAAACTAAGTTAGCTCGCTATTAGCAAGTAAAAAGTAGCAAGTAAACAGTCAAAATCACAAAGTAAAAACACCTTATTTTATTATTTTAAGGTGTTTTTACTTAGGTTGGTTTGAGCGCAGCGAAGCCCAACGAAAAAAGGCAGCCTCAATTAACATTAGCGTTATGTATTATCGATTACCTAAAAAGCACCGAATGTAGGTCGGATAAGCGAAGCGCCATCCGACACAGTAAAATATCTTACCAATTATTATTATCAGCATTTTATGTTATCGAATGGCTTGAAAGAGAATCGAAGGGGTCAAATCTTGACTTCATACATCACAATTCTTGACTGACCGTTTATCGTTCTATGCAGCTCAACTAAATGTCTATACCAATCACCATTCAAAGCACAACCACGCTGAATTCAGCCCTATTTGGGCTTTACCCAATGCCCTAGGGGAGTTTTGACTGTTAGCAAATAGTCGCTTTAGTCAACCAAATTTACATATGTTTACAGCATTAAATCTAGTTAAAAATAATTCTTAATTAGCATTGGAAAGTGCATGCAAATAATTTAGAATGAACGTTCATTCTAAAGTTTAAATTCAAGTTAAAAGGTAATTTAATATGCAGCGTTCCCGCATCGCGCTATTGGTATTTTCGGCCCTCGTTGGTTCTGTCGTTTTAACTGGTTGTGATCAGGCTGCTGAGCAACCTAAAGCTACTGCTTCTCAAGGCACTCCAGTAGGTGTAGTTACGATAAAAAGCCAAACACTTACACTTAAACAAGAATTACCAGGGCGTGTAAGTGCATATCAAATAGCAGAAATTCGTCCTCAAGTTAGCGGTATTGTGCAATCTCGTTTGTTTACAGAAGGTACGCAAGTAGAAAAAGGCCAAGCGCTATATCAAATAAATCCAGCCATTTTTGAAGCTGAGCTTGCAGCAAGTGAAGCAGCTGTAGCCCGCGCTGAGGCGAGTATTGCCAGCAGTAAATCAAAAGCTGCGCGTTATAAAGAGTTGTTGGCAATTAAAGCTGTAAGTCAGCAAGACTTTGACGAAGCAGATGCAACTGCTAAACAGGCAAAGGCTGAGTTACTTACTGCGAAAGCGCAATTACAGGCTGCACAAATTAATTTAGATTACAGCCATGTAGCATCGCCTATTGGTGGTCAAATTAGTAAATCGAGTGTGACTGTTGGTGCTTTGGTAAGTGCTAATCAAGCAATGGCATTGGCAACAGTAACGCAGCTTGATCCAATTTATGTTGATTTAACACAATCGAGTAATGAGTTAACCAAGCTTAAAAAAGCGTTGTCGTCGGGCTCGTTAAGTGTTGATGCAGATATTCAAACCGAGGTTGAGCTTTATATGGAAGACGGTTCGGTTTATCCGCATAAGGGCACCTTACAGTTTTCAGAAGTAACGGTTAATCCAAGTACGGGTTCGGTAACATTGCGAGCTAAATTTTCTAACCCTGAGAAACTACTTTTACCGGGTATGTATGCCCGTGCATCTATTGTTGAAGGGGTTCAAGAAAATGCTGTTTTGGTTCCGCAGCGTGGTGTAACGCGTAATACCAAAGGCCAGCCAACGGCTATGGTGGTAAGTGAAAATAATACAGTAGAGAGCCGAGTACTAGAGGTTGATAGAACAATAGGTTCGAACTGGTTAGTGACTAAAGGTTTATCTGCTGGTGATAAGTTAATTGTTGAAGGCTTACAAAAAATTCGTCCTGGCGCGCCAGTGATTGTCACTGAAGCAACACCTTTAGCCACTCAAGCGCAATAACGGAGAGTTTAAATGTCACGATATTTTATCGATAAACCGATATTTGCTTGGGTACTCGCTATTATTGTTATGTTAGCGGGTATTTTAGCAGTTAAAAGTTTACCTATTGCACAGTATCCTTCTATTGCACCGCCTGCGATTAGTATTACTGCAAATTACCCAGGTGCATCAGCGCAAACCTTAGAAGACTCTGTAACGCAAGTTATTGAGCAAAAAATGAAAGGGCTAGACGGCTTGTTATATATGTCGTCAACGTCAGAGTCGAGTGGCTCAGCAACGCTTACATTAACGTTTAATGCTGATACAGACCCTGATATTGCTCAGGTTCAAGTACAAAACAAATTAGCAACCGCAACGCCGTTGTTACCAGAGGAAGTACAACGCCAAGGTGTTGTAGTAGCCAAAGCGGCGCGTAACTTTTTATTAGTATTAGGTTTTGTGTCTAAAGATGGCAGCATGACTAATATTGATATTGGTGATTATGTAGCCTCAAACGTGCAAGATATTGTTTCTCGTGTTGATGGTGTAGGTGAAGCGCAGTTATTTGGCTCGCAGTACGCTATGCGTATTTGGTTAGATCCAGCAAAATTACAAAACTTTAAGTTAACGCCAAACGATATTGGCGCGGCAATTACTGCACAAAATGCGCAGGTTTCTGCCGGCCAACTCGGTGGTATGCCTGCGATTGCAGGGCAGCAGTTAAATGCGACAATAACGGCACAAAGCCGTTTGCAAACACCTGATCAGTTTGAAAACATTTTAGTTAAAACCAATAGTGATGGCTCAGTAGTGCGTCTAAAAGATGTAGCTAGAGTAGAACTGGGCGGTGAAAATTATGGTGTAGTTGCACGTTTTAATGGTGATCCGGCTGCGGGTATTGGTATAAAGCTTGCCAGTGGTGCTAACGCACTAGATACCGCAGAGGGCGTTAAAAAAGCATTAGAGGACTTAAAACCGTTTTTTCCTGAAGGTTTAGATGTTGTTATTCCTTACGACACCACACCATTTGTATCTTTGTCGATAGAAAAAGTAGTACACACGTTAATTGAAGCTGTGATACTTGTGTTTGTTGTAATGTATTTGTTTTTACAAAACTTTCGTGCAACGTTAATTCCTACTATTGCAGTACCTGTTGTACTACTGGGTACGTTTGCAATTTTGTATACCTTTGGTTATTCAATCAATACGTTAACTATGTTTGCTATGGTACTTGCCATTGGCCTGTTGGTTGATGATGCGATTGTTGTAGTAGAAAACGTAGAGCGTTTAATGACTGAAGAAAAACTCTCGGCATTAGATGCAACACGTAAATCAATGGACGAAATTAAAGGCGCATTGGTAGGTATTGCTATGGTGCTGTCGGCAGTATTTATTCCGATGGCGTTTTTTAGTGGCTCTACCGGTGTTATTTACCGTCAGTTCTCTATTACTATTGTGTCGGCAATGGGCTTGTCGGTATTAGTGGCGCTTATTTTAACGCCTGCATTATGTGCAACCTTACTTAAGCCAAGCCATGTACACGATAAAACATCATTTATTGGACGTTTTTTCTCTGGCTTTAACCGTGGCTTTGATAAAACAAACCGCGGTGCACAAGGTATTGTTGGGCGTATGATCAGCCAATCAAAGCGCTACTTACTTATTTATGGTGTGCTTGTGGGTGGTATGGTATACGTGTTTTCAAGCTTACCAACTGCTTTTTTACCAGACGAAGACCAAGGTATATTATTTAACCAAGTAATGTTGCCTGCAGGCTCTACCATTGAGCAAACGTTAGGTGTAGTGGAAAAAGTAGAAAACCATTATTTGAATGATCAAGCCGAAGCGGTAAGTTCTATCTTTACGGTAACAGGCTTTAGTTTTGCCGGTTCTGGGCAAAACTCAGCAATTGGTTTTGTGAGCTTAAAGCATTGGGATGAGCGCCAGCGTGACGACTTATCGGTAAATGCAGTAGCAGGTAAAGGGATGGGGTATTTTTCAACCATAAAAGAAGCGTTTGTATTTGCTTTCCCACCACCGGCAATTGTAGAGCTTGGTACAGCTAATGGCTTTAATATGTTTTTACAAGACCGCGTAGGCTTAGGCCATGACGAGCTATTAAATGCACGTAATATGCTATTGGGTATGGCAAGTAAAAGCCCTGTTTTAGCGGGTGTGCGTCCAAATGGCCAAGAAGACATGCCAGAGCTGCAACTTGATATTGACCTTGCAAAAGCGGAAGCATTGGGCGTTACTCAAACCGATATAAATAGTACTTTGTCTACCGCATGGGGTAGCCGCTATGTTAATGACTTTATTGACCGCGGCCGCGTGAAAAAAGTATACATGCAAGGCGAAGCTGATTCGCGCATGGTGCCAGAGGACTTAAATAAGTGGTACGTGCGTAATAATAATGGCGATATGGTGCCGTTTGCAGCATTTGCTAGTTCGCACTGGTCTTACGGCTCACCACGCTTAGAGCGCTACAATGGTTTTTCTGCGATGGAAATTCAAGGTAGTGCAGCACCTGGCTATAGTACAGGGCAGGCTATGGATGAAATGGAGCGTTTAGTTAAGCAATTGCCAAACGGTATTGCCTCTGAGTGGTCGGGTATATCTTATCAAGAACGCTCAAGTGGTGGGCAAGCGCCTTTACTGTATGGCTTGTCGCTGTTGTTTGTATTTTTATGTTTAGCTGCGTTATACGAAAGTTGGTCAGTACCATTTGCTGTAATGATTATTGTGCCACTGGGTATATTTGGTGCGATTATGGCGGCATTAATTGGTAACTTATCAAACGATATTTACTTACAAGTAGGCTTGTTAACCACCATAGGTTTGGCTTCTAAAAACGCGATATTAATAGTTGAATTTGCTATTCATAAAATGGAAGAAGGCCTGAGCTTAGTGGATGCTGCAATAGCTGCTGTTAAACTGCGTTTACGCCCAGTATTAATGACCTCGCTGGCCTTTATTTGTGGTGTTGTACCTTTGGCTATTGCGTCGAGCGCAGGGTCGGGTGCACAAAATGCGCTGGGTATCTCTATTATTGGTGGTACATTAGCTGCCTCTACCTTAGTGGTGTTATTTGTGCCTTTGTTTTTTGTTTTAGTACGTAAAACATTCTCAAGTAAATCGGCAGTAGCAACGAAGGAGAGCGAATAATGAACTTAAAAACATTAGGTTTAAACGCACTTACTTTAGCTGTATTAACGGGGTGCCAACTTGCCCCAGAGCAACAAGAAATAGCTTTACCTGTGCCTGATGCGTATGCATCGGGTGCAGAGCAAGCGCAAGCTACGCAGCTAAATTGGCAGCAGTTTTTTAATGATGAAAAACTGCAAGCGTTAATTGCACAGAGCCTTGAGCATAATAAAGACTTACAAATTGCTGCATTAAATGTGCAGCGCGTGCGTGGCTTATATCAAATAGAAGACTCGGCATTATTTCCATCGCTTGATATAAATGGCTCTGGATCGCGTCAGCGCTTGCCGGGTGATTTATCGAGTACTGGTGAGCCGCGTATTAATTCGCAGTACAGTGCTACCGTAGGTATTACCTCGTATGAGCTTGATATATGGGGCAAGGTGCGCAATCAGTCAGCGCAAGCACTGCAAACCTTATACTCTACGCAGCTGAGCCAATACAGTATGCAAGTGTCGCTTATTGCTGAGCTTGCTAATGCCTGGCTTAACTATGCAACCGACCAGCAGTTATTAGCACTGGCCGAGGAAACCCTAACGTCGCAACAGTCGTCGTTATCACTTACTCAACAAAGTTTTGATTTAGGTGCTGCATCAGCAATTACCCTAGAGCAACTTAAAAGTACGGTTGCTACAGCTAAAGTTGATATAGCAAAGTATAAGCGTTTATTAAAACGCGATAAAAATGCGCTTGATTTACTAGTAGGTAATAGCGTTGCCAGTGATTTTCTGCCAAATGCGTCACTTAATCATTTACTCGACTTACCAGAAGTACCAGTTGGTTTACCGTCTGATTTACTCACGCAACGCCCTGATATTAAAGCGGCTGAGCATCAGTTGTTAGCGGCTAATGCAAATATTGGTATTGCGCGTGCTGCGTTTTACCCAAGTATTAGTTTAACCGCTAATGCGGGTACTGCATCAAGCGACTTAAGTGGTTTATTTGATGGTGGCTCGGGTACGTGGAGTTTTGTACCTACTATTAATTTGCCTATTTTTAATATGGGCCGTAACCAAGCTAATTTAGATGTTGCTAAAGCGGCGCAACAAATAGCGCTTACCACCTATCAGCAAAAAATTCAGCAAGCGTTTCGTGAAGTTGCTGACGTACTTGCAGATAGAGAAGGTTATAACGCCCAGCTAAGCGCACTTGAGCAGTTAGTGCAAAGCCGTCAAGCAACCTTTGATATTTCGCAAGCGCGTTACGACAAAGGTGCCGACAGTTACTTGCAAGTTCTTGATTCGCAAAGAACTTGGTACAGTGCCCAACAGCAGTTAATTACGGGTAAGCAAGCATTACTTGCCAGTAAAATTAACTTATACAAAGCAGTTGGCGGCGGTTGGCAAGTTACCTCACCAGCGGTGCAAGATTAAGTAGTCTATATGGTCTATAGCTTTTGCTATAGGCCATCACTAGAATGTTAAATTTATAATACTTCTAATTTAACAGCGCTTTATTTGCTGTAACTAAATATTTAGATGCAATTGGTTTTTATAATAGACAGGTTAAATAGTGGAGTTGTAAGTGACCCATAAAAGTAAAAGACATGCAGATCCTGCATTAGTCGAAGCACGGCGCACACAAGTACTAGATGCTGCAGCAGACTGCTTTCGTCGCAAAGGCTATCATGGGGCAGGCATGGCTGAAATTGCAAGAACTGCGGGTATGAGTGCCGGCCATATCTATAACTACTTTGAAAGTAAAGAAGCAATAATAGAGAGTATTATTGAGCAAGATATGCAAGAAATGTTTTCTATATTTCAAGAATTTGAAGAGCAGCCTGGCGATATCCTCACAATACTTTTAGGCAGTTTGCACAAAGGAGTGCAAAGGCATATGGATACCGGGGCGTGTGTAATCGATTTAGACATGATGGCAGAAGCGGCCAGAAACAATAAAGTGGCTACGTTACTACACGAGGCTGATACCCAAGCGCGCGATAGAATGAGACAGTTATTAATTAGCGATAGAAGCTTGTTAAAATCACACTCAGAGCAAGAACTCGATAGCCGTATTAATGTTATTTTTTCGATGATGGCGGGCTTATTTCTTCGAAAAATGCTCTACCCAGAACTCACCGAAGAAACAGTATTAATAGCACTTCGCCCAGCGATGAAAACGCTACTCATGCCTTTTGAAGTGCATGACGAAGTACTGTAAAAAGTACTGTAAAAAGTACTATAAAAAGTACTCAAAATTGGTATTAGGGCGGTTACAGGTTAAAACCGCTCGACTGACCATTGTAATGCAATCAGTGCTATAGCAAATGAACCCACCGGCATTAACCATTTTTTATACCACTGATAGCCTCTTATGCTGATTAACACCGGCAATGCTATGAGTAAAATACTGAGCTGACCAATTTCTACCCCTAAGTTAAATGCTACAATACTCAATAGCTGATAATCGCTCGACAACCCCAACTCACCCAATACACTGGCAAACCCCATGCCGTGCAATAAACCAAAGGCAAATGTTACCCAACCTAAACGTAATACCAGTGGCCATACATTATTAAGTGCAGCAAAAAGTACTGATAGGGCAATACCTAGCTCTACCCAGCGGCTATTTGGCGATACTAAATTCATAGCGGTTGCAGTAAGCGTAATTGAATGGGCTAGGGTAAAGGCGGTAACTATCCACGCGGTGTGTTTAATAATTTGTTTTTTTGAGCTAATACCTTGCCATTGTTTTTCGGTGCGGGTAAGTACGCAGGTAAGTAATAAGGCGATTAAAAATAAAATATGATCAATACCAATCCAAATATGCAATATTCCTTGATATACATATTGATTAAAGGTGCTTAAGTAGCTTGATTGGCTAAAATTAAATGTTTGTTTTGCGTTAGCTGCGCTAAACACTCGCGATAAATTATTAATATTTACAATGGCTTTGTGGTTACCATCGGTATTAAAAAAGGCGCTGTAATGTAAGCTAGTTTCAGTTTGATCAGCGCAGCTAAACAGCAGCGGTATTACTAAATAGGGTTGATTAAAGTGACTATCTAATTGATACGCCCCTTGGGTAGAGAGCGTGCATGCCTGTTGTTGCTGAATTAGCTGTAAATTAGCATACA
Organism: Pseudoalteromonas sp. SG44-5; assembly: GCF_014164175.1. Lineage (NCBI taxonomy): Bacteria > Pseudomonadati > Pseudomonadota > Gammaproteobacteria > Alteromonadales > Pseudoalteromonadaceae > Pseudoalteromonas > Pseudoalteromonas sp. SG44-5. Next base: position 235,265 of record NZ_JACJES010000003.1, on the reverse strand, counting down.
CAAAACTATTAATAGAGCTGCGTTTGGCTTTTATTTCAGCCCAGGTTATTTGTTTATCGTTATTAATATCGAGCGCCACGACTTGCTCTAAATCGGTTATATTTACTTGCCACTGACCACTATATTGATTTTGGCTAGCAGCGGTATTATTTAAAGTTATATAGCCGGTACTTAACTGATGAGCAAAGCTATTAGTGGCCACTAAACTCGTTGCTAAAGGGAGAATAAATACACAAAATGTTTTCATAGTGTTGCTCGCTGCATGGCTTTGGCTTGTATTAATAATTGCTTATCGGTGCTCATTTTAGCTTGTTGCCAATTTATATTGGCCCAGTACAGAGCTTTATCACTATTTGGCGCTACTGCAATATAATAGTGGGCTAGATCACTGGCATGAAAGGTATCTTGACGCAGTTCGCGCAGCGCCACACGGCTTTTCATCATTGTTTGCCACTTTGTACTAACCGCATTAGTATTTTTTTCAGCAATAGCCAACCTGAGTAGAATAGCATCTTCTAAATTACTGTTATCTGTTAGCAAACCAGCTAAAGTATTGAGCACTTGCTGCGTGTTATTAAGTGCTAATTGAGTATCGGCCCACAGTACAATAAGGCTCACCGGCGCAGACTGTAAATCGACATGGCTAATGTAGCTCAGCGCAGTTTGGTAATTATTTAATCGATAGCTCATTTCACTTAGTACATGGGCAGTGGCTAAGCTAATATTTTTATTATGGGTAATCTTTTTTAATGCATTATAACTTTGTATTAGTTGCTCTTGCTGGCTTTGTACATCTAACACGCAAGTACTTACGGTAATAAGGCTTACTTGCCCAATTAATGCCGTACAATGCCCTTTGGCAGCAGTAAATTCACCTTTGGTCATGTAAATATTAGCCAGTAATAAATGACTATTACTGTGATTTGGCTCAGCAACTAATACTTCAGTGGCAATTTTAATTGCAGCATCAAATCGGTGCTCTTTTTGTAGTACTCGTGCATATAAATAACCAATTAGTGGAGTGGGGTTTTGGTTATACAAAGTTGCTAAATGTGTTTTTAACACACCTTGCAAACGTTCAGTTTGCCCAGCATATTGGCTATTTATAACTAGTTCGTTTATTTCAGCAACAGACAGTTGAGCTACTATATTTGAGTTGCTAGGGGCAATAATTGCATTATCGGCGGGGGTAAAAGCGCTGGCAAATACATTGCTTGAAAATAACATACCCATAAGTAGCAAAATTAATTTAGTGTAAGGTAATTGCATTTTATAGTCCTTTTGAAAAAGCCATCCGTGGCCTGTCAGCTTTGATTATGACTTACTGATTAATTACCTGTTGCAGGGTGGAGGCCACCGACATCTGTTTCGGTGTTGGTAAATACCCGGCCGTTAATAGACAGTGGCTCAGCGTTAGCAGGTTGATTAAATGCATCGGTTGCAAACTGAGCAAAGTCGACTTGCAACGCTTCAATAGTAATACTTATCGTTGCTGTTACTTGGTTGTTAACCCCATCAGACACACCAAACATAAAGCTATCTGACCCTGTTTGTTCTTTATTGGGCGTGTAGGTGTATGTGCCATCGGTATTTACAACTACGCTGCCGAGTGTGGGCTGTGTTGTTATGCTATAGGCAAGTGTGTCGCCATCGGCATCTGCTGCGTCAAGCATGTCGTTAATAGCCACCTCAGTTTGCGTGGTAACCATGGCATCGCTTGCTGTGGGAGCAACATTAACAGCCACTGTTGGCTCGTTGTCATTATCGCTACCACAGCCGCTCATTGCTAAAACACTTATAAGCAAATATGCCTGTGTATATTTTAAATTACGCATTGTTTTACTCCTTATTTAGAACCCGCAAGTGGGGTAGTAAGGTAGGGAAAGCTTGCATCCATCATAGTGGCATTTACAGGTGCACCATCGGTAAATTGCACAGTACCTACTTCAGCATCCTCTGGTTTACAAAGCCCTAAATCAGTGTCTACGCCTGCTACCGGGATAGGATGACATAAACGACCCATAACAACTCTTAGTGCTATATCAACAACGTCATCACCTGGGCGACGGCCATTTGGAAATCCGGCTAAATCATTACCTGCTACCCCAAATGTTGATTGTTCAGCTTGTGCTGTTGCTGCAATTTTAGTGTTTAAACGCAGCATTTCTGATGGCGTTACTGTTGTTTGCTGGTTAACACCGGCAAAACCAGTTAAAAATGCGGTTATAAGGTCATTACGTGGAAAGTTTGTAGGTGCAAGCGTTGCAAAATTTGTCCCTAGGGTGGTATTAACCGCATCTTTAAATAAAATATTTAATAGTTCAGGCAGTGAAGGATGCGACACATAATCTAAAAATTGGCCATCATCTTTAGGATGCGCAGTAGAGAAGGTGTCTTTATCTTTAATACCAATTACTAGTTCATTAACCAGTGGGTTACCTAAACGCGAAACTTGCGTTAATGCGCCGCCGTTAACTGCGTTATTTGCAAACTTAGCATTAGGATTTAAAATACGCGCTTGCGGTAAGCTTGCTGTTGTCCACGAACCAATTACGCCATTACCTGAGCCAACCACACAGCTTTTAGGTACTTCAATTGCTATAGAGGTAATGTTTTTATCAGCTAAATCATCGTTATCTGCCGATTGTATTATGCCACCAGGAAAGCCCGAGCCATCACCAGCACCCGCAGCACTGTCGCCTTCAACGGGTACGTAGTTTACTAAATCAAAGGTTTTGCCTAGGTTAACTACAAAAGGGTCTTTACGTTGACCAACGAACACTTTAGCCATGCCATCACAGTTCGCAATAGCGACTTGATACATAAATTGGTCGGCATACATTTGGTAATCTTGCTTTGAGGTAAAGGTTTTATTACCTACATAATCAAGCGGTTTATTAAAAGTAGTTGAGCTAGTAGTAGTGTTACTAAGCTGTACGCTAGTGCCTGTTTTTTGCGGGCCGCTGATCATTCTTACGGTGTAAGATTCACTAAAGTTAGCAGCACTATCATTACCTGCCGTAATACCGCCGACATTTTTTAGTGGTACAGATACAGTACGCTGATTGCCCTCAGGGCCTACGGTTAATTGCACACCTTGATTATTATTAGGCAACATACTTTTAAAGTTAAACGCAAAAGTAATATCTTCAACAGCGTCACCATCGTTATCAATGTGAATGCTGTAAGTAGCATCAGGATCCATGGCAAAGTAATTAGGACCACCGTAGGCATCTTGCAATGGAATGTAATTAGCAATCAAGGTAACAAAGTCACCACGACCTTGCTCATAACTATTAAAAACATAAAAGTCGGTAGAGTCTAATGTTGGAAAGCGACTAATATTAGGCGCTTCTCTGTGGCTTGATGCTTCACTTGGTGCACTTACAAAAGTAGCACATATAACAACTGCGAGTATTGATGGAGTAAAAGCTTTCATGACTTTGTCCTTTAGTTTTTGATTGAAGTCATTAGTAATACGAGGCAGGGTTTAAATTGGACGCAGGGAAGTTAATTTATTTTTAATTAATGTGCTTTATTTGTTAATCATTGCTATTTTTAGCTCTAATACCTTATTACTGAGAAAAGATAAAAGAGCTGTTTTTAGTAATTTATAAAAGTACTAATTCAGTAGTATAGAGTACTTCGCTTGGCTCGCCGTTTGGCGAGCCGCCAATAGGTTCTAAACTTACAGCCAATAGAGCAACATTACTGGCTTTAAAAAGGCTGTTTTTAGCTAGCGTTTTGCTACCTGTTTTAGGGAGTAAGCCCAGCGATATTGGTGCGTCTTGGTCTTTTAGTATCATCCACAGCTCATAGTCTTTATCTGTTTTAGCCACAAGCTGACTACTTGCCTTAATTGATAAAGCCTGCTCATTAACATCAATAAACCATAACGGTTGCTGCGCTTTATTTTGCACTAATGCAATTTGCTGAATATTGCTAACATTAGTGGCCGGTTGCATTACTAAAAAGGCTAATACAATTGAAGCTGCTGTAGCAACAAGCGACCAAGTGCGCCAAATTGAAGGTTGTGTACGAATTATTGTTTTCGTTGGTTGGGGCTGGTTTTCAATTTGTTGTAATATTTTTGGCCATAAGTCGTCACTTGGTGCTAGTGGCGTAATAGCGCTGGCTAAATTATTTAAATTTTGCTCCCACATTGTTGTGGCCTCACGTGCTTTGCTGGAGTTGAGGAGTAATCGCTGAAAACGCTTACGGGTTGAGCTTGATAGCGTACCAAGTACATATTGCCCTGCAAGTGCATTTAATACCTCGGGTTTATTATAATTCATAGGGTTAAACACCTTTGTAGCTGAACTAGTCCACGGCGGATCCAACTTTTTACCGTACCTAAAGGCGTGTCGATATGTTCAACTAATTCACTGTGGCTTAAGCCTTTGTAATAGGCCAAGTGAATCGCTTGTTTTTGCTGTGGCTCTAATTGCTCTATACAGCTTACGAGTTTGGTGTTTTCGGCATAACTTACCTCAATATCGTGCTCGTTTATATCGTCGTCGCCTAGTGATTGCTCCTTGCGCACTTTGTTGTAGCGCAGCGCATCAAGGCTTCGGTATCTAACAATGCTGATCATCCAGCTAATAACCGTTCCCTTAGATGAATTATACTCAGATGCGTTATGCCAAATTTTAATAAAAGCTTCTTGCAATACTTCTTCCGCATGCGCTCTGTTTGTTAACATATTTAAAGTTATAGCAAATAATTTTCCGCTGGTTTGCTGATAAAGATTAGCGAATGCGTGTTTATCGCCTTGAGCGGTTGAACACAAAAGGGGGAGTAAATCGTCGTTTTCCATGATTACCTTAATATTTTTATTATTAGTTAAATAAACGTGTGAGAGTTGTTTGTGGATGCAAAAACATGCTTAGATGTGCTTATAGATTAGCTGTAATACAGCTCAATACAAGTAAACAAAGAGTATTGCTGTTACTTTATACCAGTGTGAACAATTGACCTACTATAGTGTAAAAATAGCTACGGTTTATAAGTGGGCTAAAAAAAGGCTTAATAAATAAAAGTTAAAATGTTAATTATCAATAATATAACTAACGAGGAATAAGTGAATGCTGGCGTGAAATTTGCTCTTACAATATCAAGGCATGATTAATAAATATAACAACAACGAGCATATATTATAAAAGGAGAACATATGTGGGCTGCAATTAGTTACTTACTATTGGCATTTATACTCATATTTATTGGCTGGGAAGTTAACTCAATTTACTTTTCGATTGTATTTTATTGGAGTGCATTGTCACTACTTTTAGTGGGGGGCGCTTATATATTCGATATAGCAAAAGTGTTTAGAAAACGAGAAAACGGCGTTATCCCTTTTTATATTCGCTGGGCGTTTATTCCTTTTTTATTTGGCGCACAATTATACAATGCGTGGGCTCGTAAGCACGATAAAGTGCCGCCTATTCAAAAGATTAATGAACATTTGTTTTTGGCATGTCGATTATTTCCCTCTGACATAGATACGCTAAAAGAAAACGGTATTACCGCAATACTTGATGTAACGTGCGAGTTTGACGGTTTAGAGTGGAGCTCTACGCAAGAAAACATTAATTATTTAAACATTCCGGTACTCGATCATAGCGTTCCTACGCATTCGCAGTTAAACCAAGCAATTAATTGGATCCATCATCATGTACAAAAAGATCGCCGTGTGGTGGTGCATTGTGCTTTAGGGCGCGGGCGCTCTGTGTTTGTAATGGCGGCCTACTTGCTTAGCCAAAATAAAGATGCCGATGTGCATCAAATACTGGCACAAATAAAAGAAACTCGCGAGACAGCTAATCTTAATAAACGCCAATTACATCACTTAGCTAAGCGCCATAAAAAAGGTGAGTTAGTAATTAAAAACAAAGCATTTTTGATTGCAAATCCAGTGTCGGGCACAAAAATGTGGCAAGACAAACAACACCTAATTATTGCTAGTTTATCGGCTTATTACGACTTAACCGTATTAACAACCTCAAAAGAAGTTAACGGCGTAGCGCTTGCTAAACAGGCAATAAAAGAGCAGCCAGATATTATTATTGCTTGTGGTGGTGACGGCACAGTGACAGAAGTGGCCAGTGTATTAGTGCACACTAAATGCAGGTTGGGTATTATTCCGCTAGGCACGGCTAACGCATTAGCGCATGTGTTAATGGGCATAAAATCAAAATTTATTCCTGTTGAACAAGCCTGTGATTTAATTATTGATGGGCAAACAAGTTTAATCGACACAGCTTATTGTAACGACGAGCTAATGTTACTACTGGCAGGAATTGGCTTTGAACACTCCATGATTGAAAAAGCCGACCGTGAAGCTAAAAACAAATCTGGGCAACTGGCCTATTTAAATGGTTTTTTACAAGCTTTTGGTGAACAAAAAGCACAAGTATTAACAATAAAGCTTGATGATAACGAACCAACGCAAGTAAGTACCAATAGTTTTATTGTTGCTAATGCCGCACCCTTTACTACTTTGCTAGCTCAAGGTGGCGGGCAGCCCGATCATAGTGACGGGCTTCTTGATGTGAATTGGTTAATACCCAATAAAGAAAATGGCACTACAGTACTGAGTATTGCCGAGCTTATGTTTAGCAGCATTACACAAACACATTTAGCTATTAATTCGCATCATACAAATGCTAAAAGAGTGGAAGTAAGTGCAGAGCAAGAGATTAAATACGTAGTAGATGGAGAGGTGAAAACTTCTAACAAATTAGTTATTACAATTTCACCTGGATCATTAAACGTTATTTGCAAAGAACAGCTAGATAAATAATACACGGCTATAAAACGGCGTTATTACACGCCGTTTTATTATTTATTTTTTGATCGAAGGCCAAACAAAGCCCGATGTATCAGGTGCTCTATCGGAAGTGGGCCTTGGTGCACTTTTGGGTCTACGAATTGGCTTGTTATTTATGGTATGAATATAAAGTGCTTCTACTTTATCTCGTGCCCATGGGGTTTTACGCAAAAATTTTAAGCTCGATTTAATGCTTGGTGCATCAGTAAAGCATTTAATTTTAACCTGTTCACCCAAAGTTCTCCAGCCAAGTCGTTGCTCTAACTCAACAAGTATTTGTTCTAACGTTACCCCATGTAAAGGGTTTTTAGGTTGATTATCCATAGCTACACTACTTATTTAAACTGCGCATAGTGTAACTTAATTCACTCGTAGAGGCTAATTCACTGTAATTGTAGCGGGCTTAGTAGGGTAAATAGCATTGCCTTGTTTGTCGAGTTTAAGCCAAATTAGTTGACTGTTGTTATGTTGTACAAATTTAGCTCCGCAAATAAGCGTAAATGAGTGTATTTGTATTAACGCTCCTTCGCTGTAGCGTTTATTGTCGTACCAACAACTTGTGTCGGTATTTACAAACTGATTAGCATCGATAACAGAGTGGGTTTATTGTATTAGCATGGCTGAGTAGCGAATAGCTTAAGCAGCTAATATAAAAACATAAGATTAATAAATGGCGCATTTTAGTCTCAAATTGTCGCAGGTTTAAAAATAATACACTAAGCTAAAAAACATGCTAGGGTAAGGTATACACAAACACCATAAAAATGCGTAATTGGGTATTTTATAGCACCTTAACATTAGACTGCTGCTTATAGAAAAGGCGCTTTCTTGACTTGGGTATATTTATATTTAGTAAAACACAGAACAATAAATAGGTGAAAATATATGCAATTTAACCAAACAATGATCGATGAATTTACACTATTAGCTAAATTTCCGCGTGAAAGTAAAATGCAGGGAATTAAACTTCATTCAGACGCAGAGCCTAGCTTGTTAAGCGCCGCACAACGTTTATTTGATAAAGGAATTATAGATAGCCCAGATGGCGGTTATTTAACTGATCTGGGCTTAGAATTAATTGACCATGTAACTGTGGTGCACAGTGCCTTACAAGGCTAATTTTCTGGGTTAATTACCTAGGCTAATTATTTAGACTAGGTTGCATCAGGTTGATTTTGTGGTGCGGCATCAATAAATGCATCGAGCTTATTACAACGCTCATAAATGGCTGCTATTTTAGGATATGCGGCCATATTTACATTAAAACGAATAGCATTAAATACCTGCGGTACTAAGCACACATCGGCAAGGCTTGGTTGCTCACCCACACAAAAAGCGTTATTACGATCAAGTAGATGCTCTACTTTTTCAAACCCTACTTCTACCCAGTGGCGATACCAAGTGTTTTTAGCCTCATCGTCTACCCCTAGTTCGTTACTTAAATACTTGAGTACGCGTAAATTATCTAACGGATGAATGTCGCAGGCTATGGCGTAACTTAAATTACGGATTTGTGCTTTTTGCCACGCGTTACCAAATAATAATGGCGTTGTGTTTGGATGGCTTTCTTCAAGATACTCTAAAATAGCCAGAGATTGCCCAAGCACACCGTCAGCTGTTTCAAGTGCTGGGAGTAAACCTTGTGGATTTTTATCTAAGTAGGCTGCACCTAATTGTTCAGACTTTAGTAAATTAACACCAACCAATTCGTGATCAATGTTTTTTAAGTTAAGCGCAATACGCACCCGGTATGCGGCAGATGAGCGAAAATAACTATAAAGTTTCATGGTTTATTATCCTTGTGATCCAGTAAATTGCTTTTTAATTGTGCGCCAGCAATCAGTGTAGTTAGTTTGGCGCTCTTTGCCCTCAAGAGCGTATTTAGTTGGGGATATGATATAACGTGATTCAAACATAAATGCCAGCGTATTATCATAACGTTGTGGCTCAAGCTGGGCATTAGAGGCTTTGTCGAACACGTCGGCTTCAGGTCCATGTGGCGACATACAATTGTGTAGACTCATACCCCCAGGAACAAAGCCATGCTCTTTAGCATCGTAAACGCCTTCTATTAAGCCCATAAATTCACTCATTATATTGCGATGAAAGTAAGGAGGGCGAAAGGTGTTTTCGGCCACCATCCAGCGTGGAGGAAAAATAGCAAAATCAATATTAGCCACGCCTTCAGTACCTGATGGCGATGTAAGTACGGTAAAAATAGAAGGATCTGGGTGATCAAAGCTCACTGTATTCATTACATTAAAACGTGCTAAGTCATATTTATACGGCGCACTGTTACCGGTCCACGCAACTACATCTAGAGGCGAGTGGCCGATATCACAACGAAACATGTTGCCGTTAAATTTAGCCACTAATTCAAACTTACCTTCTATATCTTCAAAAGCAGCAACTGGGTATTGAAAGTCACGATCGTTGGCAAAACCGTTAGAGCCGACCGGGCCACGCTCAGCTAATTCATACTGATGGCCATAGTTTTCACAAATATAACCGCGCGCAGTCGCTGTTAATAGTTGTACCTGAAACTTTATACCACGGGGAATAACCGCTATTTCGCCCGCTTTTATGGTTAAATTACCACACTCAGTTTTGAGCAATAATTCACCTTGCTGCGGTACAAACAACATTTCGCCATCGGCATTATAAAAATAACGTCCGTCCATCGATTTATTAGCAACATAAACATGAATACCAATACCGGTTTGGCCATTTGCACTACCATTAGCGGCCATAGTAATTAAGCCATCAATAAAATCAGTTGGTTGCTCTGGGATATCGATAGGGTTCCAGCGCAGCATAGTTGGTGGAGTTACTACTTCGGTAATAGGCGCAGTGCGAATTAAGCCATTATCCATTGCGATATAATCGCCTTGAATAACAGAGGGACGAATACGGTACAGCCAACTACGACGGTTTTGTGCACGCGGCGCAGTAAACGCGGTTGTACTAAATTGCTCTGCATATAAATCGTACTTTACTTTTTGCGGACTAAATTGTCCGATAGGCAATGCACCAGGCAAAGCTTCGGTTTCAAACTCATTACCAAAACCAGTCATGTATTTTAATTCGGTAGCCATTAGCAACTCCTGTGAGAGTGGGGTAGTTTAATCTTGTTATTATTTAAGTTAAGATACTCTCAAGTGAGACTAATTTCAAATTGCGTAAGTTAATTCACTGTAAATAATAATGAACAGTCATTTCCAGTTGAATTAAAACGCAGGCCCAACGAGTGGTGCTACAACGATGAAGATCAATTTAGATACGTTTTTACCTTATCAATTAACCAATATAGCTACGCTTGTGAGTAACGATTTTGCCAAAGTGTATAAACGTGAATTTGGCTTAAATATTCCGCAGTGGCGCATACTCGCTAACTTAGCGCAATATGGGCAAAGCACAGCTAAACAATTATGCACGCAAGCTGATATGGATAAATCAACGGTATCAAGAGCGGTAAAAGCATTGATAACTAAAGGTTTTATTTGCAGCAAAGTGAATGAGCAAGATAAACGTGCTGCATTTTTAATGCTATCTGATGAAGGCGAGACTCTGTATAAAAAAATCACCCCTGAGGCACTTGCATGGGAAGCGCAGCTCCTAAATACACTCAGTGACGATGAGCGCCAGCAAATAATGAGCATTTTTGATAAATTAAAACATCAGTTACAGCCATAAAAAAAGCCCATCATTAGATGGGCTCTAAACTAATTAAAATTATTACCTAATTTTAATTAGAAAGTGTATTTTACGCCTACACGCATTTCCCACAGAGATGGTTTAACATCAATGCTTGCACCCGATGGGTTATTAAAGCTGTTAAACACATACTGTCCATTCACAATATCTGCAGAAACAGCACTTTGAAATGAATTACCTGTTTCTAGCACGCCCCAATCGTCATTCAGCATATTACCGATGTTTTTAATTACAAAGTAAGCTGAGCCTTTTTGATCATCAGTAAAGCCCATAAACTCCTGCTCAACTTTGAAATCAAGCGTCACCCACCAATCACCATCAATACTATTACGCTCTTGGATCTGACCACGAGCTAAACCTTCACTATTAACCCACTCATCAAACGCTGCTTTATCAAAGTTAGCGCCGTAAACAACTTTACTATCATCTAAGGTAGGTACATATAGTAATTGACGACTGCTGTCATTAAAGCCTAAGCCACCAGAGCGAGAGTCAAACGCATAAGAATAAGGACTGGTTTGCGATGCCTGACCAAATAGATTGAACTTAGTGTCATAACCATCAAATATTTCATGGTTATAAGATAAGCTCATAGTAAAGCGATGTGGAATTTCGTAGTTTGATGCAGCAAGCCCTGGGTTTTCTGTATCTGATACTGCAATATTATGGTAGTTAGAAAATGCAACAGAGCTTGTCATTGGATGCACATCTTTTGCTACTGTATAAGCATAAGAAAGCGCTAAATCAATGCCGTTATCAAAAGATTTATTCATTGCTATGGATAAAACATGTGAATATGCGTCGTCACCTTTAACATTAGTTAGCATTAGATCAGACTCACGAGGATGTAAATCATCACTGTAAACAGGGCGGCCATCAGGTGCTACTGAACTTTTTACATTTGCCAGGTTGCTAATAATTGCGGAGTCTTGTTTGTCGGTATATAGATAATCAACATTAAATACATACTCACTCTCGGTAATATAAGTACCACCTAGCGAGAATTTCCACTCAGAAGGGATTTCAAAATTAGGGTCTGTTACATTGGTGCTTGCATCAGCACTGCCTTGACCAACATTATCAAATAAGTCTTGTGGGATATCGTAACCAGGCTGACCATTACCGTTAAATGCAATAGCATTAGGGCCTAAAATTTGTAGGTTTTTTTGGTTTACCTGAATATTACGCACACCATCATTAGAATAGCTGTTAGATACCCATACGTTAGGGTTACCACCAGAGTATAAGCCGACACCACCACGAAGTTCTAACTGATCGTTATAAATCCAGTTAACGCCTAAACGCGGTTGTAACAAATCTATACCGTCTAAGTTTTGGCTATTAGAAAAACCATAACGATCTTCAAAATTTTGGTTATGAGTTGGCTTGTCATCGCTGGTATACCAGTCGTAACGTAGACCTACAATGAATGATACATCGTAATCGATTAACTCAAACTTGTCTTGTGCGTAAAGAGTGTTAAGTGCGTACTTAAATTCACCCGCTGCATCATCAGGGTTATGACTTGAAGCATTACCATAATAAACACGCGCTACACCATTTTCAAAGTCTTCGATAGAGTTAAAACGATACTCACCTTCATTATGCTGTACGAATAAGTTAAATACATCTAGCTCTTCACGTTCGTAACCAAATGAAAGCTCATGATCTTCTAAGTAGTATGTACCGGCTAGTTTAAGAGATAAATTATCATACTTGAGTTTATTTGCTTGACGTGAATCATCTGGGCCAAGATAAACATCTATATCACCTGTATCAATACGGAATTCACCAAATCCTGAAGCAGCATCTAAAGAATCTTGGCGGTTATCTAATTTTGAGTAACCTATACGCATTTCTGTTGAAAAGTTATCTGTCCAATCAGAGTAAAGTGAGGTGACATAAGATTGTAGCTCAGCGCCACGCTCATAAAAGTGGCTTGATAATGCGAGTTCATTTGCATCAGCATCTGACTGCGCTAAACTAAAGCCATCATTATAGTTATACACAAAACTAGCACGATGATCGTTGTTGATGTTCCAATCTAGTTTAACTAATATTTTTTCATCTTCAACAGGCATGCTAGGCGTCATATTGCCAGCATCGTAATTATAGTTATCTTTAGCTATTTGGGTTATACGATCCACAGTTGCTTGATTAATTCGACCATTCGCAAATGGGGTATATGCAAATATTTGTGCGCCTTCAAGTTTTTCATAAGAGGTAAATAAAAATAGTGTATCTTCAATTAGTGGCAATCCAACGTTAAAACCATAACGCTTTTCTGAGTAATCACCAAGTTGCTGTTTATTACCTTTAATGGAATCGCCCGACATTGAGTCGTTAGTATAATCATAGAAGAAGCCACCAGTTAATTCGTTGGTACCTGATTTAGTCACTGCATTGATATTACAAGAGGTAAAACCACCGTATTGTACGTCAAATGGTGCTAGTTCTACGGCAACTTGTGCAATAGAATCAAAAGAAAAAGGCATTCTTTCGGTAGGGTAACCACTTGAGTTAAGGCCAAAGTTATCGTTCATACGAACACCATCAACCGTTAAGCTATTAAAGCGAGGGTTACCACCACCACAATTAATTGCACCGGCATTTGTTTCGTCGATATAAATACGAGGATCGGCGCGAATAATATCTTTTAAATCACGATTAATTGCAGGTTTGTTTTCTAAATCATCTAATGTGAAAAATGTAGCTGGACCTGTACTACCTGATTGTGAGCTTATTGGTGCGCCGCTTACAATGATTTGTTCCATTTCTTGTGAGCGAAGAGCAACGGTTACAGGGTAAGTTTGTCCTAGCGTTAAATAAATATCTTCAACTTGAGTATCTTGATAAGTATCAGAATCAACAATTATTTTATAAGGACCACCAACACGCAATCCCTTGGTCGAGAAGTTACCTTGTGCATTAACTGTTGCGGTCTTTGTTGAACCTGATGGTATATGAATAATTGTAATTTGAGTATCAACAGCTGGATTACCATTTGGACCCGTAATCTGACCTTTAACAGACGATGACGTTTCGTTGGCGATTGCAGCACCACTTACGCCTACACAGGCTGCAATAGCGAGTGATAGAGCTGTTTTACGAAGTTGAGTTTTCATTTTGTTTTCCCATGTAGTTTATTAAACTTTTTATATTTATAAAGTATTTGCACTAAACAAACGAATCAAATTCATGCAGTACTAAATCTATACATATTATACATTAGTTTATGTTTACAAATAAGCTACAAGTGTAATGTTTTTTATGTTTATAGATTAATGCTACGGATTATTAATGTTAATAATGAAATGTTCGTGTTGTAAAAGAGAGTAAATACTATTTATGACAAATAGATGAAAAAGGGAGTTTAAATGAAAAAACCCATTACAAAGTTGTAATGGGTTTAACTAATATAAAGCGTAATGTTTTATTAGGTATTAAAACTTATAGCTCACACCAATTTTAGCTTGCCATGCAGATGATGACGTAGAAATTTGGCTATAATTGCGTACATCAGCACCGTTATGACGATTGTTGATAATGTATCGGCCTTCATCATCTATTCCAGCTAGGTCATATACAGCTTGATCAGAGTAGCCTAAACGCTTTTCAACACCCCAGTCGCTATTAAGTAAGTTAGCAAAGTTATCAATCATAAAGTAAACCTCACCTTTATGGCCTTCAGCAAAACCTGGGATCTCTTGTTTAACACTAATATCCATAGTAGTAACCCAAGGTTGAGTTCCTGTATTACGGTTTAGAATTTGGCCACGCTCAGAAATACCAGCACGGTTAAGTAGCGTTTCAAGTTCGCTCCACGACAAACCAGATTCATCCCAGTTTACATTTGCATCATCAGCACCCGTTGGGATGTATGCAAGGTAAGCCGAGTTTGAATAAAAGTCACGTGTATCGCCTAAATCATCTTTTTCATAAAGACCCATTGTATAGCTAAATGGGCGGCCAGAGCGACGCTCAAAGTACATGTTAAACTTGGTTTGGTAGCCAGAAAAAAGCTCAGTATTATAGCTCACATTAACCTTAAAGCTATGCTCCACTTCGTAAGCACCACGCTGTGCTAAATCAACATTACGGCTTTGTGTTATTGTATGTTTATAATTACTTTGTGCTTGTGATGATGAACCACCTGAAGCTTCTGTAATATCTTGATGTGCATAACTGGTAGATATATATAGGCCGTTATCCCACTCTTTAGCAAGTGCAGTAGAGAAGATTACCGAGCGCCCATCTTCAGCTGAGTTGGTCATTGCTATATCAAAGTTATCTTTTAAGTCACCTTCGTAGATACCTTCATAAATAATACGATCGCCATCAGCGGTTGTTCCAACAGGTTTGATTGCTGTGTTATGCCATACAGCCTCATTTTCTTTTTTATGGTAGGCAATTTCTGCTTGCCATTTAAAGCCATTACCTAAAAATTCTGAGTCAAATTCATAATCAAAACCAACTTGCGCACGGATGCTTGAAGGTAATTTAAAGTTAGGATCAATATAGTTAGTGCTACCCGCACCTTGTACTAATGAACCTTTTATTTCGTCTGGAACTTGAGTGAAATCGACGTTATTATTTGCATAGTAACCATCAATTACGCTTTGTGGTGCGTCAACAAAAGTAAGACCGTCTTTTTGGAATGAGTTGTTATACCAAACGTTAGGAATACCGCCTTGGAAACGACCTACGCCACCATTGATAGTAAGAGCCTCTGTTGCATAATATTTGAAACCAACACGAGGTAAAATAATATCTACACCATCAAGGTTTTCTTGGTTAGTAAAACCATAGGTTTCTAAAAACTTTTCATTCAATGTTGGTTTATCGTCAGATGCCAAACGCTCATAACGTACACCCGCAGTTACTTCTAAATCATCAGTAGCATAAAACGTATCTTCTACGTAAAGAGCAAACTGACTGCGCGTTGCATCGTAAGCAGTATCTGCTGAGTTGTTGGTATAGGCATTACTGTAAGTAAAGTCATGTTTACCTTTGTAATTACCTACTTCGCGGTTTTCGAAACCAGCAAAGTTATCAAACTCCCATGAGCCTAAAGAGTTGGCTGCAAATAAATTATATAAATTTAAAGATTCATACTTAGCACCAAACTTAATTTGGTGTTCGTCTAATAAGTATGTGCCATCAAAAGTTAGTGTTAAATTTTCAGTCGCTGCTTTATTGGCATGACGGTATTCATCAGTACCAAACTGATAAGCTGGTCCACGGAAATATTCTTCAACTTTAACACTACCAATTTTAGAATTAGTGATGCTGTCAGATGTTACATCTTTATAAGCAATACCAATTTCAGTAGAGAAGTCTTCATTCCAATCTGAGTAAAGCTTGGTAGCAAAGTTGTTGAATTTAGTCGCGTAAGTGTAACGATTTGAAGCAAGTGAAACGGTACTGCCACCAGTACCAAAATTACGCTCGTCTTTATCGTCTTGCCATTGGTATGTAAAGTCTAAACGATGGTCATCGTTGATGTTCCAGCTTAACTTAACCAATAATGACTCATTGGTGTCTTTAGGGTCGCCACCAAGAGAATCTTGCATACCGTACACGTTATCTAATATAGATAAAAACTGATCAAAGCTTTCTTTGGTTACATCATACTCATTAGCAGCACCAGAGCCTTCAAAACCATAGTCTAAATCTAACTCGCTCTTCCATGCATTGTAGTTTACAAAGTAAAAAAGCTTATCCTCTAGTATTGGTCCGCCAAAGTTAAAACCGTAACGCGCTTCTGTTTGGATTGGCTTTACTTGTTCAGTAACAAATGTTCTGTGGCCATCTTCATCTAAAGCTGGTCTGCCATTTGCGTATATTTGTGAAATACTGTCTACATCCCCCGCCATATCTGGGGTTGATGTTTCGTAAAAACCAGAGAACTTAAATTCGTTAGTACCTGACTTTGTTACTGCATTTATAGTACCGCCACCAAAGTTGCCTTTAGCTGCTGAAAAAGGAGATACGTCTACAGAAATTTGTTCAATTGCATCAAGTGCAACAGGTGGCTGCGCTGTAGGGTAGCCGCCATAGTTCAAACCAAAATCGTCGTTTTGGCCAATGCCATCAACAGTTAAGCTATTACTACGTGGATTATTACCAGCAAAGGTTAGCTCACCACTACCATTAATGCTGGCAAGTGGGTTTAAGCGAGCAATATCTTTAATATCGCGGTTAAAACTTGGCATGTTTTGAATTGTATCTTCGCCAAAAGAGCTGCTAGAACCACCTGATTGTTGTACTATTTTATAGCCAGAAACTTCAATTTTTTCCATGTTTAATGGTCTAAGCTGAGAGTTTAAGCGATAAGTATCACCTAATTCTAGGTAGATGTTTTCAAGCGTAGTGTCGTTAAAAGTATCAGAGTCGATTATTACTGTATATGGACCCCCAACACGTAAACCATTAGCTATAAAAGTACCACTTGAATTGGTTGTAAGTTCACTTACAGTTCCAGTAGGACCATGAATAACTTTAATTTTTACATTTGCAGCACTTTCACCAGATGGAGTAGTGATTTTACCGCGCATTGCAGATGACGTGTCAGCAGCCATAGCACTTGCAGAAACACCAAGAGCTAAAATAATTGCTCCGGTTAATTTCGAAAGGCGAAGTTTATTCATTATGTTGTTTTCCCGTATTAAAAGTTACTTAGTTAGTTGTTTTTTCGCTAGTTTGCATCTTAAGTGCACTGACTAACGGTGTTGCTGATTCATCAAATAAACTATTTAATAAACCGGCGAGTCTTATTCCGCTTTGTTGCAGCCGAATTTTAATTATTGGCATATGGTTAAAAATGTAACTATAGCTAATATCTGTTTCATTTTTATTATAGATTGATTCTGCTAAGTTGTTTGATTCTACTAGCCAACTAGTAGGGGTACTGGTTAGGTACTCGCTAATTAAAGTTTGATTATTAGTATTGATAAAGTCAGCAAATTCAGTATATGAGAGGTTTTCGCCTTCAATTAACTTACTGTCCCACAAACTGTGTAGGTTGGTTTCTTGACCAAAGTGCTTCACTTTAATATTGTTACCACCACGGTCATCTGCACGCCCAGCATGAAAAGGCTGATGGCTGTCGCCTACCAGGTGTACTAAAAAGCGTAAGCTAAACTGCTTAGCATCTAATGAACTTTGCTCGTCTTGAAGTACTTTAATTGAGTAATGAATACCTTCAAGAATGTTGGTAACAGATTCTTTGTTTTTTGTATGAGAATGATTGAGTGAAATAGGTTTGTTTGCAGATGTATTAATATAATGCCAGCGTGATGATTTTCTTTGCCAAAACTCACCAGGAGCAGAGCGCATTTCATCTGGCCAAGTAGACACTTGTGCTAAAGATTCATTATTTAATAACGGCAAAAGTTTTGTTTTTGTTGTCTCACTTAAGTGAGACTCTGCTATTTTAGCTATGATCCTGTGTCCATTTTGACCCCATGCATGGGCATTAGTACAAACAAGTACAGCACTGACAACCAGCGTTGCTTTAACTGAGGACATTAAGTTGTTACGCATTTGGTTTCCTTCAAATTATTATAGGGTCAAAATCACTAACCCGGTCAATTGTCCTTGTTTATTTGGAAGATAGGAAGGCGTTAAGAATATTTATATTAACTTGTAGGTAAATCAATTAAATCAGATGCTTATAGTTAATAGGTAAAATTACTTATTGCAATAAGTAATTAAAATTGTTCAAATAGGCTAATAATAATATTAGGATGTTTTGTTTGAACATTAAATGCGTCATTTACAATAAAATGCTGTTAATTGTATTTTTATATTTGTTAATTGTTTTGGTGTGGGTGTGTGGTCAACTAAGTGTTGATAGCAGTGAGTTACGCTTTGTAAAATTAATAGAAACATCAATTGAATGCCAAACATCTGCAATTAAAAATGAAAACCAGTTAATCATTTTTGCACCATCAAAAAAAATAGCAGGTACATTAGCACATAGCTTGTGCACCGATGAGGTGGTAGCTAAGCAGTACGGTTCGGTTGTAAGTTACTGGCGCTATAACACGACGGAAAGCTTTGAATTTGTAGGAAAAGGCATTGCAGATCTTATTTTAACTAAAAACAATATTATGGAAGCATTTAAAGCCGAGACTACCTATAACTACCAGCCTGTAGTTGGGTTTTCTGATTACACTGCATTTTTTATTTCGGCTAAAGAAAAACCTAAAATAACAAAAGAGTACTTTTTGGGTAAGCGTATTGGATTATTAGATTATCCAACCAGTCGCTCAGGCCATATATTGCCCAAGCAAGTATTTAAAGAGTTGGATATTAACCTCGAAAACTTAAATATTATTTATGCCAGCTCTCATGATGCCTTACGTGATTTATTGGCTAACGGAAAAGTAGATATTATAGCTTCGTTTTGGCAAGAAAGTGATACAAACCGCTTTTCAAAAAACTATATTACACCACTAAAAAATAACATTGCAGGCACGCGTTGGTATTTAAAAATGCCACACAATAATACCGATTTATTGTGCTCGGTACAGGCGCATTTATTAGCCATGTCGCAAGAGCAATCTCTTCATTACTATAAAGGTGCGCAGTCATTTTGGCAGTGTGATAATGACGTTGTAACTTATAAGCGAGATGAAGTATGAGTAAGCAGTTATTTTCATTTATTACGCTATTCATTTTTTTGTTACTTTGTAGCGTATTTTATTACTCAGTAAGCTATAAACAACAGCAAGTGCAAAAGCTTAATATAGCCACGATAGAAAAGCAGGTAGCGCTGGACTTACCTTTACTCGAGCTATCTAATGACCTGCTTAAGTACTCCAGTAATATAGATAATATAAATAGTTATTTAGAGCAGTTAAATTCGCAACTAATCGGCACTAATTTGTTATTGTTAAATATTGTCGCTGATAAAAAGCTATCAACCACATTAACCGGAGCGCAGTTTTTTACGCGTTTAACGACCAGTATTGGCCCTGTTTTTTTAGTTTTTGATATAAAACCACAGCCATGGCCGTGGCGTTATATTTATTATTATGTCGCTATTTTTATGTTAAGTGCTTTTGTTAGCCACTGGCTGAAAAAGGTTATTACAATAGAGCAAAAAAGTAAGCAGTTAGCTACGCTGCAGCCTGAACCTGTTGAGGAAAGTAAATCACCCGTGTTAGTTATTAATCTAAATACTAAAACGGTGTCAGTTAATATTAATCCGCAATACCAAGTATGTTTAGCAAATAAACCACTTAGTTTTTATTTAGCGCTTATTGAATTTTGTAACAATAATAGCGATGTTGTGCTCAGCCATAATAAAGATGTACCTGGTGAGCTAATTGAATTAGCTAATAAATATTTTTATCGATTAGTAGAGCTGGGACACACGATCCGCAAGCGCCCTAACTTTAATAATAGCCTTGAAAAAACATTGAGCGAAATACGCGCGGCGTTAGATGAAGTGTTGAGTGAATACCCGCAACAAAAAGAAATTTTTTATCCGCCTAAGGCATTTGGAGAGGGTTCTCGTTCGCGGCTACACAGTTACGGGTTAGTTAATATTGTTAAAGGCGATTTAGAAATAGTAGGCAAGTAATATTAGGGTCTGTTTATCTTTCAAGGTTGAATTTGCAGCAGTGTGTTTGGTATTTAGGCAAGTTAGAGCCTATGTGATGTGGTTATTCCCCATAAATAGGCGATAACGTAGCATCAATGCCAAACATGCGCTGCCCGAAGGGTTCTGCCTAGGGGCGATGCCTATATGGATGTAGGTAAGGGGCGTGAGCAGGACGCGGAAGCTTTGCTTGGTTTTTACTTATTCTTAAATGAATGTAAGCCAGTAGAATAATGCAGGAGCAGTTATCGAGCCCACTAGGTTACAAACCTCACGCCGTGATTAAATCGCCCCTAGTTTGAACAAATTTTAATCCGCAAAGGTCAACAGACCCTCGTTCCTACTATCTCCAAAATATAGATTATTTAGGGGCAAACTGGGCCGCATCTATCGGGCTGTGCTCTGCAAAAAAACGCTTTAATGCGTTAGAGTCTGTTTCATCAGTAACTACAAAACCTTTTGCTGTGGTTAGTGCAGGGTAGCCATCACCACCTGAGGCGTTAAAGTTATTAATGCTCATACGGTAAGTTTTACTTTTATCTAATGCTTGCCCATTTATTAATACCTTTACTAAGGTGTTGTTTTTATGCTCAAACGATAATTTGTGGTACTGCATGTAAGCGCCTGAATCAGGCGGGAAACGCGTTACAACTTCTAAATATTGCCATAAATCTTCTCCTGCAATATCGATATAAGCCACTCGATTTTGAAACGGTTGAGCTTTTAAAATATCTTTATAACTTACTTCGCCTGCAGCAATACTGTCGCGTACACCGCCGCCACTCATAATACCAAAGTCAGCATCGGTACTGTTCATTTGCGCTTGAATAATAACGCGAGCTAAATTTGTTTGTTGGTAGCGTACTTTATTGCGATCGCCCTCAAGTCTGGCATTTACATAACCAATTTTACCTTCAATTTGTTTAGCGCCTTTTTCCTGATACTCGGCTAAAAATGCGTTTAACTCTGGATTAGGCTCAATGTACTCGTTAGCTAATACACTAGACGTTGTGCCATTCGCGTGTTGTTTATCAACATATAAATTAACGGGTAGCAGTTTATAATTTAAGAGGGTTAGCTGGCCATTTTCAAGTTTAAATTCGGCTTTACCAACATATTTACCCCATTCGTGGGCTTGCATTATCCAAGTGCCATTTTGTTGATCGGGCGTGCAGGCTAGGCCGGGTTTAAAGTTATCGTCATTTACGTTTTTAGCCGCCATACATACAGGCTCTTGAGAGTGACCACCGATGATCATATCTAAGGTGTTAGTTGGCAGTGAGCGCGCAAGTGTTACATCTCCAGGCGCATTAATTGCGTGGCTGGCATCCACATAATGCCCCATATGAGTGAGCGCAATAGTAATGTCGGGGTTATATTGTGCTTTAATTTTTTGTGCTAATTGTGCCGTGATTTCGATTGGATCTTTAAACTCTAATTGGCGAATATATTCGGGATTACCTATTTTGGCTGTATCAGTGGTGGTTAAACCTATAACAGCAATACTCAGCCCATTTTTATTAAATACTTTATAGCTATCAAATACATTTTTACCGGTCGATTTTTCAAATATATTTGCCGATAAAAAAGGAAAGTTAGCCCATTGCTGTTGCTTTTTAAGCACGCTCATCGGGTTATCAAATTCATGATTTCCAAGGGCCATCGCATCATAACCAATTAACGACATGCCTTTAAAGTCAGGCTCAGCGTATTGTAAATCTGACTCTGGAATGCCGGTATTTATATCGCCACCTGAGAGCAGCAGTACTGTATGCCCCTGCGCGATTGCTTTATTGCGTAGCGAGTCAATCAGGGTTTTACGGGCAGCCATGCCATACTCACCTTTTTCATTGTGCCAAAAGCGACCATGATTATCGTTAGTATGCAGTACGGTTAAATATTGTGGGGCGGGGCTAGTGAGTGTAGTACTACACCCAAGTACACTAAAAGCAATGACAAACAAAAAAATTATGCGCATAAAACACCTATTGATTAAAAGCACTTACGTTTATTGGCGCATAGTTTAACTAGTTTGCTACAAAAACACACTTTTACATTCTTTAATCACACTTTAATTTTTTAGTAGCAGCTAACTCTCTACGTTTTAGCTCTTCGCTGGCATATCTGGCTTTTTGATGATTAATACCTACCATCCAGATTAAAAAACTAGCAGGTAAGCGTGTGTAGGGCTCTCCCTTATGTAAACCAAAATCACAAATTTGGTTGTTTTTTTCTGACATTACAATTCTCCATTTACGAATTTGCAGAGGAATCATAACAAAAATAAAACAATTTATAAGTGCATTTTCATTAAACAGCGTTTTTACAAGGATAAGTTCAGTAGGAAGGTGATGAAATGTAATTAAGTTGTAACCGACTTGGTTTGAATTGTATCAGGGGCTATTTTGCAGTCGATTTTTAGTCTTACTCGCATTACTCTAAGTATCACTAAACTTTACACTTAAATAAAATAATAATAGGGAAAAACGATGAAAAAGCTTTTATTAGCCTCGTTACTTAGCGCAGTAAGCTTTGCCAGTTCAGCAACCATTGTAGAAGTAAGTACCAGCCAAGGTGTTATTAAAATTAATTTATTTGATCAAAAAACACCAAAAACTGTAGAAAACTTTATGAGTTATTTAGATGATGCAGCGTATAACCAAACAGTGATTCATCGCTCAGTCAAAGATTTCATAATCCAAGGTGGCGGTTTTACCTACTCAGATGATTTTGATCGAATTACAACCAAGCCAGCAGTCATTAACGAACCTATTTACTCTAATGTTAAAGGCACGATTGCCATGGCTAAACTAGGTGGAAACCCAAACAGCGCAACTAGCCAGTGGTTTTTTAACTTAAAAGATAATAGTGCCAACTTGGATGTGCAAAACAGTGGTTTTACTGTGTTTGGACAGATTACGGATGATAGCCAAGCGACTTTAGATAAAATAGCTGCTTTAGTACATTGTGGTGAAATACCGGTAGTTGGTATCACTACAGAGCAGTGCTTAAAAAGTGATGTAACCATTAGTAATGCTAATTTAGTGACTATTCAAAGCGTATTAGTTATAGATGACGATCCTAATTCAGCGCAGAACCTTACACCGGCTAAAAACACTTTAATTAGCCAAGTAGTGCCACCTTCGCAAAAAGAAGATTCAAGCGGTAGTATGGCTTGGTTACTAGGGGCTTTATTATTAGTGTTACCACGTTTAAAGCGCGCTAAATAACAAATACTTAAAATAAAGAAACCCCGCTATGGGTGTTAAATAGCGGGGTTTTTAGTTGTTTAATGTAAAAGTTAAAACAGTAATACCCGCCAAATTATTACCAGCCATAACGCAAATACACTGCCACAGCCTATTAAGAATAGATTAAAGCGTATTCTTATTTTATTACTGCCTAAGTGAACAATGCTATGTAAAATACGCGAAATCACAAACAGCCAAGCTAAAACAGCCACCAGAATGCTTGCACTATTGAGTTGCATTGCAAGTAAGCACCCAGCATAAAACAACACGGGTATTTCAAATTGATTGGTAAAGTTTCTATCAGCAACACGCACATTGTCACCTGCATTATCTAAACGCATAGTGGCAAAGTCGGTTAAATTGATGTGTTTATTTTTAGCTGCGGCAAAACGTCTTTTACCCATAATAATCATTACAATGAGTGAGAGTAAAACTTGGGCGAACATAGCTAAAATGATCAACTTTTCCATGGTTTTTCCTTATTATTATTTGAATTAGTTGCAGTATGCAGGTGTTTTTCACAATGTGTTACACAATTAACGGATAAATTGTGGCAAAACATTAATCTAAAATGTTAATTTAGGCTGTAAATAGCTTTTTAAATAAGCGTAGATCGCAGTTGCGACATACTTTTAATGGAAATAAAATGAAAAAACTTATTGGCTTTAGTGCCATTGCACTTGCTGTACTAAGCGGTTGTTCAAATACATCATCTGTATCTCAGGCACCTCAAACTGTTTTATTATCAGACTCGCTCGTTGTAAGCCCTAATGATAATCGCGAATATAAAACGCTTAAATTAGCTAACGACATTGAAGTTATTTTAGTATCAGACCCCAGTGCTGAAAAATCAGCCGCGGCATTAAGTGTTGGAGTGGGTTTATTACATGACCCAATGAGCCAACAAGGCATGGCCCATTATTTAGAGCATATGCTGTTTTTAGGCACAGAGCGCTACCCAGATACTAAAGGGTACTCTGACTTTATGACCAAAAATGGTGGCGCGCACAACGCCTATACTTGGCTCGATATTACCAACTATATGTTTAAAATTAACAACGATGCGTTTGATGAAGGGTTAGACCGTTTTGCTGACTTTTTTAAAGCCCCTAAGTTATACCCTGAATACACAGACAAAGAAAAAAATGCAGTAAATGCAGAGTGGTCAATGCGCCGCGAAATGGACTTTTTTGGGCAGTTTAAACTAGCGCGTAAAATGATGGGTGACCACCCAGCTAACCGTTTTTTAATTGGCAACCTAGAAACCTTAGGTGACAAAGAAGGCAGCTCATTACACAAAGAGACAGTTGATTTTTATAATAAATACTACTCTTCAAATATTATGAAAGTAGCGCTTATTTCTAATTTGCCAATTGCGGCAATGGAGCAAAAAGCACAAAAATACTTTGCTGATATTAAAAATAAAAACATCGAAAAACCAACAGTAACCGCCAAGCTTAACT
Source organism: Pseudoalteromonas sp. SG44-5 (assembly GCF_014164175.1). NCBI lineage: Bacteria > Pseudomonadati > Pseudomonadota > Gammaproteobacteria > Alteromonadales > Pseudoalteromonadaceae > Pseudoalteromonas > Pseudoalteromonas sp. SG44-5. Next base: position 210,401 of record NZ_JACJES010000003.1, on the reverse strand, counting down.
TTGATAATGCCGGTGGTAAGCGCGTGTTTTATGCCCCTAATGAAGATGTAAAACAGTTACAACTTGATTTTACCATTAGCAATAACAATAACGAATTTGCACTCAAGCCTAATCGCTTTGTGGCCTACTTATTAAGTAATGAAATGCCTGGCAGTCCAGCGCAAATATTACGTGATAAGGGGTGGGTATCGCAATTGTCAGCATCGGCAGTGCCAACCCACTATGGCAACTACGGGTCGTTAAACGTTAACGTAGAGCTTACCGATACAGGCATGCAAAATCGTGAAACGATAGTGGCGACTATAATGCAGTATATTGAATTGATTAAAAAAGAGGGCGTTGATAGTAAATACTTTAACGAAATTCGTACCTCGTTAAATAATCAATTTAAGTTTTTAGAAAAAGGTGATGAGTTTAACTATGTAAGTACATTGACTCAAAGCATGCAAGACTACCCGTTAAATCATGCCATTAATGCGCCTTATTATTACGCTAAGTTTGATGCAGACTCAGTAAATAAAGTGCTTAAACAATTAAATGCCGACACTTTACGCATTTGGTATGTATCGCAGCAAGAAGAAACCGACTCACAGCTTCACTTTTACGACGGTAAATACCGCATTAGTGACATAAGCGCACAGGAAGTTGCAAGCTGGAACAAAAAAAGCCAGTTTAATTTAGCGCTACCGAGCGTAAATAACTTATTACCAGAAAATTTTGCTATTAAAACCCAAGCATTTAAACAACAAAACTCCCCAGAGCTTGCTTATGATAAAAATGGCGTGAAAATATGGCGTCAGGCAAGTCAAAAATTTGCAGAGCAACCAAAGGGACTTGTTGAAGTTTATATAAATACCCAGCCGGGGCTAAACGATGTAAAAGCGGAGGTTTTATACTCTGTTTGGGCCGATCTGTACAACATACAGCAAAGCCAACTAAGCACTGAGGCTGCTATTGCAGGTATGAGCGTAAACCTTGCACCAAGTAATGGTTTAGTTTTGTCTATGAGTGGCTTTACAGATAAGCAAAATGTACTGCTTAAACAAGCATTAAGTGGGCTAAACAGTGATATAAGTGGGCAAGCATTTAACCAAGCTGTAGATCGTTTTAAACGTAATTTACTTAACCAGCAAAAACAATTTCCTTACGCGCAAGCATTTGCTGAATATACAAAATTAAGCCGTACCGGTAGCTTTGATACTGATACTTTAATTAGCACAGCCAACACTTTAACTTTAGCTGATTTTAATGCTTTAAAACAAAACACCTTTGCTAATAACGATTTACGCGTATTTAGTTATGGTAACTATAACCAGCAAGACATAGCAGCAATAGCATCCGAGCTGAGTGCTATTTTGCCAAGTAACTATAAACACACTGAGTTTGCGCGCAGTAAAGCATGGTTACCACAACCAGGTGAAACCATAGTGTTACAAAAAGATATAGATGTAGCCGATGTAGCTGTGGTTGATATGACAGTTCATCCAACACCGGGTTACAAACAAAAAGCACAAGCTGCCGTGCTACAAGGGCATTTTAGAACCATTGCATTTGATAAAATGCGTACCGAGGAGCAACTTGCGTATGCCGTTGGTGCGTTAGCTCGCCCCATAGAGGATTACTCAGCGATTGGTTTGTTTATTCAAACACCAGTAAAAGGGCCAAAAGAAATACAAACGCGTTTTGATCTGTTTAAAAAAGAGTATGCAGTTGAGCTCGACAACATGAGTGAAGAGACGTTTGCACAGCTTAAAAATGCCACGTTAGTATCGCTTAAAGAGCAACCTAAAAACTTAAGTGACGAAATGAGCCCACTATTAAATGATTGGTATCGTGAAAACTTTAATTTTGATTCAAAGCAACAGTTAATAAATGAAGTTGAGAAAGTAACGCTTAGCGATATTAAAGACTATTACCAACAAACAATGCTTAACCCTAATGCGGCACGTTTAAATGTGCAATTACGCGGGACTAAGTTTATAGAAAGTGACTTCGCCGATTTACCAAATCAAACAAAAATCACCACGCTAGATGCCTATTACAATGGTATTAAACTACAAAAATAAGCTTTATTTTTACAGCTAAAAATAAACCCCAATGTATTGCTACATTGGGGTTTTTATTTATTTCAGTTAATTTAAGCCATCACTAAAACTTAAGCCATTAGTAAAAAGCCTATCACTGCAAGTGCTGCAGCAATAAGCGTATAAGGCAATTGTGTAACAGCGTGGCTCATTAAGTTACAGCCAGCGCCTTGGGCTGCTAATACCGTTGAGTCTGAATAAAAACATGCTTGGCTGCCAAACGATGATGCTGATAATAACGCGCCAATGACTAATGGAATATTAGCATCTACCGCCGTTGCCAGCGGCATAACAATAGGAATAGACACAGCAAATATTCCCCAGCTTGAGCCCGTTGCAAATGCTAAAACAGACATTGCAATAAATACCACTGCAGGCAAGTAACCCGCGGTCATGTATGGGCTTAAACTATTAATAACATATTGCGGCAAGCCAATTAAATCGCACACATCTTTAAATATAAACGCGGCTATAACCGTGCCTATAGCCGGTATCATGCTTTTAAATCCATCGAGCATACGTTCAATCATTTCACTAAACGACATTAATTTTTGTAGTGCATAAAAGGGCAAAATTATAGCCATAGTGGCCAGTAAACCTTTATAAACGTCTATCTCAAAGTAAACGGTAAAGCCGACTAATAAAATAATAGGCAATAAAAAGTTATGTAATTTACCTTTAGGATCAGCATCTTCAAAGTTTTCTTCTACTGCTTTTACCGCGTACTCGTCTGCTGTTTGTACTTCACTGTATTGCGCCGGATCGACTTGTGCTTGCTCAATTTGTGCCATCTGTTCTGCTTTTTTCATTGGGCCAAAAGCAGGGATCACACCAAGTACCACTAACAGCACAACGAGTACCGCAAACCATGCGTAAAACATATACGGAATAGCCTGAATGTAAACAGCAATGCCTTTGCCTTCTTCAGCAATACCGTTATCTACGAGTAAACCACCAAAAAATACCGCCCACGTAGATAGGGGCACAAGTACGCAAATTGGTGCCGCAGTTGAGTCGACAACGTAGGCTAGCATTTCACGGCTTACTTTAAATTTATCGGTAATGCGTTTCATGGTTTCACCCACAGTAAGCGCATTTAAATAGTCATCAATAAAAATAACTAATCCAAGGCAAAAGGTCATAAATAATGAAGAGCGTTTGCCCTTAGTGTATTTAAGTGCCAACTTACCAAATGCAGAAGCACCACCGGTACGGACTAATAAGGCGATTAACGCACCAAAACCACCACACACCAATATTAGCCATCCAATGGTTTCGTCACTCATTACTTTAAGTGAGGTGCTGGCAAAATTAGCCAATACCTGCGAGGGATCAGCCATTATGAGCCCAACAAGGGCACCAATTAATAAAGATAAAATAGGGCGGCGTAGTACTACAGCCAAAATAACTACCACTAAAGGCGGCAGTAAGCTTAACGCAGAAGGTTCAAGCATTTAAGTATTCACAAAATTAAAAGCATATTTAAAAATTTAAACTGCTTAACAAAAACAAAGAAGATGATAAGTTAGTAGTATTATCACTTTCCAAGTCACTGCTTTTGCACGCGATATCACTAGGGAACTGTTATTTTAAATTAATAATCAGCAGTAATATGCGTTGGCTTGGCGCCAGACGGTGCAAGGAGTGCAACCGCTTTTGTTATGCCTATAAAAACATCGGCGCAAAAGTAATCTGCTTTACATCTTCAGTCAACAAATAAATGCTTTAATTGACTCATTTTTATTATTTGGCTGAATATAACGCTACAAACCAGAAGGATAACAATACATGCGAAGGCAATTTAATACCGAGCGATTAATTATTCGCCATGCAGTTGAAGCAGATGCTGGCGATTTATTAAAGTTAGTAAATCAAAAAAGTTTTATAAAATACATTGGGGATAAAAAAATTTATACCCTTGAGGATGCTATAACCTATATTAAGCAAGCTTTTAGTGAGGCGCACCAATCGCAAGGGTTTGGCCCTTATGTGATCACTTTAAAAAATCAGCAGTTAGTGGGGGTTGTTGGTTTTTATAGCCGTGCAATGTTGCAGCACCCCGATATAGGATTTGCGTTATTAACAGCGTTTGAAAAACAAGGGTATATTTACGAAGCTGCAAAAGCGTTAGTTGAAAATAAAAGTATATATGGCATTAATAAATTATGCGCCATTACCTCAATAGATAATAGCGCATCACAAAATGTGTTAATTAAGCTTGGCTTTAAGCCACAAGGGCAAGTAATAATAGATAAAGAAAGCCGCAGCGTTGTTTCTTTATTTTTATATCATTAAATAATTTTAGTAATGATTATTTAAACCGCGTTTGTTCAATTTGCTTGGCTACTGCTAGGTTGATTTCTTGCCAGGTTTTTTCAAGTGTTGCTACTAGCGCATCATAGCCGTCACCGTCGAGTTGCGTTACATTAGCAAAATTGTGCAAACTTAATAAGCGTCGGCCTGTTTCGGGATGGGTATAATATAAACGCCATAGCCCAGATATATCTGCGTTGCCTTGTAGGTCGCCATTAAAATGATGAATTTCATATTCTAATTCATAAAAAGTTTGTTGATCTAGCTCGGTGATCACCGGTAAACCTTTTATTACCATCCAGTTAGGTAGGGCATTAAAGAGTGTTTGTTGGGCACTTACGGTGAGCATCGAATCAGGTGACTCACCCCATAAGTGATAGTTTGCAGCATGAATTTGATTGTGATCTATTTTCATAGCAATGCCGCGATTATTTAAGGCGCCCCTCAGTACAACTGTTTGTACTCTTAATTGCGCATCAGTTGCACTTACATCTCTTGAGGAGGCAACAATAGGTTGTTCAAACTGATAATACGCGATGGCAGTTTGAATTGATGAACTGCAACCACTAAGCAGTAAAACGAGTAAAATAACAAAAAAAGATGATTTAACCATTATTGCTTCCTTGGTTTTGGGTCTGCGGGTAATGCTTTATCAAATATAAACATATTAGGCTGCTCATTTAGGCCTTTAGTTAGCGGCTGTAGTTGCTCACTTAAACGTTTAAACTCTTGTAAGGTTTGCTGTAGCTGATTATTAAACTGCGAACCTGCTTGATAGCTGGCCATGGTTTTATCAAATTGGCGCATAGTGACTTCAAATTGTTCCATACTCTTGGTCATTTTTTTGAAGTTTTGATTAAAGTCACCCGGTAAATTTTGTGTGTCTTTTTGGTTTAGCAAATCGCGCATGTCGTTGGCCAACCCTTGGTAGTCGCTAAAAGTGGCTTGCATTTGTGCTAGGCTATCTTCGATTTTTAGCTCGTTTACCTTATTAAGTACATCAGAAACCTGATCGGCTAATACAGTAATACCGCTAGATATACTTGGAAAAACATCATATTGAGCCAGTTTTTCTAGTTTTGCATCAGGCGCATCGGTATAAATGTCAAAGTCGACATACACAGCACCGGTAAGTAAATTACCCGGTTTAAGCGAAGCGCGCATACCATTGCTTACCCAGCCACTTAAACTCGTTTGCCAATACTCTTTAGCTAAATCGTTATCGTGGTACAGGCGCCCATATTCTATTTTAATAAGCACAGGTACAGCCGTATTTTGGTTTTTAAAGTGAGCTGGTTTGCCGTTAATAATCACATTGGCAGGGGCTTCTACTACTGTACCAATTCGAGTTCCTCGGTATTCAACCGGAGCGCCAGCGCGCAGGCCGCGAATTGATTGCTCAAACTCAATAAGATAGTAGTCAAAGTCGTAAAAGCGCTCTTCAAGTGCTTCTTTATAGCTTTGACTAAGCGAAAAGCTATGCTCATTTTGGGCAATATCGCCAGGTGCTTGTTGATCGGGTAAGCCCACCGATATACCGCCTTTTAAAAGTTTACTAAGCGATCCGGTATTAATGTTTATGCCATCAGCAGAAAGGTCAATTTCTATACCTGAGTTAACCCAAAAAATAGAATTTAAGGTGATCAGGTTTTCGTAGGGTGCTTTAATAAAAATACCGTACTTCATGGCTTGGTTTTTCCAATCAAATGTCGCGGTTTCTATTTGCCCAATTTTATAGTTTTTGAAAAATATACCGGTACTTACTTCAAGTACCTCAGCGTTGTAGCTCAATAACTTAAAGCGTCCGCCTTTAACATCTTTACCGATTAAGGCCGGCTCGTCTTGTAGTTCAAACTTTTCTTTTTTCTTTTTACTTTCTCCAGGCGAAAACTCTAAATATACACCTGATAAAAGCGTACTCATGCCACTAATGCCGGTTTCATCTATACGCGGTTTTACCACCCAAATTTTGGCATCTTCGGTGAGTAAGTTATCGTAGTTTTTATCTATTTGAGCGCGGGCAATAACACTGTCTTGCGAGTCGGATAAACGCACATGATCTATTTGGCCAATTTTAACACTGCGTACTTTAATTTCGGTTTTTCCCGCAACTATCCCCTCCGCTTGTGGCATGGTTATATAAATAGTGGGGCCTAAATTAGTTTGGTATTGATAAAGCATCCAAACACCCACAAACAGGGCAATAACGGGAATAATCCAAATTGCAGAAATTTTTGATTTTTGTGTAATATTAGCGGTTTCGGTCATGCATTATTCTCTGCGTTATTATTTTTAGGTGAATCCCATAGCAAACGTGGGTCAAAGGCGTGAGCTGCCATCATTTGACATAGTACCATAACAGTAAAAAAGGCAACGCCTAAGCCGGGCGTTACCGACATTAAGTTACCCAATTGTACCAAAGCAACTAAAATGGCCACAACAAACACATCAATCATAGACCATTTCCCAATAAATTCAGTAAGTTGATAAATACGTGTATACCCTATGGTGTGATCATTTGCGGGTTTGGCAACCATAAAGCACAAAAAGCTCAATACTAAAGCCTTTGCAAGTGGGACTACAACACTGGCAATAAATATAATCATGGCAATAGGGTATGAGCCATTTTGCCACAGCGCAATAACACCAGCAATTAAGGTTGAAGGGCTTTCATCGCCTAAACTGGTGGTATACATAATGGGTAAAACATTGGCTGGAATATAGCAAATAATAGAGGTAATTAACCAAGCCGTAGCTTTTTGTACACTGTTGGGGTTTCTAATATAGGTTTTACTATGGCAACGATTACAAACACTTTGCGTGCATAGTTGATGGCACACATGGCAAGCTTTTATATCGTTATCAATGGCGCGCTGAGTAAGGTTTATATTTTCAAGTTTTTCTACTGGGCCAATTTGTGCCCACAAGCGGGGGCGGTTTAAATGTGTTAACGCACTAATATATAAAATAACAAAGCCCACATAAGCCCAAAAGCTCACCCCAAAACTAATATCCGCGAGAGACATTATTTTAACCATACTAACAAGTACGCCAATGAGAAAAATCTCCGACATAATCCAAGGCTCAAGCGCTAGGGTAAATTTTAATAATCGTCGAGCAATACCTTGAGGTAGCGCTCTAAGCGCGCCTAAATGTAATGGTATTAGTATAATAAGTAAGCTCATAGGCAGGGCTATAATACTTAAATCAATAAACAGCCCTAACAAGTTACTATCGTAATTAAATAAAATACGCGCGGCATCGGGCAAGGTTATAGTTTGCGTAATACCGCTGCTGCTAAACGAAATAAAAGGATAAAACATGCTGCTAAGTAGCATTAACAAGGCACTAAAGCTCAGCGCTACAACTCGGCTGTCGTGATCTGTATCTGAGTCAGAAACCTTATGCCCGCAATGGGGGCACGTTGCGACATTTTTAGCCTCAACCAGGGGGACCTCAATAATATAGTCGCAACAAGGACACGCTATTTGCAAAGTGTTCGCTTAGAATTAAACAAAGAGTTAAATTTTGCTATAATTATCGCCTAAATACAAATGTTATAACTGTTGTTGAGCGTAATTAATTATTAGTTAAGAGTGCATTGCAGTGGCACTCGCTACATTATATATAGCTAATACCACTGCTTATACATCAATCAAATAATGCCACTGTTTGGCGAGTAAGGGCAATCAGCTCACCCGATTGCGACCAAATACAGCCGTCTTCTAAGCCGTAACCACCTTTTGCATGATGGGTAATTGCTTCAAAGCCCAACCATTGACCAGGAGTTAAGTTAGGCGCTTGCACAAATTCTAAATACCACGACATGCTACTGGCAGGCGCTGGTTGTTTAAACATTTGTAATAAAGTAGGAGGCCATGCATCGGTTAGCGCTATAATATGTGCTTCTGTAATGGCCGCTGGAGTTTCTTTAAAGCGCATCCACCCGCCTAAATGGGAGGTTTCTGCACTGCTAAAAGGCATAGCACCTTGTTGTGGGCATAAATCAACATGTTGAAAAAACTCCGGCATTTGCCCTTGTATAAATGGCAATGTATGGCGCTCATTAACTTCCTGTAAGCCTAACGACTTTGCAACGGGTACATTAATAGCTGAGTTGCGGTTACTAGCAAAGCAGGCTTGTACAATTACACACACTTGTTCGTTTTGAATTGCTTTGGCCAGTACTTGAGTACTACTTTTGCCTTCACGCAGTATTTCTACCGATAAAGAAAATGGCGTATCGGCAAGCAGCGGGCCAACAAAGTTAGTACTTAAAGACAATAACCGGCGCTCACTATTTACTTGAGCTCTCATTGCTTGATATAAAAGTGCTGCAGATAACCCACCAAAAGCGGTGCGCCCTTGGCACCAATTAGCTTCAAACTGCATGGTGTTTGCCACATTATTAGTGTCGTCTTTATTATTAATATTAGCGGCTTGTTGCAGCAAATGATCGAAATTCATTAGTTAGCGTGTCCTTAAAAGTACGAATTACTAAATATATAACACAGCCGAACTTGTCAGACCAGCAATAAAAGTTCAATACAAACGGCGTAAAAACCAGCGTTGCTAGCAAATATTGCACTTTATTTAGCTTATTTTGTAAAAAAATCAAAAAAAATGATATTTTTTTCATTTTTACAGTTGAATTAAGTTTGCAGCATCCCTATTAACTAGTCATCGAACGTATTAACGAATATTGAAGTTGGAGAAATTTCATGGGTAGAATTATTGGAATAGACTTAGGTACTACAAACTCTTGTGTTGCAGTACTTGATGGTGGCAAAGCACGTGTTATTGAAAACGCGGAAGGCGATCGCACAACCCCGTCTGTTATTGCTTATACGCAAGACGGTGAAACTTTAGTTGGTCAGCCAGCTAAACGTCAAGCGGTTACTAACCCAACAAACACAGTATTTGCTATTAAGCGTTTAATTGGTCGTCGTTTTGAAGACGAAGAAGTACAGCGCGATATCGGCATCATGCCATTTAAAATTGTTAAAGCCGATAACGGTGATGCATGGGTTGAAGCGGGCGGCGAAAAACGCGCTGCACCACAAATCTCTGCTGAAATCCTGAAAAAAATGAAGAAAACGGCTGAAGACTTCTTAGGTGAAGCAGTAACTGAAGCAGTTATCACAGTACCGGCATACTTTAACGATTCACAGCGTCAAGCTACAAAAGATGCGGGTCGTATTGCTGGCCTTGAAGTTAAACGTATCATCAACGAGCCAACTGCTGCAGCACTTGCTTACGGTATGGACAAAAATCGTGGTGAAAACATTGTTGCAGTATACGACTTAGGTGGCGGTACTTTCGATTTATCAATTATTGAAATTGATGAAGTTGAAGGCGAGCACACGTTTGAAGTACTTGCTACAAATGGTGACACGCACTTAGGTGGTGAAGATTTCGATAACCGCGTAATCAACTACCTAGTAGCTGAATTTAAGAAAGACCAAGGTCTAGACTTAAAAACTGACCCACTTGCAATGCAACGTGTTAAAGAAGCAGCTGAAAAAGCGAAGATTGAACTATCTTCTGCACAATCTACAGAAGTAAACCTTCCGTATGTAACTGCAGATGCGACAGGTCCTAAGCACATGAACGTGAAACTAACACGTGCTAAGCTTGAGTCACTTGTTGAAGACTTAGTAACTAAGTCAATTGAACCATTAAAACGTGCACTTGCTGATGCTGATTTATCAGTAAGCGACATCAACGACATTATTCTTGTTGGTGGCCAAACACGTATGCCTTTAGTACAAAAAACAGTTGCTGAGTTCTTTGGTAAAGAGCCACGTAAAGATGTTAACCCTGATGAAGCTGTTGCAGTAGGCGCGGCAATTCAAGGTGGTGTACTAGCTGGTGACGTTAAAGACGTACTATTACTAGACGTTTCTCCATTATCTCTAGGTATTGAGACAATGGGCTCGGTAATGACAGCACTAATTGAGAAGAACACCACGATTCCTACTAAGAAATCGCAAACTTTCTCAACAGCTGAAGATAATCAGTCTGCAGTAACAATTCATGTACTGCAAGGTGAGCGTAAGCGTTCAAGCGACAACAAATCTCTAGGTCAATTTAACCTAGAAGGTATTCGTCCAGCACAACGTGGTACACCACAAATCGAAGTAACATTCGATGTGGATGCCGATGGTATCTTACATGTATCTGCTAAAGATAAAGATACAGGTAAAGAGCAAAAAATTACGATTCAAGCATCTTCAGGCTTAAGTGATGAAGAAGTTGAACAAATGATTCGTGATGCTGAAGCGCATGCTGAAGATGACAAAAAATTCGAAGAGCTAGTAGCGACTCGTAACCAAGCAGATGCAATGGTTCACGGTACACGCAAGCAAATTGAAGAAGCTGGCGATGCACTTCCAAGTGAAGACAAAGAAGCGATTGAAGCGGCTGTAGTTGACCTTGAAACTGCTATTAAGAGTGACAAGAAAGACGAAATTGAAGCTAAAACTCAAGCGCTTGCTGAAAAGTCTCAAAAGCTTATGGAAATTGCACAAGCTAAAGCTCAACAAGGTTCAGCTGACGCAGGCGAGCAACAACAATCTGCTAAGCAAGATGACGACGTAGTTGATGCAGAGTTTGAAGAAGTTAAAGACGACAAGTAATTGTTGCTTACGCTTCTAGCTAACACAAAGCACTGTAACTTAGTTAAGTGTTTAAGTTAGAATGAACGATTGAGGCGCGCAGGCAATAGCTTGACGCGCCTTTTGCATGAGAATTAGGTGGTAAATCGATACGATTTATCGGTTTATCAAGCAGCCTAGCTGCAAATAGAAAAGAGTAGTGTGGTAGATATGTCAAAACGCGATTATTACGAAGTCCTCGGCGTAAGCAAAGATGCGAGTGAGCGAGACATTAAAAAAGCGTATAAACGCTTAGCGATGAAATATCATCCAGATCGTACTTCAGGCGACAAAGAGCTTGAAACAAAGTTTAAAGAAGTAAAAGAAGCTTACGAGATATTAACTGACGCGCAAAAACGTCAAACTTACGACCAATACGGCCATGCAGCTTTTGAGCAAGGTGGCGGCGGTGGTGGTCATGGTGGTTTTGGCGGCGGTCATGGCGACTTTGGCGATGTTTTTGGTGATGTTTTTGGCGATATTTTTGGTGGCGGCGGTGGTCGACGTCAATCTCGTCAGCAACGTGGATCTGATTTGCGTTACAACATGGACTTAAGCTTAGAAGAAGCGGTTCGTGGTAAAGAAGTCGAAATTAAAATACCAACCTGGGTAGGTTGTGATCCATGTGATGGCAGCGGTGCAAAGGCTGGCTCTAAGCCTAAAACATGTACTACGTGTCATGGTGCTGGGCAAGTACAAATGCGCCAAGGCTTTTTTGCTGTTCAGCAAACGTGTCCTACGTGTCAGGGGCAAGGTCAGATTATATCTAACCCTTGTGACAGCTGTCATGGACAAGGCCGCGTAGAAAAAACGAAAACCTTATCGGTTAAAATTCCTGCGGGTGTTGATACCGGCGATCGTATTCGCTTAACGGGCGAAGGCGAAGCGGGAATGCATGGTGCGCCTTCTGGCGACTTGTACGTGCAAGTATCTGTTCGTGAACACCGTATTTTTGTACGTGACGCAAATAACTTACATTGTGAAGTTCCTATTAGCTTTACTACAGCGGGTCTTGGTGGCGAAATTGAAGTGCCAACACTTGATGGTCGCGCTAAGCTTAAAATTCCTTCTGAAACACAAACGGGCAAAATGTTCCGTATGCGTGGCAAAGGCGTTAAATCTGTTCGCAGTGGTGCAATAGGCGACTTAATTTGTAAAGTGGTTATTGAAACACCAATAAACCTGAACGAACGTCAGCGTGAATTATTAAAAGAATTAGAAGAAAGCATGGGCAAAGATAGCTCAAAAAACTGTCCTAAAGAGCAAGGCTTTTTTGACGGTGTTAAAAAGTTTTTTGATGATTTAACTAAATAATTTAATGTGTTTTATAATATTAAACGGCGCTTTTTAGAGCGTCGTTTTTTTTGCTCAAAATAATAGCGTAGCAACATATGACACCAGCAATAGAGTTACTAAAAAAACAAAAAATTGGCTTTGAATTATTAAGCTATGAGCACGATCCAAACACCACTAACTTTGGCCTTGAAGCAGCCCAAAAGCTAAACCTTAATAGGGATCAGGTGTTTAAAACCATAGTGCTGGAAAACCAAGATGGACAGCTCATAGTCGCCATTACACCTGTTTCTCAGCAAGTTAACTTAAAGCTGCTTGCCTCATTGTGTGGCGCTAAAAAGGTAGCTATGGCTGCGGCAAAAAAAGTGCAAGCAAGCACAGGTTATGTATTAGGAGGCGTGAGCCCACTGGGACAAAAAAAACGTCTTGCCACTTTTTTGCACAGCAGCGCTGCACAATTTGCATGTATTTATGTAAGTGCCGGTAAACGAGGCTTAGACATTGCGATTAACCCACATGAGTTAACCAAATTAACAGCAGCGGTGCTGGGGGAATTTTGATCGGCATTGATTTTATAACGCCTAGTTAATTAAATTACTGCAAAAATGGAGGACAAATGGCAAAGCCAAATAAAAAAGGGCCAACTAAAACGGTCGATATATTTTGCTCAAGCTGCAGGGCACCTTTATTTAAGTACCGTAAAGGGGGAAAAGGTGCGTTAGTTAAATGTTTTATTGAGCGCATTAGCCAAGACTATACTAAGCAGCCTTGTATTTGCCCAAAATGCGAACGCCCATTTGCGCGGCCTGCAATTATTAAAGGCACAGCTGCATATAAAATGATTGGTGGAAAAGTTACTTTTAAATAAGGCATCTGTTTATTTCAATATTCCGATTAGGGCGGACATAAGCCCTTGATTGAATTTGCTACATTGATAAACTTAACCGGTTTTGCTGTTTCAATGATTGAAAAATACCCTCCCCACGGATCGGGCCAGTCAATTGGGTTTTTAAAATGGAAAAGGATAGACGTGTGATTGCACTTTTATTTGATATTGTAGGTATGACGGGTACTGCTTTAGTAGTGGGTTCATTTTTTTTGTTACAACTAAATAAAGTATCACCAGCGAGTTTGCTTTATAACATGATGAACTTAACCGGCGCTATATTGCTGCTTATTAGTCTTTGTTATAACTTTAATTTAGCCAGTTTTGTAATTGAAATATTTTGGATTGCAGCCTCTTTAATTGGTTTATATAAATATGTTAAAAATAAACCAAAGCTAGGCAAAGCTTAATTATACTTTTATACCGTGAAATTGCCTTATTTCACGGTTTTTATGTTTTTAATACAATTGTTAACAAAAAGTTTATATCTCTCTTTGCATTATGCAGATAAACTATACCCCATTATTAATAGCTAACATTACCCGTTTTATAGGCGTTTATGTTCTTCATTCCTAAAAAAATTATTTTCGCATTTTTATTGCTACTCTTGTTGTTAACAGTCACTTTTTGGTTTGGTCGAATACATGACTTAGCGCAAGCAAAAAAACAAGCCGACCAACAAGTAAGCCAATTAAATAACTACATTGATAATGAGCTTGCTCGATTTGCTGCGATCCCGCAATTACTCACCAATAACAACTTACTCATTCGCTTTACTAATAACGAAGAAGAGCATTATAGCGCTATTAACAACTACTTAGCGGATATACAAAAAGCCAGTGGCGCATCTGATATTTATATACTTAATACTCAGGGCGAGGTTGTTGCGAGCAGCAATTGGCAGGCCGATTATACTTTTTTAGGTAGTAACTTTTCATTTCGACCGTATTTTAAACAAGCATTTGCGGGTGAAAAGGTAGCTTATTTTGCGCTTGGTCAGCGTTCAAAAGAGCGTGGATTATATTTTTCGCAGGCTATTTATCATGAAGGTAAAGCAATTGGGGTTGTGGCGCTAAAAGTAAATGTTGCTAAATTTGAAGACGACAGATCGCTGCTTAATACGGCAGCAGGTAGTCATTTTTATTTACAATTAGCAGATAATGTTATTGCTATGTCGGATGAGCCTAATTGGCGTTTAAACAGTTTTCAAGAGCTGGATATTGCAGCCAGGCGGGAAATAAATCAACGTCGTGCTTATTTAGACTACCAGCCGGGTCTTATTCCTTTACAACAATTTAATAGCCAAAACATTGCACAATTTAAAATTGCTAAGCGTTTATATGTAGTGGCCTCTAAGCCATTAAAACACTTTAATGCCCAAATGAACGTATTAGTAGATGTTTCTAACATAGCAGCCATGCAGCTACCTCGGTTGTTATGGTTGATGATTTTTTATTGTGTGTTTATTTTTATCGTTTATAGCTTACTTGCACGTTTTGCTGGTTATAAAAAACTACTTTATTCTAGGCACAGTTTAGAGCAAAAAGTGATTGAGCGTACCCAAGCACTTGAAAAAGCTCAAACCGCTTTAGTACAGTCTGCAAAACTTGCCACCATAGGGCAATTAAGCGCAGGCATAAACCATGAAATTAACCAGCCTTTGTGTGCCATGAACGCTTATTTAGCCAGTGCAAAAATATTGCTAAATAAAGGTAAGTTAACAGCATTAAACGAGAACTTAGTCATTATTGAGGGCTTAGTGGAGCGGGTGCATAAAATTGTTGCGCAATTAAAACACTTTAGTAAACCTTCAAAAATGCAACTAAGGCCGCACCCTTTGTCGGCATTATTAAATAACGCTTTAATGATCACTCATTCACAACTAAAACAAGATGATATTAGCGTTATTCCTCCGCAGTTTGAGCAAAATATTACCGTTTTGGTCGATTCGCTTAAGTTTGAACAAGTATTAGTTAACGTTATTACTAATGCATCGCAGGCAATGAGTAACTGCGCAACGCGGCAATTAAGTTTTGAAGTTGAATGCTTTGATGGACGCGTAAAACTATCGATATTAGATACAGGATCTGGCATAGAACACCATACTTTAGGCTCTATTTTTGAACCATTTTATAGTACCAAGTCGAGTACCGGTTTAGGCCTTGGTTTATCAATATCTAAGCAAATCATCGACTCGTTTGATGGTCGTTTAAGTGCGCATAATCGCCCAGAAGGGGGGGCGCAGTTTATTATTTGTCTTTGGAGTACTGCGGAGTCACAACATGATTGAGCCACTGCTTTGTAAACAGGTAATGGTTATTGATGATGAGGCGATGATCCGCGATTCGTTAAATCAATTACTCACTTTGGAAGGCTACCAAGTTCAATGTTTTAGTGATGGGGCAACGGCGCTTAGTCGCTTAAGCCGAGGCTATAGCGGCGTGGTCCTTAGCGACATTAATATGCCAGCAATGGACGGGCTTACGTTACTTGAGCAAATAAAAGCGTTTGATAGTGAGTTACCGGTTATATTTTTAACTGGGTATGCCGATGTGTCGGTGGCGGTAAAAGCGATGCAGTTAGGCGCTTATGATTTATTTGAAAAACCCCTTAACGAGCATTTAATAGATTGTATTGCTAGAGCGTGCGATAAACGCAGCCTGGTAATGGAAAACCGCGCTCTTAAACGCGCGGTAGAAAAAACCTCAGCGCCGGGTGTGCGTATTTTAGGTGATACGCCTAAAATGCAGCACATGATGAAGCTGCTTAATACCGTGATAGATACTCCTGCAGATATATTAATTGAAGGTGAAACTGGGACTGGCAAAGAGCTGGTTGCACGTTACTTACACGACCACAGTAACCGTTCAAGCTGTCAATTTGTGGCGATTAACTGTGGTGCTGTGCCAGAGCAGCTCATAGAAAGTGAACTGTTTGGTGCTGTAAGCGGTGCATACACTGGGGCCACAAAAAATAGAAAGGGTAAATTTGAATTTGCCCAAGGTGGCACTGTTTTTTTAGATGAAATAGAAAGCACCCCGTTGTCGTTACAAGTAAAGTTACTGCGTGTACTAGAGGAGCGAAAGGTAACGCCGGTTGGTGCTAATCATACCGTTAACTTAGATATTCGCATTGTTGCTGCTACTAAAGTTGATTTGCTGGCATTGGTGAATGAAGGTGGGTTTAGAGCCGATTTATATTATCGCCTTAGTTTGGTCAAAGTAAGCATTCCAGCGCTGCGCGATCGAAAAGCTGATATTCCTTTATTATTTAAGCATTTTAGCTCAATTGCGGCAACGCGGTTTTACAAACCACTTGGGGCATTAAATGTAGAGTTAGAACAACGTTTATTAGCCTATGACTGGCCAGGTAACGTGCGTGAACTAAGAAACCAAGCAGAACGAGCAGTATTGTTAGGGCCTGAATTAGCATTTGCGCAAAGTGATTCAGCTGATCAACAAGTGTTATCACAAGATTTAAGTTTGGCCGAAAAGGTCAGTTATTATGAGCAATCTTTAATAGAAGAAGCGTTAGAGCGTAACCATGGCAGTATAAAAAACACCATGGGCACGCTGCAAATTGCGCGTAAAACCTTGTACGACAAAATGAGTAAATATGGTCTAAATCGGGATATGTTTACTGATTAGGGCATGTAGTAGTGTGCGATAAAGGTGATGTTTTTAAATAAAAGTGTGCGGATATCCGCACACTTTTTTGCTTTAAAAACAGTGTTAATCATTTAACTTGCTGAAATTTATGTTTATTTAGTAGTTGGCCATCATTTTGCTTAATGGGTGTACAACAATAAGTAGATTCTAATTTTTAGGACACATGATGATAAACAACACACACGTTAAACGCTCTGCGCTTACTTTATTGTGTAGCATAACTGCCTTACCTAATATGGTATTAGCTGCTGAATATTCTGTGTATGGTAAAGCAGAAGTGCAAATAGCTAAAACCGATACAGGCGTTATGCGCTACGCCGATGAAGGCACACAAATAGACGCGCCATTTTCACGCATAGGGATCAAAGGACAACACACACTTAACGAGTACGTTAGCGCAGTATTTAAATACGAAGTACAAGTAAAGGGCTTTGAACATGACGATACTAACGAGCCGTTTGCAGCGCGTAATACCTATTTAGGTTTAAAAGGTGCGTTTGGTGAAATAGTTGTCGGTAGAAACGATACCCGCTTTAAATACTCAGAAGGTAAGCTGGATAATTTTAACGAAACACAAGCCGATATAGCACAAGTTATTGCTGGGCAAGACCGCCTTGGCGATACCATCACTTACACTTCAAACTATTGGCATAATGCTCAGTTTTCATTTACTTATGCCCCCAAAGACGATAATAAAGATAACCATGCGGGTTTTGCCGCTACACTTATTTACGGTGATCGTAATTTAAACAATACGCCATATTATATTTCTTTAAGCCATGTTGACTCACTTAATAATATTAAAGCGAGTCGGATTGCAGGTGTTTATAAGTTTGAGCAGTTACAGCTAGGTGCTTTGTATCAACACTCAGAGTCAATAGATGGCACTAAATCAGGCAATGGCTATGTACTAAGTGCAAGCTATACCTTAGATAAGTGGGTTCCTAAATTACAGTTTGCAAAAGATGACTCAGCACTGCGTCAAGAGTCAGAAGCCACTCAGTGGAGTACAGGTTTAGACTATGTATTTGATAAACAAACCACGGCTTATCTTTTATATACAGACTTAGACTTAGAAGAAAACGCCGATAGCAGCTTAGCGCTTGGTCTTAGGTACAAATTTTAAGGTTTAGATAAATGACACAACAAATTTTGCAAAATAACGCGCCTAAAAACCAATTTAAGCAATGGTTATTACTGCTACTTGGGCCAAGCATAATGCTATTGACCTGTTTACTCGATCCCCCTACGGGCATGTCCAGTGCAGCGTTTAAAACTGCTGGGTTAGCATTTTGGATGGCGTCGTGGTGGGTAAGCGAAGTAGTGCCTATTCCGGCGACTGCTTTATTGCCACTTGTTATATCGCCACTGGCTGGTATAGCAGGTATGAAAAGTGTAGCCGCGCCTTATGCTCATCCATTAATATTTTTATTTTTAGGTGGGTTTTTAATTTCTATCGCAATGGAGCGCTGGGGGTTACATAAACGCATAGCACTGAGCACCATGTTGTATGCAGGCACTAAGCCTAGCTTACAAATATTAGCTATGATGCTGGTTACGGCTTTTTTATCTATGTGGATGTCAAATACAGCCACTGCAGTGATGATGCTACCAATAGCTTTGTCTATTACACATTTAGTAAAGCAGTCAGATCCTAGCAATGAAGGATTTGGAAAAGCTTTACTACTTTCTATTGCTTATGGTGCCAGTATTGGTGGTATTGCAACATTAATCGGTACTCCGCCTAATGCTTTAATGGCAGCTTACTTGTCCGATAGCTACCAAATAGAAATTGGCTTTGCACAGTGGATGCTAGTCGGTGTGCCACTGGCGGTAAGTATGCTGTTTATTAGTTGGATTTGGCTTACAAAGTTTGCTTATAAAGTAGACGCAGGTATTAAAAATAATCAAAAAATAGACACCAAAGCTGTATTTACTGAACAATTAAAAGCACTTGGTGAAATGCAACGCGCCGAAAAAGGCGTGTTATTTGTATTTGTGCTTGCTGCCGCGTGTTGGATATTTAGACCTTTGCTAGGCGAGTTTAGTGGTTTGAGTATTTCAGACACCACTATTGCGATTGCAGCGGCGTTATTATTATTTGTATTGCCTGCAAATAAAGGCACTAACGAGCGTATTTTAGATTGGGAAAGTGCTGCTAGAGTGCCATGGGGCGTATTATTATTGTTTGGTGGTGGCTTAACACTTGCCTCGCAAATAAAGTCATCGGGCTTGGCGCAATATATTGCACAAATGATTCAAGGCGCGAGTGCTATTCCTCTCGTTATGAGTATTTTAGTGGTCGTTGCATTAATTACATTTTTAACCGAAATCACCAGTAACACCGCCACCGCGGCTGGTTTTTTACCCTTACTTGGCCCCGTTGCAGAATCGATTGCAGGCTCACCACTTGTGTGGGTTATTCCGGCGGCGATTGCCTGTAGTTGTGCATTTATGATGCCAGTAGCCACTCCGCCAAACGCAATTGTGTTTGGCTCAGGGCAAATACAAATGCGCGACATGATACGCGCAGGCTTTGTGCTTAATATTGTGGCAATTGTTTTAATTACCTTAGTAACAATGACAATTGCAGCGCAAGTATTTGGCTTTTAAATTACGCAGCTATTGGCTGCTAAACAACAGCCAATAGCTGCAACAGTTACCACTTAGTTCCAACCAAAACCAGAGTAGTTTTGTATATAGTTCAATACTATGCAAAATTACTCTTTATTGCTCGTATTACAGAACAAGGTTATAGTCTCAAATAACTTTAAAATTTGAGTAATCTATTTTGACTATCGACGCACCGCAAACACCTTCGTTAACTACACAATTTGATGAGTTACAACAGTACTTTATAAAAACTCCTTACTTGTCGATTAATAAACGCATCACAGTGTTAAAGCAATTGCGCAGTCGTATTGTAGAGTTTGAGCAAGAGCTGATAGACGCAGTATCAAAAGACTTTGGTTATCGCACCGCATTTGACACCTTGCTAGGCGATATATTACCCACCATGCAAGCCTTAGCGCACACCATAAAAAAACTACCAAAGTGGTCTAAACCAAGCAAGCGATCAGTAGGTTTAAGCTTATGGCCTTCAAAGGTGAGCGTAACATACCAGCCTAAAGGCGTGGTTGGCATTATAGCGCCTTGGAATTACCCAATACAGCTTGCCATTGTGCCTGTTATTACCGCATTGGCAGCGGGTAATCGTACAATGTTGAAGCTCAGTGAGTTTACCCCCCACACCAATCAAGTGCTTGAAAAGCTATTTAGTGGTGAACTAGAGCAGCATTGTAAAATAATACAAGGGGGGAGTGACGTTGCTAGTGAGTTTTCATCGCTGCCATTTGCACACCTGTTTTTTACAGGCTCAATTGCGGTAGGTAAGTTAGTAATGGGCGCTGCAAGTGCTAATTTAACGCCAGTTACCTTAGAGCTTGGCGGTAAATCGCCTGTTATTATTACTGAAAAAGCAGATATTAAAAAAGCGGCGCAAGCAATACTCTTTGGTAAAATGGCCAATGCTGGGCAAATTTGTGTTGCCCCCGATTATGTATTTGTACCCAAAGAGCTTGAGCATCAATTGGTGCAACACTTGTGTGAATTATATAAAAAACACTACAAACAAGGGGTAGAAGGTAAAAATTTAACCTCTATTGTAAGCGACGCTCACTATGCACGCTTATCTGGTTATTTAGAACAAGCACAGCAGCTAGGCGCAACCATAATTAAACCTCTTGAAGATAACCAGCAAGACCCAGATAAACATCGAATGGGGCTACATATTGTCACCCAAGTAACCGATGACATGCAATTAATGAAAGATGAGCTATTTGGCCCAATATTACCTGTAATGAGTTACACCAACTTAGAGCACGCAATAAGTTATATAAAGCAGCATCATCACCCATTAGCCTTGTATATTTTAGGGCAAAATAAACAAATTCAAGAATATATTATAAAGCAAACACTAAGTGGTACTGTTGCGGTTAACGACACCTTAGTGCAAGTAACTGCCGATGATGCGCCGTTTGGTGGAGTGGGGCATTCTGGAATGGGGCATTATCATGCTAATGAAGGGTTTTTAACCTTTAGCCATGCTAAAAACACGCTGGTTTCTGGATCATTCAATCCACGTATCGGCATGCTACTTAAACAAAGCAAAGTACTAATTAAGTTATTAAAGTGGCTTTATATTAAAAAGTAGTGAATATAACAAAAAGGCTAAACTCATCTTACTGCATTAGTTAGTATTAGCGAGCTTAGCCTTGTTATTTAAACGCTGTTTTAGAGCAATTAATTAAAACAGCGTTTAAAGCAGTTTATTAAAACAACCGCCCTTCACCAGCGTAAGTGCCGGCTAAAATTCTGGTATAAATAGCGTCGGCTTTTTCTTTTGCTTCTTCCACTTCTTTGGGCAGCATTTTTTGCTCGTCGAGCTTGCGACTATGGCTTGCTTGCATATTGCCGTTATACTCGGCAATGGTGTTCCAAATATATGACTTTTCTAAATTCTTAGGCATGCCTAAGCCTTCAAAGTACATTAAAGCTAAATTAAATTGCGCCAAAGTATAATTATTGGCTGCAGCTTTTTCATACCACGTTTTAGCAAGTTCATAATCTACGCTTACGCCATCACCATTGGCATACATAACGCCTAGGTTAAATTGTGCAGCGGGTAGGTTTTTGTTTGCCGCTTGTTCAAATAACTTTATTGCCATTTGTTTGTCGAGTTTTACCCCGTTGCCTTCATCGTATAAAACGGCTAAAGCAAACATAGAATCGGGGTGATTTTTTGCTACCCCTTGTTGATAAAGTTGAGCAGCTTTACGGTAGTCACGCGTTACACCATACCCACCTTCATATAATTTACCCAGCTCATAAATACCAGGGGCAAAGCCTTTATCTGCTAGGTAATTAAACTCTTTTAGTGCTTGTGCAAATTCGCCTTCATTAGCGGCTTTGATCCCTTCCTCTAACCCAGCATGAGCGAAAGGGCTACTAAGTAAAATGCCAGCTAGTAGTAAGGTTTTTAAATTAAACTGTGACATAAGAATGTCTCCAATAAGTGATAGTTGCAATGTGTACTATTTAAACATTATTCTATTTAAAATTTTGCGCTAAATGAGGTAATGCAACGTTTAAAAATTAAGTGCAAAGTTTATTGCTTGTTATGCATTACGCTGGCTTTAGTATTAAGCACCGCATTAGCAAATGCAAAGTACGCTTATTATAGCTTAAAGCCGAGCAGAGTTGTTTTAGCAGTGTAAGATACAGATATTACAAAAAATTTAAAGCAGTAAAAAAAGCCCTTTCGGGCTTTTGGGTCATATCAACCGTCACTAATATGAAAAATGAAGATGTAAGCTAAACTTTGTTTATTAAAACCTGAGCTACATAAGTATTACGTGCTTAAATAAAATAACAGCATCCGTGCTGAAAGTTCATCCTTGGGCACTGAGGTCGGTACATTTAACTTATGCGAGTGATTATCAGTTAGATTTAAAGCAAAGTCAAATGCAAATAAAAACTATTATCAAGTTTGTGTGTGCGCAGGAGAGTTATGTTAATTAAAATAGATACAAAAAAAATAATACATGCAATGGTAGTCATCAGCTTTGTACTTTTAGCTAGCTGCTCTACTTCTTTTGCTTATAACAATTTACCTTGGCTATCATCATTTTGGGTAGATGACTACATAGACCTAAACAGTAGCCAAGCAAAACAACTTAAAATTATAATTAAACAAACCCGTAATTGGCATCGTCAGGTCGAGCTGCCTAAGTACAAGCAAGATCTTATCAAGTTACAAAAAACATTTAATAGTGAGTTTAATATCAGCGATTTAACACAGCAGGTTACTGTAGCTAAATTGCATTGGAGCAATTTATTAATACAGGTTAAAGCGCCTTTAATAGAATTGGCTAAAACACTCAGTACCAAGCAACAACAAGAGCTTGTAACTAACATACAAGCTAACTTAGCTGACGAGTTAAAACAGTATCAAGAGCAAACGACGCAACAACTTAGCGAAGAGCGCCTAAAAGAGCAGCTTAGTTATTATAAAGATTGGTTAGGGAAATTAACTAAGCAGCAAACACAGCTTATAACAGTAGCTAACGAGCAGCATATTAATACCTTTGTGCTTTGGCAGCGTTATAAGCAAAATAGGTTAAACGCACTGCAACAGGCTTTTAATTATGAGTTGCGTAATGTTGAGCAGTTTGAGCAGCAAATGAGCATTATAATTACCGATCGTGAATATTTTATTAGTGAAGAATTAGCGGCCAAAAACCAAGCTAATTTAATGGCTCATGTAAATTTGCTTGTTAGTTTAAATAGTACTTTATCGGATAAACAACGCCGCCACGTAAATAAGCACTTTGCTGAGTTGATAGAGACGGTGGACGATCTTATTGCTGATTAGGTTTTTTACGCAGTACAGTAACGAATTTTTATATAATTATTTACCAGCAGGGCTGCTATTGTAGGTAAACTATTTTGTTATATTTATGTTTCACGTTAAACTAATTTTTTATTTTTTATCAAGTTTCATAAATGGATATAGCAGCACTTAATAGTACAGAGTTTTTAAGGAAAAATGTTCTCAAATGGGTCAGCTTATGCTTTGGTTGCTTGGCGTTGGTATTTGCAGGTTTTAATCTTACTGTGAATAATTTAAGTGTGCTTGGTTATTTTGAAGTTGTTTTTTCGCTGTATTGTTTTTGCATTTATTTTCGTTTGGGTAAACACCCGGTGCAAGTTTGGCAGTCTGTTGTTATGTGTGCCTTTATTTCTTTTATTGTGGTTTTTGGAGCTTATATAGCCGCACCTAGTAATGGGGTGTTTGTTTGGGCGTTTGTGCTGCCTACTTTGTATTATTTATTACTAGGAAAAAACTATGGATTTATTTTTTCCATTGTTTTGCTCAGCTTGCAAAGTATTGTATTAATTAATAAATCCTCGTTAGCTCCTTTTACTTCTCTTAATTTATGTTTAAATATATTATTTGCTTATATTGTTATTTGGGCTATTTCACATACATTTGAAAGTAGCCGCTCGCAGTTTTCAAAAAGACTTAAAAAACTTGCTATGCTTGATCCTCTGACCGGAGCGGGTAATCGTTTGGCAATGAATCATTATTTTTCGGTTGAGTTACGTGAGCGTGCCCAGCTTTACTTGTTTTTAGTTGATTTAGATTATTTTAAGCAAATAAATGATAAATACGGCCACGATGTGGGCGATAAAGTATTGATAGAAGTAGCCACGCTATTAAAAGTTACTTTTGCTAAAGGTTATGTTTTTAGGGTCGGGGGCGAGGAGTTTGCACTTATAAGCTCGTTTAATAGTGAGCATGCAGCGCTTGCTGTTGCCGAAAAAGTAAGAGCTGCACTGGAAAATAAATACATAAACGTTGATAACTATAAAATAAACCTAACAGCAAGTATTGGCGTTGCAAATTATAAACCCCAACAATCACTCAATGAATTGCTTAAAGCAGCCGATAAACAGCTTTATAAAGCCAAAGATTTAGGGCGCAATAGCGTTTATTATCCAGCGGTTAAAAGTGACAAAACAGCGCTTATATAACGATTAATACATGTGATCAAAATTTGGGATACTGTTTTCCCAAATCGGTTTATCTTTGCCTAAATACTCGCGCACAGCATCAAAAAATAGTCGCGTTCTGACCGGTAAGTCGCGATGCGGATATAACGCATACATAGCACTGTGGTCCATTATTTTTATATTGGTAAGTAATGGCACTAACTCGCCATCAATAACTTCGTTATCGAGTAAAAATGCAGGCGCCAAAAAGTAACTGGTGCCAGAGAGTGTTTTCATTAGCAATACTTCAGCGTCGTTAGCCCGAAACACACTCCTTATTTTTTGCTCGCAAGCCTCACCTTTATCGTTATAGTAATTTATTGCATCCACTCTAAATGCATTGCTTTTATAGCTTGCCGCCGGCAATTGAGCCAGATCGCTCATAGTTTTAGGCATGCCATAGGTTTTTACAAATTCAGGTGTTGCTAATATCAATAAACGATTACGGGCAATTTTACGCGCAATGAGCGATGAATCTTTTGGCTCGCCAATTCTAAATGCTAAATCAAACCCTTCAGATACTATATCGACCAAGCGGTCATCTAAACGTAATTCTACTTCTACTTGTGGAAAGCGTTTTTGAAAATCATTAATCACAGGTTGTAAATAACGGCGACCAATAATGGTTGACGCTGTTATTTTTAATAATCCACGCGGCTCTTGGTGATAGTTTTCGGCCATGCGCAGGGTTTCACCTAGCAGCTCTCTGAGGTCGGCTGCTTTTTTTATCATTTCGGCGCCCGCTGCAGTAAGCGAAAAAGAACGTGTTGTTCTGTTTAACAACCTCACGCCAAGCTCATCTTCTAAACGGCTAATTTGTTTTGATATAACGGAGCGGTCAATATTACGTATTTCAGCTGCTTTGGCAAAAGAGCCTTGTTCAACCACTTCAAGTAACATTAAAAGTCGACTAGTTGTATCCATAATATTACCTAAAATAGTTTATTGATGCCATTTTGGCATTAATGAATTTAGAAATCTATTATTTTTGTCAGCACGATTGTTCCGTACCATGCAACGCTAATTATAAAGGAGCGTCGTAATGAACAAACATTTAATTGCTGTAGCACTGGCTACAGCATCCTTAACACTTACAAGTTGTGCCGATGAAAGCACGGCTCAGTCGGCTCCAACAGCGCAACATCAGCCAATAGATGTTGCCAAGGTTATTGTTAAACCGGTACAAAGCTGGCACACCTACACAACTCGCTTAGAATCGCCTCAAGAAGTTGCTTTAATGCCACGAGTATCGGGTGTTATCGACAGCATCGAGTTTAACGAAGGCGAGTTGGTAAATAAGGGCGACGTGTTATTTCAATTAGATAACCGTTCATTTACAGCCAAGGTTGCCAGCCTTGAGGCGCAAGTTAACAGTGCAAAAGCAGCGCTTGAACAAGCAAGCAGTGAAGCAACCCGTGCGGTACGCTTAACGCAGCGTAAAGCTATTTCAACTGAGCAAGCACAAGCACGTACTTCAACACTGCGCCAACGCGAAGCGCAACTAGCGGCGCTACAAGCACAGTTAACATCGGCGCAGCTTGATTTAGAATTTACCTCAGTTGTATCGCCTATAGATGGCATTATTTCGCGCGCTAATATTACTAAAGGTAATAATATTTTAGCGGGGCAAAGCGTATTAACGTCGATTGTTTCAAATGAAAAAATGTACGCTTATTTTGATATAGACGAGCGCACTTGGAATTCATCGTTTAATGATGTTAGTGCAGCAAGCCGCCAACCTGTGGTAATGCAAAAGGTAGGTCAAGATGATTTTGCTTATTCAGGTTACATCAACTTTATTGACAACCAAATTAACGCCGCTACGGGTACTTTACGCGTGCGAGCAGTGTTTGCAGATAATAGCGGGCAGTTACGTGCAGGTTCGTTTGCGCGTATTAAGTTAGCCGCTAATGCAATTACTGAAACAGTGATAGTGCCAGATAGAGCTATAGGTACAGATTTAAAAAATCGCTTTGTACTTACGGTCGGCGAAAACAATATTCTGCAATATAAATTAGTAACCGTTGGAGAGCGTTATGGCTCATTACGCGCGATTACTGCAGGCCTTACAGAGGGTGATGTGATTGCTGTAAATGGCCCCGCTCGCGTCGGACCTGGTATGCCAATTTCTCCTAATACCGTCACTATTGATACCAGTGGAATTGCATTTACTTTAGGTAATAGCAACAACCAGTTAGTCGCTAAACAATAAGGTTTATTGATGAAGTTTTCGCACTTTTTTATCCAGCGCCCAATATTTGCGGCGATGTTGTCGTTAATCATTTTAATAGCAGGGGGAATTTCATTATTTCAACTGCCAGTAAGTGAATACCCAGAAGTTGTTCCACCTACCGTAGTGGTAACAGCCAGTTACCCGGGGGCAAACCCAACCGTTATTGCACAAACGGTAGCAACGCCATTAGAGCAAGAAATTAATGGCACCGAAAACATGTTGTATATGTTTTCACAAGCCACTAGTGATGGTCGTATGACCTTAACGGTGACGTTTGCGCTTGGCACCGATTTAGACCGAGCACAAGTACAAGTACAAAACCGAGTAAATAGCGCATTGCCGCGTTTACCACAAGAAGTACAGCGCTTAGGCGTGGTAGCCGAAAAATCATCGCCCGACTTAACCATGGTGGTGCATTTATATTCTCCTGAAAACACCCACGATACGGCGTATCTATCAAACTATGCCGATTTAAATATTAAAGATGAAATTGCACGCTTATCGGGCGTAGGTGATATTCGCCTGTTTGGTGGCGGTAAATATTCTATGCGTGTGTGGCTTAATCCCGATGCTTTAGCATCGCGCGAGTTAACCGCATCAGATGTAATAAGTGCACTGCGCTCACAAAACCAGCAGGTTGCTGCGGGTAGCTTAGGCGCTCAGCCAATTTCGAACGACAGCCAGTTTCAAATATTGTTAAATGTTAAAGGTCGTTTAAACAGTATTGAAGAATTTGAACAAGTTATTATTAAAGTAGGTGAGCAAGGGCAGTTAACCCGTTTATCAGATATAGCTCGTGTAGATTTAGGGCAAGACACTTATGCACTGCGCGCTGAGCTTGATAATCAACCAGCACTGGCTATGCCAATATTCCAACGCCCGGGTTCTAATGCAATTGAGCTCTCTGATCAAGTACGCGAAACCATGGCGCGTTTAGCGAAAGACTTTCCTACCGGTGTTGAATACGACATAGTGTACGACCCTACAGTATTTGTACGCGGCTCTATCGATGCGGTAATTACTACCTTGCTAGAAGCAATCGCATTGGTTGTTATTGTGGTGATTGTATTTTTACAAACATGGCGTGCATCTATAATTCCATTGATTGCGGTGCCTGTTTCACTCATTGGTACTTTTGCAGTGATGCAGTTGCTGGGAGTGTCTATTAATACCTTGTCGCTGTTTGGTTTAGTATTGGCCATAGGTATTGTGGTAGATGATGCCATAGTAGTGGTAGAAAACGTTGAGCGTAATATTGAAAAAGGTCTGTCGCCACTTGAAGCAACCCGCGTTGCCATGAGTGAAGTAACCGGCCCTATTATTGCAATTGCCTTGGTACTTAGTGCGGTATTTATTCCTACAGCGTTTATTACCGGGTTGTCGGGGCAGTTTTATAAGCAATTTGCCTTAACTATTACTATTTCTACTATTATTTCAGCTTTTAACTCGCTGACTTTATCTCCTGCACTTGCTGCATTATTACTAAAACCCCATGACGCAAAGCCAGACGCTTTTACGCGGTTGTTAAATAAACTATTTGGCCGTTGGTTATTTGCACCCTTTAATCGCGTGTTTAATCGTGGCGCTAAAGGCTACGAAAAACTGGTACAAAAGCTGATCCGCATGAGCGTGGTGGTCATGGTTGCTTACGTTGCTTTAGTGGGCGGTACTATTAAGTTATTTGACTCTGTACCCGGTGGCTTTATTCCTCAGCAAGATAAACAGTATTTAGTGGCGATTGCACAGCTCCCTGATGCTGCGAGCCTAGATCGTACCGAAGCGGTTATTAAACAAATGCAACAAATAGCGCTAGAAGTGCCTGGCGTTGCCCATACGGTTGCCTTTCCGGGGTTATCGGTTAACGGTTTTACCAACAGCCCTAACAGCGGTATTGTATTTACGCCCTTAGCTCCTTTTAGTGAGCGGACTGACCCTAGCCTATCTGCCATGGCAATTGCAGCGCAACTTAATCAGCGCTTTGCAGCAATTGACGAAGCATTTGTAGCGGTATTTCCGCCGCCGCCTATTCAAGGTTTAGGCACCACAGGTGGCTTTAAATTACAAATTGAAGATAGAGCAAACAAAGGCTTTGAAGCATTATTTAATAGCCTACAGGCGGTAATAACCAAAGCGCAACAAGACCCTGCATTAGTTGGCCTGTACTCAAGTTTTCGTATTCAAGTGCCACAAATGGATATAGATATAGACCGTGAACAAGCACTTATTCAAGGCATACCACTGGATGAAGTGTTTAATGCGCTACAGATATATTTAGGCTCAGTGTATGTAAACGACTTCAACTTATTTGGCCGTACTTACCAAGTCAATGCGCAAGCTGACGCCGATTATCGCGTTGATCCAGAACAAATATTGCATTTAAAAGTACGAAATCGTGCGGGTAATATGGTGCCATTAGGATCAGTGTTAACGGTAACTCCTACCATAGGCCCAGACAGAGTAATGCATTACAACGGCTACCCAAGTGCAGAACTTAATGGCAGCCCAGCGCCAGGTTATAGCTCAGACCAAGCGCAAGTTGCGATTGAAAAAGTACTTGCCGATACGCTACCTTCAGGTATTGAATACGAGTGGACCGAAGTAACCTATCAGCAAGTACTTGCGGGTAATACTATGGTGTATGTATTTCCGTTAGTGGTACTGCTGGTATTTATGGTGCTGGCTGCACAATACGAAAGCCTACGTTTACCATTGGCAATTATAATGATTGTACCTATGACCATATTTTCGGCGCTAATTGGGGTGTGGTTTGTGGGCTCAGACAACAACATATTTACGCAAATTGCATTAATTGTGCTGGTGGCTTTGGCCTCTAAAAACGCGATACTTATGGTGGAGTTTGCCAAAGATCAACACGAAACCGGTTTATCACATTTAGATGCCATGTTAGCGGCATGTCGAATGCGCTTACGCCCCATATTAATGACCTCAATAGCCTTTACCGCGGGCGTTGTACCATTAGTATTAGCAACGGGTGCGGGAGCCGAGATGCGCCACGCTATGGGTAATGCTGTATTTGCAGGCATGATAGGAGTAACCGTATTCGGCTTATTATTTACCCCGGTATTTTATATGTTAGTAGCCAATAAAAAGCAAAAAGCACAGCAGGTATCACATGATTAAATTAGTGCAAAAAAACCTTAAAACGTCGCTTACCACAAGCGCTATATTAATTGCTGCTATGTTATCGGGCTGCGCCGCTAAAATTGACGCTGCCAGCGAGCAAAACGTGGTTAGTGAGTTTATAGCTAGTGCCAATATAGCCAGCGAGCTTAATAATATTGATGAGACAAACTGGTGGCAAAAGCTAGAATCAGCTCAGTTAAATCAGTTGGTTACAGACGCATTAGCCAATAACCACAACTTACAAACCAGTCAGTTAGTACTTAAAAGCGCCTTGGCGCGCTTAGGTGAGCAACAAGCGCAGTATTTACCGCAAGGCGGGGTAGAAATTGGCGCGCAGCGCAGTGGTTTAGGCGATACTAACAGTCGTCAATCGAGTGCTAATTTAGCATTTAATTGGCAGCTCGATTTATTTGGTCGTATTACGGCATTGGTTGATGCAGCGAATGCATCGGCCATGAGCCAAGCCGAGCAAGTGCGTTTATTGCAAATTGAAGTGGTTTCGTCGGTTGTTAAAGGCTTTGTGAGCTATCAAGGTAATGTACAAAAGCAGCACATTGTTACGTTGCAAATAGACGCACTAGAGCAAAGTATTGCGGTACTTCAAGCCCAGGTTGATGAAGGCGTAGCAAACGAGCTTGATTTAAATCGTACTATGGCACAACTTAAGCAACAACAAGCACTAATACCGGCAATTGAATACGCTAAATATCGCGATTTATCTACACTGGCTGTGCTTAGCGGGCGTTTAGCACAAAATGTTAAACTCACTAATGAGCAAGCCATTTTAGAGCATAAATTTACCGTATCGTTAAATGATGCTAATGAATCTATCGCACTTAGGCCCGATATTAGCCAAGCACTTTATGCATTTAGCCAAGCAAATAGTTTAAGTGTTGCTGCAAGTAAAGCGTTATTACCAGATATAAGCTTAAGTGGTTTTGCAGGCGTGCTTAGTATTGGTAGTAATAGCTTTAGTGATACACAGCAGCAATGGCAGGTGGCTCCGCAAATTCAGTGGTCAATACTGAGCTACCCGGCACTCATAGCGCAGCGCGATGCACAGCAATTTTTAACTCAAGCGGCTTATAGCGATTATCAACAAGTGATACTCCAAGCGCTGAGCGAAAGTGAACTTTCTTTGCAATTGTTGGTCAACCAAGCTCAGCAAAAGAGCTTTGCTGAGCAGCGTTATCAGTTTGCTAATAATGCATTTTTACAAGCGCAAGCAATGTACGAAGAAGGGCAAATTCCTTACTTAGAGTTGTTAGATGCGCGTCGGGATGTTCTAATAGCTCAAGAAAATGCTGTTGATTCAACGATTTCATCACTGCTCGCTAAAGTAAATGCTTACCAATCATTTAACGGGCGATGGAGTTATGCGTTAAATAATACTAACCAGTAGAGTTTTTTGATGTCTGATACTGATATTTCACCGCAATATACGCTACCGCAGACTATGCGAGCAATTGTATTGCCTGAGCCTAATGAAAAAATTTGTTTAGCCGATGTTGAGTACGCTGTTCCTGAGTGTGCAGACAACGAGCTGCTTATTAAAGTTGAATATGTTGGCTTAAACCCAGTTGATGGCTTGTTTGCTAAATCGGGTTTTTGTAAGTGGCAATATCCACATATTTTAGGGCTTGATGCCGTTGGCGTAGTGGTAAAGGCTGGTAAAGGTGTTTTCCCGGGCGTTGGCACGCGTGTAATGTGGCATGCCAGTATTGGCGATCAAGGGGCGTTGAGTGAATATACCAAAGTAGCTAACTATGCTGTATCGGTTGTTCCTGCTGAGCTTGCAGGCGATATGGCGGCTACTTTACCTTGTGCCGGTATGGCTGCACTTATAAGCCTAGATAAAATTAATATTACCGAGGGCGATACCGTATTAATTGACGGTGGCGCAGGGGCTGTAGGGCAGTTTGCCATTCAGTTTGCAAAGCAGCGCGGTGCCGACGTATTTACCACAGCAGCTAAGCGTAATCATAAATTGGTAAAACAATTAGGCGCTGATGTGGTATTTGCTTACCAGGATAAAGACTTATGCGAAAAAATTCGCCGAGAGCTTGGCCCACAAGGCTTTGATGCGGTAATAGACACCGTTGGTGGCGCCTCTACAATACGCAATATAGAACTAATGCGTTTTTGTGGGCGAATTGCTTGTTTAAACCCATTGCCACATTTTGAACAAGAGCTAATGTATCGTCGAGCACCCAATATTGGTGTTGTATCCTTAGGAGGTGCTTGGTTAGCAAATAGTTTATGTGCCCAGCAACGTTTAAGTTTTATGGGTAACTTATTAATAGAAGGTGCTTTGAGTGGTGACATTAAAACACCCGAAATTACAGCTGTCGACTTTAACGCACAAGCAGTATCAGCAGCACTGCATAAACAATTAGACGGCGGTTTTACCGGCAAACAAGTGGTTAAAATAAGCACTTAGTTAATTTTATAATTGAGCGGATACTAATTAACGCAGCATATAATTATGCTGCGTTTTTTTATGCCCGTTAAAGTCGCTTTATCTTTAAGGCGTGATTTAGCTAAGTTTTGTTGTTTAATTAGCCAAATGAAGAAAAATAATGTTTTTCAGCGCATAGCCGTAAGCCCTTGTGTTTAAACAGTTTACGTTCACGTAAAGAAAATAAATTGAAAAAACTGTTAATTATTTGCATAGAGTAATTGATCTAATCGAATTTTTATGACGTAATGTAGTTATTATTATCTGGTCGGATGAGTTCAATCATGAGTTTACGTACAAAATTAAAAAAAGTATTACCAAGTATTTCAATTACTGAACAAGAAGCGCTAGACGCCGGCGATGTATGGTTAGAAGGGTCTATCTATCAAGGTAAACCTGACTTTAGTGCACTACGCGCCGTGCCAGCTGCAGTATTAAGCGCAGACGAAAAAGCCTTTATTGATGGCCCACTGCAAGACTTGTTGGGTATGATTGATGACACCGAAATTCAAAATGGCATTCATTTACCGGATTACATTTTAGACTTTTTAAAGAAAGAGCGTTTCTTCTCGCTGATCATTCCTAAATCGTTTGGCGGTTTAGAGTTCAGCCCATACGCTAACTCAACAATTGTAGCCACTATTGCCACTAAAAGCTCTGCAGTAGCGGTAACAGTAATGGTACCTAACTCGTTAGGCCCAGGTGAGCTATTACTGCATTTTGGTACGCAAGAGCAACAAGCACACTACCTACCACGTTTAGCAAATGGTACAGACATTCCATGTTTTGCATTAACTAGCCCAGAAGCGGGTTCTGACGCAGGTGGCATTCCAGATTTAGGTACAGTTACTAAAGGCATGTACAACGGTGAAGAAGTACTTGGTTTAGAAATTACGTGGGACAAGCGTTACATTACACTGGCGCCTATTGCGACTGTGTTGGGTTTAGCATTTAAAGTTGTTGACCCTGATGGTTTGCTTGGCGGCAAAGAAAACCTAGGTATTACCTGTGCGCTTATTCCTAAAGAGCACCCGGGTGTAGAGTTAGGTAATCGCCATGATCCTATGAATATTCGTTTTTATAACGGTACTACGCGTGGTAACAAAGTATTTGTACCTATGGACTTTATCATTGGTGGCCAGAAAAACATTGGTCGCGGTTGGCAAATGCTAGTTAGTTGTTTAGGCGCAGGGCGTGGTATTTCATTACCAGCACTGGGTGTAAGTACGGCGCAAGTTGCATTTAAATCAGCATCTGAGTACGCTGCTGTGCGCGAGCAATTTGGTTTAGCAATAGGCCAGTTTGAAGGTATTCAAGAAAAGCTTGCCGATATAGCAGGTAAAACATACCTACAAGAAGCAATGCGAGTGCTTACAACTGAAGGCTTAGGCATGGGCTTAAAACCATCGGTAGTAACTGCAATTGCTAAATACCACATGACTGAGTTGGGCCGTGATGTACTCGACTCTGCAATGGATATTCAAGCGGGTAAAGCAATTCAAAATGGTCCACAAAACACGCTAGCAAGCGGTTATGTAGCACAGCCAATTGCTATTACGGTAGAGGGCGCGAATATTCTTACTCGTAACCTGATGATCTTTGGTCAAGGTGTAATGCGTTGTCATCCATACTTACAATCTATGGTTGAATCAATTCATAGCGAAGATAAAAATGCAGATAAAGAATTTAACCGTATTTTACGTAAAACAGTAAGTTACAGCGTAGCAAACAGCTTACGTGCGTTCCGCTTAGGTGTATTACCATTTACAGCAGGTGCAAGCTCAACGTTACCAGAGGTGCGTGAATACGAAAAAGCAGCACATAAACTGTCAGCTAAATTAGCGGTATATGCAGATTTCTCACTACTTGTACTTGGCGGTAAGCTTAAGCAAGCAGAAATGTTGTCGGCACGTTTAGGCGATGTAATGAGCTTTTTATACGCGGCAATGGCGTCAATTAAATACTACGAGCAAAAAGTATCAAGTAGTGAACGTGAGCAAGCAGCACCGTATTTTCATTATGCTACTCGCTTTGCACTACAAAGTGCTGAAGAAGCGCTGCACAAGTTTTTAGATAACTTCCCTGCAAGTGGTACGCGTAAGTTCATGCGTTTTATTACCATGAACTACTCAACTAAAATGCCAAAAATTAGCGACGACTTAATTCGTGAACTAGCTAAGCAAGCTCAGCTAGATACGACCTTTAAAGCGCAAATTACGCATTTAGTTAAGCCAGTTAAAGGTGATGGACATTACATTAACGAGCAAGCGTACAAAGCTAAAATGGCATCGCTTGGTGAGTTGGCTAAAGTTAAAAAAGCACTGCGTGCTAAAACAATTAAAGCGGGTATTCGTTTTTCAATCACACTTGATAACGCACTTGCGGCTAATGTAATTACAGCAGCTGAACATACTCAGCTTATTGATTACAACACTAAGCGCGAAAAAGCGATTCGTGTAGATGAGTTCGATTTTGATATGAACTTACTTGACGACAACGCACAACCGGTTAACCCACTTAAAAGTGTTGTAAACCAGTAATCACCCGGTGTAAATAAATTCAACAATGTAAGCGCCTGTAGTTTGGGCGCTTTTTACGTTTTTAAAGAAAGCCCCCAAAAGTTAATTGAGGGGCTTTTTGTAACTTAATGAGGAGCTATTTAAAATAAATAAGAAATAGTTAAGTTACCCGATACAGCAACGTAGGTGCCTGTGCGGTACATAAAATCTTCATATTCATCAGCTTGGCGTAGAGTTAAAACAAAATCTAAAGCCGCAGGGCCCCAGTTGTAGCCTAAGCCGCCACCAAGTTGAAAGCCTGACATAGTCTCATTTTCACCCAAGGCACTCCACTTATCTGAAAAGAAACCAGCACCGCCATAGCCCCTAAAGCCTTTTTTAGACAAACCCACACCACCGTAAGCCATTAGGTCGAATCCATCACTTTCTATCGCTGAAAAATCGTCATTTTCTAATGAGAAGTAGGTAGTTCTAATTTGAAAGTGATTATTAACAGCATAACCAGCAGCTATATTAAAACCACTAAAATCC
The DNA here is from genome assembly GCF_014164175.1 of Pseudoalteromonas sp. SG44-5. Classification (NCBI taxonomy): domain Bacteria; kingdom Pseudomonadati; phylum Pseudomonadota; class Gammaproteobacteria; order Alteromonadales; family Pseudoalteromonadaceae; genus Pseudoalteromonas; species Pseudoalteromonas sp. SG44-5. The sequence goes on along the minus strand of NZ_JACJES010000003.1, from coordinate 175,002 downwards.
AAATCTTCGCTTGAGCTATTGTCATTGGCTAATGTGAACGCGTAAGCACCCGCTCCAATACTCCAATGTTTTTGAGGTACTGGTTCTAGCTCATTCGCTTGTACAAAAGAGCCTAGTAATAAAGAAGATAGCAGCAAAGTTCCCTGGAATGTTTTTTTCATTATTTTTCCTATTTTGATATTTTAAAAGTACGATTTAAAGATAATTCTCATAAAGCATATTCAGGTTTTAACGACTAAAAAATTTAGCCCGTTACACCAAGTAAGCAGCATGTATGATGTTATAGAGATGAAATCGGCGAGAGAATAGCGCATACAAAAGCAAGTGTCTAATGTTAAGCTATTGTATTTATTGAGTTATTTGCAATAGTGGTGTGGTTGGGATACTTATCATACTAATTGTGAGCGGTATGTGAGCGTGTATTGAGCATTGCAGCTCATTTTAGTTGTAAATTTAATACAGTATTGAATGCAAAAGCAATGCTGCTAATTGTTTTCTGTTTTCTGTTTTTTGATTTAAAGATGAATAGAGGTAATAGCTAACGTTAATGAAAATAAATTTATAAATAAAATTGTTCTTTGTCACTTAAGTAGTTTTTACTATTAAATAACACTTTTTATAATAACAACGCTTTGCGTTAAACTAACTAAAATTTATTAAAATTAAGTGCGGCTATGGCTTTTTACCTTTCTTTATTACAGCGACAGTTTAAACAGATAAAAGTGGGGGCTACGCTGACTTCATTGTGGAGTGGTTGTGGCAGCATAGTGGCTTGTGAGCTTGACGGACAGGCGTGTGTTATAAAGGCGGTGAATATTCCTGAGGTTATAAATCACCCAAAGATTAAACAAACGGCGTTTGCTGTTAATCGTAAGCGTAAATCTTATAATGTTGAATACTACTTTTATAATGATTGCAGCCAGCAGTTACCTAATAACGCTGCTGCTATTGGCTGTTTAGCCGCAATCCAAAATGATCAGCAATATGTGCTGGCGTTTAACGATTTTACCCAGCAGGGCTATGTACAAGCTTTGCCTCAAGACTATCGCGAGGTTATTAAATGGTTAGCGAATTTTCATGCGTTTAATTTAACAATTGAAGCTGTTACTCACGCGGCTGAAAAGTTATGGCCACAGGGCAATTATTGGCATTTAAGTACGCGTCCCGATGAGCTTACAAAGCTCCAGCAATCAGCTATTAAGCAGGTTGCAGCTAAGCTAAATACGACATTATGCAATAGTGCATATAAAACAGTAATTCATGGTGATGCCAAGCTGGCAAATTTTGCCATAAACAAACAGCAGCACGTGCTAGGGTACGACTTTCAATATGTAGGTGCTGGTGTTGGGGTTATAGACGTGATGTATTTTATGACAAGCTGCTTTAACGAAACACAATTGCATCAGCATGCTGATAGTTGTTTAGAGTGGTATTTTAGCGAATTGAAGTTAGCATTAGGCGTTTATCATCCTAAGGTAGAGGCAAGTAAAGTGATTAACGATTGGCGCAATTTATGGAGTGTTGCATGGGCCGATTTTTATCGTTTTTTAGCAGGGTGGAGTCCAGAGCATAAAAAAATAAACAGTTACATGTTGCTTCACGTAAATAGTGAGTTAAAAAAACACATTTAATTAACGCTTGAATTAGATATATTGCCTTAATATCAGTCAAAATAATGTTATTTGGCAGCAATTGTGAAAACTTAACGAAAACTGCAGGCCAAATGCACTTTTTTACTATAAAATATCGCAAATTTTATCACTAGGTTTTTTTAATATGGCTATTCACGTTATAACTCATCCCCTTGTTCAACATAAATTAGGCTTAATGCGCTCCCATGGAATTAGCACTAAAAGCTTTCGTGAATTGTGCTCAGAAGTAGGTACTTTATTAACCTACGAAGCAACTCAAAACCTACCGTTAGAAGATAACGAAATTACCAGCTGGGATGGCACAAAGTTAAATGTGCAGCATATTAAAGGTAAAAAAATTACTGTAGTGCCTATTTTACGTGCGGGCTTAGGCATGATGGACGGTGTGATGCAGTTATTGCCGGCTGCCAAAGTAAGTGTTGTAGGCCTTGAGCGAAACGAAGAAACATTAGAGCCAATTCCATACTTTGAAAAGCTAGTAAGTAATATTAATGAGCGTTTAAGCTTAGTGATAGATCCTATGCTTGCAACAGGCGGCACTATGATTGCCACTATTGATATGCTTAAAAAAGCAGGCTGTAAAGAAATCAAGGTAATTGTATTAGTTGCAGCTCCTGAAGGGGTTGAAAAAACATTAGCTGCCCATCCAGATGTAGAAATATATACCGCATCGGTAGACAGCCACTTAAACGATAAAGGCTATATTGTGCCTGGTTTAGGTGATGCAGGTGATAAAATTTTCGGTACGGTTTAAGTGAAAACAGTGCAAAACGATACGATGAAAAACAATGCCATGTTCTCAATAAAAACGATACTTACTGGTGCGCAAATGTTGTTTGTAGCATTTGGCTCATTAGTATTAGTACCGCTGTTAACAGGGCTTGATCCAAGTGTTGCTCTTTTTACTGCGGGCTTAGGTACGCTGTTATTTCAGTTTGTTACTAAAGGCCAAGTACCCATATTTTTAGCGTCATCGTTTGCTTTTATTGCACCGATTATTGCCTCAATACAAATGTGGGGCATACCTGCCACTATGGGTGGTTTAATGGCGGCTGGTTTTGCTTATATGCTATTGAGCTTTTTAGTTAAATTTAAAGGCACTGAAACGCTACATAAAATATTACCCCCAATAGTAGTCGGGCCGGTTATTATGGTTATTGGCCTAGCTTTAGCACCGGTTGCGGTAAACATGGCCATGGGCAAAAGTGGTGACGGCAGCACGCAAATTATTGCTTATGATAGTGCTATTTACATCTCATTATTTTCTTTAGTGGTTACGCTTATATTAGCGGTATGGGGTAAGGGTGTATTTAAACTTATTCCAATATTAGCAGGGGTGATAGCTGGTTATAGTTTATCGCTTGCTATGGGCGTGGTGCAATTTGACGCCGTAACTAACGCACAGTGGTTAGCTGTGCCTAACTTTGTTTTACCTGAGTTTAAATGGCAAGCCATTTTGTTTATGGTGCCGGTGGCGATTGCTCCCGCTGTTGAGCATATTGGCGACATGATGGCGATTAGCCAAGTTACCAATAAAGATTTTTTGAAAAAACCAGGGCTACATCGCACTCTATTTGGCGACGGATTAGCTACTTCAGCAGCATCATTGTTTGGTGGGCCGCCAAACACAACTTACTCAGAAGTAACCGGTGCAGTAATGCTAACTAAAAACTTTAATCCTAAAGTGATGATATGGACTGCAATTATTGCCATTACTTTAGCCTTTATAGCTAAAATGGGTGCAAGTTTACAAACAATTCCAGTGCCGGTTATGGGCGGCATTATGATTTTATTGTTTGGCTCAATTGCAGTGATCGGATTAAACACTTTAGTTAAATCTGGGGATGATTTAAGCGAACCGCGTAATTTAAGCATAGTAGCGCTTATTTTGATTTGTGGTATTGGTGGAATGCATATTGGCAGTAGTCAGTTTAGCCTAGAAGGCGTAAGCCTCTGCGCTATTTTAGGCATAGTGCTAAACTTAGTGTTACCAAAAGCCGAGAAGAAAACCGCAGCTTAAATTTATAGATAAGTTAAACTAACCTAATAGCGCATATATATGCGCTATTTTTTTATCTAAAATAAAGGCGCAATAGAAATATGGATATCAGTGATTTTTTAGCAAAACATCAATTACCAATAAGCTATCAACAGCAGTGTGAACAGTTTTTTATTCCGGTAGCAAAAAATATATTGCACGCTAAAAAAACGAATACTCCGTTATTTGTTGCTATTAATGGCAGCCAAGGCTCGGGTAAAACCACCTTGGCTGATTTTTTAGTAACTTGGTTGGCAAAAAATAGTTCGTTTAATAGCATAGCGCTTTCTATTGATGACTTTTACCTTACTAAGCAGCGCCGACTGCAGCTTGCAAAAAATGTACACCCGCTACTTGCCACTCGCGGCGTACCCGGTACGCACGATGTAGCTTTAATGAAAAGCACACTTGAGCAGTTACTAGCAGGGCACAGTGGTGTGCCTCTACCTCATTTTAATAAGCATTTAGATGACAGTGCACCACATAACGAGTGGCCGCGTAATAATGCCGCTGTCGATATTATTATTTTAGAAGGGTGGTGCGTAGGTAGTAAGGCACAATCGGCATCAGCATTAACTGCACCATTAAATGAGTTAGAGCAAAATGCAGATAGCCAAGGTGTTTGGCGTAACTATGTGAACAATTGTTTAAAAACAGAATATTTAAACATTTTTGCTAAAGTTGATTATTTAGTGATGCTTAAAGCCCCTAGTTTTGCTGCCGTATTTGCATGGCGAAAAGAGCAAGAGCAAAAGCTTATAGCCTTAAAAGGGCAAGGTGCAGGCACTATGAATGACGCCCAACTTAGATACTTTATTGCTCATTTTGAGCGTGTCACTCGAGAAAATTTAAACACACTAGCATCAACAGCAAACGCCCTTGTAACACTTAACGAGCAACGTGAAATTAGTTGCTTGGAGTTTAAAGCTGATTAATTAAAATGTTATGTCAGCAGCAACTTTGGCTTGCTATAACAAGGTTGAGTTTACTAAGCTCCTCAAAAAAGTCGCTCTTTACTCTTTAAGTTTGCATCTAAAGTGTAAAGGGGCTTTACACAGCGAACAAGGCTAAACATTACACACTTTCATTTGCGGTTACTTACTAGCGTATTATTGGTATAATCGACGGAGTTTTTAATTGAAAGGTTTATCATGAAGTACTTTTATTTTGTTTTTATTTTACTCACGTCATCAGTCTCAATTGCCAGCGCGCCAGTTGACCTTGAAATTAATATGAAAAACACGGGGCTTGCATATAAACAAGCAGTGCAAGCGACTAATATTGACGAGTTTAACCTTGCGATTAATGAATTCATCTCGTTAGTGGAAATAAGTAAAACAGCTAAGTTTTATAAAGAACCAGAGCAATCATTACAAGGGCTTGATAAAGTCATTGCTCAGGCTGAGCTTGCAAAACAAGCTGCTAACCTGCAAGGTTTGAGTGCGGCTAAACTGCCACTAAAAAACATAGATAATTTACGTAAAAAGTACCATGAGTTACATGAGCCTCCAGGCTTTTTTGAATTACTATTTGGAAAATAAGGGACCCTCGATGGAAATTTCAGTTGCAGTGTTAGATGGCCAAAAGCTCAGTGCTAAATTTGGCGATCATGAAGTGATAAGCGATCAGAGTTTGGCTGCAGGTGGCAACGCAGAGCACCCAGAACCGTTTGATTACTTTTTAGTGAGTATGGTGTTATGTGCAGGTTTTTATGCAAGAAAGTTTTGCCAACAACGCGATATTTCGACACAAGGGATGTCACTTAAGCAAAATAACGAAAATGTGGATGAAGATGGTAAAAAGTTATTTTCTATTGAGATAACACTCCCAGATGGATTCCCTGATAAGTATAAAAAAGCACTGGTTGCCGCGGTAAATACCTGTACCGTGAAAAAAGTAATTCAGGCAGTACCTGAATTTTCAGTGGTAGTTAAATAACTAGTTAAATAAAGTCACTCAGTGTTGCACACAACACTGAGTGACTGCTTTATAAAGTGATAGTGGTTAAATGCTATTTCTTTTTCATACCCTGAACAGCTTTAAAGCGCGGGTTCTCCTTACAAATCACAAACACGCGTCCTTTACGTTTTACAACTTGACACCCTGCACGCTGCTTAGCACTTTTAAGTGAGCTTAATACTTTCATTTTATACCTCATTAATAAATAAAATAGGGAAATTCTCATAACAGTATTATGTTATGTGATATTGTATCATTTTATTCATCAGGATCTATAGCCACTCAAAAAATTATTTAATGAGCATTTAAAAACCATAATTGCTGGCTATTTATGCAAACAAATCAAAAAATGAGCAGTTAAACCAAAAGTGCTGGCTATTGGCGTTTAGCCTGTTATAACTATAATTACATTCGTTAAAAATAGCATAAACAGTAGATCTCAGAGGTAACATATGAGCGACGCAATACAAAAACAACAACAAATAGATCAAGGAGTAATGGATACTCTAAAAGAGCGCGACCATAGTGTTTTAGCACAACAAGTAAACCCCTTAACTTGCACCCATAATGATATTATTGAGTTACTTGCCCAATATATGGCATTAAGTGAACAGGATAACGATGATCTATTTGATCACTGGTTTGATAATCTAACTAAAGAGCAGCATACAGTACTAAAAGTATTTGAAGTGTACCGTGGGCAATACGAACATCAAAACTAGCCTAATAATAATCTTATTTATTGCTATGAAAGCTAAATAACAATGCTATATAAGTATAGAAAAACAAAAAACCCACTTATAGCAAGCTATGAGTGGGTTTTTAGTGCGCTTTAAAAACGCATCAGCTAAAACAGCTTAGATAGCTACGATGTTTTCAGCTTGTGGGCCTTTTTGACCTTGTGTAACAGTAAACTGTACGCGTTGGCCTTCAGCTAGAGTTTTAAAACCGTCGCCAGAAATTGCGCTAAAATGTGCAAAAACGTCTGCGCCAGATTCTTGCTCGATAAAACCAAAACCTTTTGCTTCGTTAAACCATTTTACTGAACCAGTAGTTGTATTAGACATAATAATATCCTTAAAAATTAATAAAAGTGTGCCTGAAAATAGGCGATTGAGCCGGAAAAAACCTATATTTAACTTGAGGATAACGCGAAGGATTATTACTAATATCAACGTGGTACTTACAAATAAACAGTATTTCTTTCAAACTTATATAAATAGATGGGTTATAAATAACCCATCAACTTAAACATCTTAGATACAAACGATGTTTTCAGCTTGTGGACCTTTTTGACCTTGTGTAACAGTAAACTGTACACGTTGGCCTTCAGCTAGAGTTTTGAAACCGTCGCCAGAGATTGCACTGAAATGTGCGAAAACGTCTGCGCCAGATTCTTGCTCGATAAAACCAAAACCTTTAGCTTCGTTAAAAAACTTTACTGTACCAGTAGTTGTATTAGACATAATTGTATCCTAAGAAATTAATAAAAAATGTGCCTGAAAGTAGGCGATTAAGCTGGAAAAAATAAATATTTAACTTGAGGATAACACAAAGGATTATTACTAATATCAACGTGGTACGTACAAATAAACAGAACTTCTTTCAAACTAATATTCATTAACGGGTTATTACTAACCCATTAAATTAAACAATTTAGATGCAAACAATATTTTCAGCTTGCGGGCCTTTTTGACCTTGTGTAACAGTAAACTGTACACGTTGGCCTTCAGCTAATGTTTTGAAGCCATCGCTAGTAATTGCGCTAAAATGAGCAAAAACATCAGGGCCAGACTCTTGTTCAATAAAACCAAAACCTTTTGCTTCATTAAACCATTTAACTGAACCAGTTGTTGTAGACATAGTAGTATCCTAAAAAAATTAAAGTGCGCCCTATATAAGGCAATATAAAGAGTAAGAAAACATATATTTAACTGAGGATAGCGCGAAGGATTATTACTAATAACAACGTGGTACTTACAAATAAACAGGGCTTTCTATCAACCCGATGCGACGTACTTTAACAGCAACCTCTGGCGGATATCAAGCTTTATTTTAAGTTTAGTTTTACGCATAGCACTTTGATCATCTGACTTTGTTACATACTTTATATAGGAATACTTGTATTGAGGGTGCTGTAACGCAAACAAACACTAATCCTATAGGCTGTATTTTCTTAAGCTACTGGCCGCTATACGTATATTCGTTAATTATAAATTGGCAGAGTTAATCTTAAAGTAGTAGTACATTAATAATTACTTTATCGATAAGTCGTATTTTAAAATAAGGGTATCTATATAGCGGGTTCTAAGTGTGTGTTGTTTTTCGTGATCGGCACCATGGCTCAAAGCCCGGTTGAGTAACTTTATAGCGGGGTGCAGTTTTGCACGCTCATCTTGATCTAACCCCGCTTTACTGCGTAATTCGGTTATGTCATCAACCACCAGGCGGCCTATATCAACAGCCACTATTTCGTCTATTAAGCCATTTTGAGTAAGCACGCCATATTTGCTGCATAAAAATTGCTGCCATACTTGTTGTACATGTTCTTCTATTTCGCAACCAAATAGTTCTTCGTTAAATTCAAACCCTTGCTGAGCAAGTTTGGTTAAGCTGGCGGTATATTGCTGGGCAAAGTAATTAAATGCCTGGCTGGATGAATCGATTTTTTGTTTTATCAGCCCTTGGCCCCAGTTTACACAACCTCGAGGGTAATAATCGTCGTACTCTTCGCATTCGTACAAACCCGAATATGAGCTGCAACTTAGTTGGTTTTTAATACAATAACTAGGCTTAGGAAATACACTTTGCTGTTGCCAATGCTCAAGCTTATCTGCATCAATATTGAGTGCCTGGCATAGCTCGTCGGTATGATAAAAATGGGTTGTTAAGTACTGAGATAAACGCATAAAAGCTCGCCTAATATTAAAAATACAAATACTGTTTATATATACAGTTATTCATTTTGTATTATCAAACTTAATATTACAAGCCATTTTATTGCAAAATATGCGTTTACAGCTGCAAAAGCACACATAAATATGGTACAAATAGCGCAAGTTTTATAAAGAATGATTTTTTATGCGCAGCCTAGAACAAATTAAACAAGCAAGTCTTATTACAGCAATTAAAACACCTTATTTATCGAGTGGCGAAATTGACCTTGCAACATACGATCGCCTTGTTGAGTTACAAATAGCAGCTGGGGTTGACGGTATCGTTGTAGGCGGCACTACCGGCGAAGGCCAGTTAATGAACTGGGAAGAGCACTTAATGCTCATAGCGCATAGCGTAAATAAGTTTAGCAGTAAGCTGGTAATTGTAGGTAATACGGGCAGTAATAATACCCGAGAAGCGATTAAAGCCACTAAATATGGTTTTGCCAGTGGTATGGATGCTGCGTTGCAAATTAACCCTTACTATGGGCGCACCTCTATTGCGGGTGTAAAAGAGCATTTAAAGCGTGTTCTTGATATTGGCCCTGCATTTATTTACAACGTAGCGGGGCGTACAGGACAAGACTTAACGCCTGATATTATTGAACCATTAGCAAAGCACGAACATTTTATTGGTGTTAAAGAGTGTGGTGGTAACGAACGTATAGCTCATTATGAGAAGCAAGGCATAGCGTGTTGGTCGGGTAATGATGATGAAAGCCACGATGCTCGTCATACTCATGGCGCTCATGGGGTTATTTCGGTCAGCTCTAATCTTATGCCAGAATTGTTTCGCCAGTTAATGGATGCGCCAAATGATGCGCTAAATACGTCATTACAACCATTAATAAATTGGTTGTTTTGCGAGCCAAATCCAATTGCGATTAATACTGCACTCATGATGACTGAGGCAGTTAAACCGGTATTTAGATTACCTTACTTACCCCTTAACGACGCACAGCAACAACAAGGTGAAAAGTTGATTAATCAGCTAAGCGCAAGTGATGTTGTTGGTGGCCATGCTCGCTGCATAAATGAACAAGAATTCTTTTTAATATCATAGAATTATTAGCCAGCGCTGAATGAAAATCCAGCGCTGGCTTTTTTTATTGTTTATTTTACTTTTTTTGTTAAAAAATGTAAGATCCTGCGTCCTATCATTAACTAAATATGTATATTTGTGAAATTTGTTGTTGAACAACTCGCTACATGGATCCAGCCAGAACAGCGACAAATAGAAAGCGATCATTGGTATGATAACTCGCCTATAACACTTGATTGGGTTGCACCTATGCAACGCCGGCGTATGACTCGTTTTAGCAAAATGGTATTACACAGTGCTCAGCAAGTAAGTAGCGCTGATCAGTATACTAATTTATCGGCGGTGTTCTCATCGCGCCACGGGGACTTTCATAAAACAGCCAATTTATTAGTTGATATAGTTAATCAGCAACCATTATCGCCCACAGGTTTTGGCCTGAGTGTGCATAATGCCGCAGCCGGACTTTTTAGTATTATAAAAAGTAATACCAGTGCAATGAATGCTATTGCAGCAGGGGCTGAGAGTTTTATGTGTGCAATTGTAGAGGCCTACATTCGCCTTGTTGATAGCAATGAGCCGTACATGTTAGTAGTCCATAGCGATGAAATCCTCCCCGATATATATAACCAATTTGCTGACGAGCTACAAATTACTCATTCCATTGCTATGATAGTGCGCCTTGCTCAAGCAAATGAGCCGTGTTTTAGTTTAAATAAAGTACTTAACCCTGCTGCAAAAAGTAGTAACTTACCAATGAGCCTGCAAGGTGCTAAAGCCCTACACGATAAAAAAAGTGCGATATTAACCCACACTACATTGGCTCATCATTGGCAACTTACCTACCATGATTAAACACATTATAAGAATAACAGGGCTTTGTTGGCGTGTGCTTGCAACCGGTGTTTGTTTTAGCGTGTTTGGCATAGGTGGTTTAGTACTAACATTAGTGGTTTTTCCGCTGCAAAACGTATTAGAAGCAGATGTAAACACCCGTAAAAACAGAGCAAGAGCGACAGTACATTACTGTTTTAAATTTTTTGTTGGATTAATGCATTACACAGGCGTTATTCGTTTTAATATTAAAGACAAAACCCAGCTTGCTAATTTAAACGGAAAATTAGTACTTGCCAATCACCCCTCTTTAATTGATGTGGTTGTGCTTATATCTGTGATTAAAAATGCAGATTGCGTAGTAAAAGCCCATTTATTTAAAAACCCCTTTATGCGCGGTGTAATTAAAAGTACTGGTTATATAAGTAACGAAGATCCAGAAGGTTTATTACGTGAATGTGAGCGCAGTATAAGCAAAGGAAATAACTTAATAGTTTTTCCTGAAGGCACACGTTCACAGCCCCATACTGCACTTAATTTTAAACGAGGAGCGGCCAATATAGCACTTAGATGTAATGTGCCAATCGCTACAGTATTAATAAAAATGCAGCCTAATACCTTAACCAAGGGTACACCTTGGTATAAAGTAGCGCCTTATCAAGCGCACTTTAGCTTGCAGCTGGCCAGCAAGCAGTTTAACAGTAACCTGCCTTATGTTAGTGACACACCCGCTATACAATCTCGGCATTTAACTAACAGCTTACAACATTATTTTACAGAAGAACTGAGCAATTTATGACTGAATTAAAAGTACAAATTAAACAATTAATTATATCCAGCCTTGATCTAGAAGATATGACAACTGCAGACATTGCTGATGATGAAGCATTATTTGTTGATGGTTTAGGGCTCGATAGCATAGATGCACTAGAACTTGGTTTGGCAATAAAAAAACAATTTGATGTGAAAATAGATGCCAATTCAGAGCAAACAAAAGCGCACTTTGCGTCGGTGAATTCTTTAGCACACTTTATAGAACAAGCACGTTCTTAAATTATAAAAATATATAGGAATAACAATGAAAACCGCTGCTGAAATTTATGATGTATTACACGGCATTTTAGAAAACGATTTTGAGATAGACCCAGCCGACATAAACCTAGACGCCAACTTATATCAAGACCTTGATTTAGACAGCATTGACGCTGTTGACTTGGTAGTAAAACTAAGAGAAATCACCGGTAAAAAAATTGATCCTGATGCATTTAAGCAAGTACGTACTGTGCAAAATGTAGTTAGCGAAATAGAAAAGCTCGTTAACTAAATAAATGCTTAAAGCCTTGTTAACCACCCTTATTATGCTTTGTTTGGCCTGCTACCCAGTTATTGTGTATGTGGGCCTGACGCAGTTTAATAGCCAACTGGTAGCGATCGTATTATTATTTTTGCTTGCACTACGCTTGTGGTTAAGCAAAGCATTATTTGACAAAATGCCGTGGTTAAAGCCAGCGACATTTTTAGCTGTGATAGCAATCGTATTGTCAAAAGTGTTCGACAGTGATGTGGGTTTACGTTTATACCCGGTGATTATTAACACTGTGATGTTGCTCGTGTTTAGCTACTCACTTTATAAAGGGCCATCAATAATAGAAACCTTTGCCCGCATCACCGAGCCTGAGCTCGATGAGCAAGGTGTGCAATACACTAAAAAAGTAACTCAGTTGTGGTGCGTTTTTTTTATAGTTAATGGTGGTATTGCCTTATATACCAGCCTGTTTTCTAGTTTGGCAGTGTGGGCTTTTTATAATGGTGTGATTGCCTATGTAGCTATGGGCGTGTTGTTTGCCTTAGAGTGGCTAGTCAGGCTAAAAGTAAAAAGGAAAGCGCGTGTTTAGTACCTTTCAAAGTAAAGTATTTCAAAGTAATAATGTTAGTGTGTGCTTTAATCATGAAAATAAGGCAGTGACACAACGCCAGTTTGTTAGCGATGTTAATCGGCTATTAGCTAAGTATTCACCGGCCACAGCGCCCACATCTGTGGTGTTATATAGCACTAACACTTATAAGTTTGCGGTGAGTTTAATGGCACTCACCTTGCGCGGTTGCACGGTTATACTGCCACCTAATGGTCAACCCGAAACACTCAAAGCCTTACTACAGCAAACGCCTTGTTTTTTAGGTGACTCAGAGCTTGTTGAACCACTGGGTATTGACTTTATCAATATAGAAAACTTGCCTGAACAGCCTGGCTTTTTTCCTTTAGCGCAACTTGTTTGGCCCAAAGAAGGGAACTTGGTGTTTTACACTTCAGGATCAACAGGTAAAGCTAAGCCAATTGTAAAGTCGTGGCAAACAATTAACAAAGAGCTGAGCATTTTATCAAGCAGTTATGCGTTAAAATGTATGCCAATGTTTATTGCTAGCGTATCGCATCAGCATATTTACGGGCTGCTATTTAGGTTGTTATGGCCACTTAGTACCGGACATGTCGTTGATACCGACTTACTGCACTACCCAGAGCATATAGCCGCCAAGCTCAAGGGCGCTAAACAAGTGGTGTTAATTTCTAGCCCCGCACAGCTAAAACGATTACGCGCAGACAACGTATTAATTGAACAAAAATCTCACTTACAATGGATATTTTCATCTGGTGGGCCGCTGGCAAACGAAGATGCAGTATCGCTATTCAGTCAGTTAAATAAACCAATAACACAAGTGTTTGGCAGTACCGAAACCGGTGGTATAGCGTATCGACAAGTTACCTCGCTTGAAAACGTGAGCTCGTGGCAGCCGTTTTCAGGTATAAAAATGAGTGTTGGCACAAACGATAGACTCCTTTTAAATTCACCGTTAGTGAACCACAAAGATTACCCGCTTGACGATAGAGGTTTGGTGCTTAAAAGTGGTCAATTTAAACTGCTTGGTCGATTAGACCGAATCATAAAATTAGAAGAAAAACGCCTCAGTTTGGATGAACTAGAACACCACCTAGCAAGCAGTGAGTGGGTAAACGACGTTAAAGTAATTGTATTACCTGGGGCAAGGCAAGTAATAGGTGCGGTAGTTGTGCTTAGCCAGCAAGGGGTAAAACATTTACAAAGTGAAAGTAAATTAGCCACTAATAAGCTTTTAAAAGAGCATGCACTAACGCGTTTTGAGCGCATTTGTACGCCTAAAAAGTGGCGTTTTATAGAGCAGTTACCTTATAACAGCCAAGCTAAATTAAACTTAAAAGCATTGGAGCACCTTTTTGACAAAGTTGATTAAAACGCAGCCGCAACTACTTAAATGTGAGCAAACCGAGCAAGGTTATCAATTAAGTTTATTTGTGCCCAAGGATTTAGATTACTTTAATGGCCATTTTAAAGACGGCCCTATTTTAGCAGGCGTAGTGCAGCTAGATTGGGCGGTTGCTGCAATTTGTAAGCAGTATAATATTCAATTAGCGGTAAAGAATGTCGAAGTGCTAAAGTTTCAGGTGGTGATTACGCCAGGCCTTACTATGGTATTAGCCATAGAGCAAAAAGCGCTTAATAAGTATGTGTTTTCTTATCGCTCTGCTAAGGGGCAACATGCGTCTGGGCGAATTGTTTTTGAAAGTGTTGTTTAAATGAATAAGTTTTGTATTGTCATTCCAAACTACAATCATACCTCTGTGATAGCGGCGGTATTAACCAGCCTAGCTGAATATAACTTACCAATTATTATGGTAGATGATGCAAGTAATGAGGCAGCTAAAGCAGTGTTTTCTGCACTTACACAGCAGCACCCGTTACTTACCATTGTTACCCATGAGCACAACCAAGGTAAAGGTGGGGCGGTACAAAGCGGTTTGCATTATGCGTATCAGCAAGGGTATTCCCATGCTATTCAAGTTGATGCCGACGGCCAACATAACTTGGCCGATTTAGCGCAGCTTTTGCGCCTGTCAAACGCCAATCCACAGGCATTAGTAAGCTGTTGCCCAATATACGACGCTTCAGTGCCTAAGCATCGCTATTTAGCACGGTACTTAACCCATGTGTGGGTATGGATTGAAACCCTTAGTTTTGAAATTGTTGACTCTATGTGTGGCTTTAGAGTGTATCCGCTGGGAGCCTGCGAAAAACTGTTAAAAGAAGTTAAGCTGGGCAAGCGGATGGACTTTGATCCTGAAATATTAGTGCGTTTATATTGGCGTAATGTGCCGTTTATATTTTTACCTAGCCAAGTGATCTATCCAGAAAATGGGCTTTCTCACTTTCAGCCATTGCACGACAACGTGCGTATATCTTGGCTACATACGCGATTATTTTTTGGTATGTTAGTGCGCTCGCCTTGGCTTATAGCACACAAATTAAAGAGACGTTATGGCCGTTAAACATTGGTCTAAAATGCAAGAGCGCGGTAATTATTTAGGCATTCAAACTCTGCTATTTACACATAAAATACTGGGTCGCAAAGGGCTGTGGCTAATTTTGTTTCCTGTGGTGGTGTATCTCTTTATTACTGGTAGGGTTGCCCGTGCTGCTTCAAAACAGTTTTTACAGCAAGTTAATTTGTACACCGGCACTGGGCAAAGCGTGACACTTAAGCAGCAACTAAAGCACTTTTGTAGTTTTGCCGACAGCGCCTTTGATAAAATAGATGGTTGGCTTGGGCGTATTAGCTTAAGTGATATTGAATATACCAACGAGCATTTATTTAGCCAATTAAATGAGCAACGCCAAGGGGCTATTTTTATTGGCTCGCATTTGGGTAATTTAGAAGTGTGCCGAGCGCTTAGCCAACATCGCAGTGGCAAAGTTATTAATGTGCTGGTGTTTACTCATCATGCAGTTGAATTTAATAAAATGCTGAAAAAAATTAACCCCAACGTAGCGGTTAATTTAATTCAAGTAACTGACTTAGGCCCAGGTTTAGCTATTTTATTGAAAGAAAAAATTGAGCAAGGCGAAATTATTGTTATTGTTGGCGATCGCACCAGTACCACCACTGCCGCGCGCTCTGTGCAAGTGCCTTTTTTAGACAAGCCAGCCCCGTTTTCTCAAGGACCTTTTATTTTAGCGGCATTACTTGATTGCCCAGTTTATTTTTTGTTTTGTTTAAAAGATCAGCAAAGCAGTAAGTACCACGTAATATTTGAGCAATACAGCAACAGCTTAAAAATGCCACGCACCCAACGACAGGCAATTTTAAACCAAGTAATTACAGACTATGCGCAGCGTTTAGGTCACTATGCTGCGCAATATCCTTATCAATGGTTTAATTTTTACGATTTTTGGCAAAATGATCAGCAAGTCGCCCGCGATCAAGCAAAGGAGAAATAGAAGTGCCAGTTCAAAACACACAGCTTTTTGGTCAGCAGCGATTATCAATCGAAAACATTGTTGATATTGCACATAACCACACCCAAGTGCAAATTAGTGGTTGCAGCGAATTTAGTAGCAAAATTAATAGTGCGCTGAGTTTTTTAGATACATTATTAAAAGAAGACGGCGTTATTTACGGTGTAACGACTGGTTATGGCGACTCAGTAACCGTAGCAGTACCATTAAATTTAGTAGATGAACTACCCCTACATTTAACGCGATTTCATGGATGTGGACTAGGCGATGTATTTAATAAAGTACAAGGACGAGCAATTTTAGCCACGCGGCTTACGTCTTTATCGCAAGGCTACTCGGGTATTAGCTGGGAAATGCTGAATTTACTGCGCGACTACTTAAATCACGATATTGTACCGGTTATTCCTCAAGAGGGATCGGTAGGTGCCAGTGGCGACTTAACGCCATTATCTTATGTTGCTGGTGCTATGATAGGCGAGCGCGACGTATATTATAAAGACACCGTACGTAATAGCTTAGCGGTAATGCAAGAAGTTGGCTTAACGCCGCTCGTGCTGCGCCCAAAAGAAGGCCTTGCAATAATGAATGGCACCGCGGTAATGACCGCATTAGCCTGCTTAGCCTTCGACAGAGCCAATTATTTAGCCAAATTAGCCAGTCGTATTACCGCCATTGCTAGCTTAGCGCTCAAAGGAAATAGCCATCATTTTGATGAAATTTTATTCTCGGTAAAACCTCACCCAGGGCAGCAGCAAATAGCACGTTGGATCAGAGATGATTTAAATCATCACGACCATCCACGTAATGCCGACCGCCTGCAAGATCGCTACTCAATTCGCTGTGCACCGCATGTTATTGGTGTGCTGCAAGACAGCTTGCCGTTTTTTAGGCAAATGATCGAAAACGAATTAAACTCAGCCAACGACAACCCAATTATTGATGGCGAAGGGGAGCATGTACTGCACGGCGGGCATTTTTATGGCGGCCACATTGCCATGGCAATGGACAGCATGAAAACCGCAGTAGCTAACTTAGCTGATTTAGCCGATCGACAAATAGCCTCATTGGTTGATACTAAATATAACAATGGTTTGGCGTCTAATTTATCCGACAGTGCCCCTGAGCGTCGTTATATAAATCATGGTTTTAAAGCGGTACAAATTGGTGCCAGTGCTTATACTGCTGAGGCATTGAAATTAACTATGCCTGCCAGTGTATTTTCGCGCTCTACCGAGTGTCACAATCAAGACAAAGTAAGTATGGGTACCATAGCCTCGCGCGATTGTTTACGTATTTTACAGCTTACCGAGCAAGTGATGGCCAGTACCTTATTAGCCGCTATTCAAGGGTTAAGGCTGCGAATTAAACAAGGCGAATTAGAATTTACGAGTTTAACTGACGATATGCAGCATATGTATAGCGATATAACAGGTTACTTTGAAAACCTGACCGAAGACAGACCAATGGAAGCGGTGCTAAGACAAACTATTAGCTATATTCAAAGCAAACGCTGGGCGCTTTATGAATAATAAAGGCGCATTACTTTCGCACAGCGTAGAAATAGAAATCCCTTTTCATGATTGCGATCCAATGAATGTAGTGTGGCATGGTAATTACCCACGCTATTTAGAAATTGCTCGTTGTGAGTTACTCAGAATATTTGACTACGACTACCTGCAAATGAAAGACTCTGGATTTGCGTGGCCCATTGTTGATATGCAAATTAAATACGTAGCATCAGCTGTATTTACACAAAAAATTAAAGTGGCAGCGTATTTAAAAGAGTATGAAAACCGCTTACGTATTGATTATGTTATTACCGATGCAATCAGTAATAAGCGCATTACCAAGGCGTCCACTACACAAGTGGCGGTAGAAATTAGCTCCAAAGAAATGCAATTTGTTTCACCCCCAATACTTTATGAAAAACTAGCCCCTTTTTTAAAGTAGCTGGCAATTAAAGGAGAAGGAATGACAATGTTTAAATTATTTATAACCAGCGTATTGCTGCTATTTTGTAGTGCATTGCAAGCAAACACTGTATCGCAGGTAAATACCACATTAAAGGCTGATACAGTAACGGGTGAGTTTAAACAATATAAACAACTTGCTGGTTTTGCATCGCCGTTCGTCTCCTCTGGAGTGTTTTCTCTAAATGCCAAAAAGCTAGTATGGCAAGTAGAACAACCGGTAAAAAGCGCATTGATTGTAGAAAATGGCCAGGTATTGGTTGAAAATGCTAAAGGGGAGTTTGTACCACAGCCAGGCAGTGAGCAGTTTGTAGGGCTTTTAACTGACTTACTCAGTGTAGATATGAGCGCCCTTGCAACACGCTTTAGTATAAAAGCGCAAAACAATTGCCTGCAACTAACCCCAAAAGAAGCGTTGTTACAGCAATTATTTAGCCACTTTACTTTGTGTGAAAGTGATAAAACGGTACACAGCATCATCCTTTATGAGCATTCAGGTAGTAAAACAACTATTGAGTTTAGTTACCCTGAGCAGCCTTAACGGCTCAATCGTTTAAATAGTTAATTAATGGAATAGTGGATTGAAGAAACGAATTGGCATTGTTTTTATTTGGTTTAGTGGTTTAATTTTGCTTTTAACCAGTATATTTTGGCTGACTAAACCTATATTTAGTGCTGATATGTTTAGTTTGCTGCCAAAATCGCATTCTCAATTAGCTTATGGCGAACAGCTGTTTTTTGAAAAAAATGCCCACCGTGTAGTGTTTTCATTTGCTGGTGAGCAAAAAAATAACGCCCACGATGAATTTAACAATTGGCTTGAGCAGCAAGGTATAACAAGCACATTTAATTTTCCCTCTATAAACGCTTTAAAAGCCACATTTGCGCCTTATAAATATGCACTATTAAGTAAGCCCTATAAGCAAAAAATAGCAGACAAAGCCAGCTTTGAGCAGTTTTACCTGCAGCAGTTAAATCAGTTAGGATCGCCATTTGTTAGTGCTACATTAAGTACTGATATTAGTTTAAGTTTAGCTGGCTTTATTAGCGAAAACTTAAGCCAAAGCCAAGTTTTTACTATTAAACAAAACCGCCTCACTCGCCAGTATGAGGGGGTTGAATATGCAATGCTTTTTGTCACACTGCCAGAGCCAAACTTGAGCATTAATAATGCAATTAGCTTAGCTGCTAAAATTAAAACGCAAATAAACACCCTAAGTAAAGCGTACCCAAATACCACTATTTCCTATTCAGGGGTGCTGTTTCATACGGCTGAAAATGCCCAACAAGCAAAATACGAAATGAGTTTGTTTGGTGGTATTAGCCTAATGGCACTAATGGTTATGGTGTTTTGGGTATTTAGAGCGATTAGCAGTATTTTATTAGCGAGCTTTACTGTGCTTAGCGCATTAATGGGCGGCGCTATTGTTATGTTATTGGTGTTTAACAGTATTCACTTATTAACCTTGGTATTTGCCGTAACCCTAATAGGCATTGCTATTGATTACGCCTTTCATGGCATGACCGATTTAGCCAAAGTAGCAAATGAAACTGCACAGCAAGCCACTTCTAACGGCTATAGCAAAGGGGTGAAATCGGCGTTATTACTCTCTTTTATTACGACCGCATTAGGCTACAGCTGCTTATTAGGTGCACCGTTAACCTTATTAGCGCAAGTGGCTGTGTTTGTTATAGCGGGCTTATTTAGTGCATGGTTGTTTACTGTGTTAATTTTACCATTTTGGCAGCAAACACTGCGTGTATCGACATCGAGTTTATTACTCAGTAAAAAAATAACGCGGGTGTTTTTGTACTGTAATAAAATAAAAAAACCACTGTTTATTGCGCTAAGTATAGTGCTTGCAAGCTTATTGATATTAAAACCGATTGAGTTTAATGATGATATTAGATTGCTTAATGCCAGCTCTGAGCAGCTAATGGCAAGTGAAAAAAAACACTTAACTTTACTGGATCAATGGCGCAGCCATATAGTATTTATTATTGGCGACAATGCACAACACGTGTTACAAAAACAACAGCGGTTAGTTAGCAATTTAACCGCGAGTAACCCGCATATTAAACACAATGCCATTAACCGATGGCTGCCTAGTATTGAGCAGCAAAAAAATAATTTAGCGGTGTTTAATCAAGCTAAAAAAAGTGGTGTATTTGCACTAAGCGAGCAATTAACTGGGCGGCAATTAAGTAGCGGCCCCGCGCAATTTATTACCTATAACGCATTATTAAATAGCGAATTTAAACCCTTATTGTTAGCGCAAATGCATGTTGAGCCGCAGCAAGCCATAACCTGGATGACAATTAGCAATATTAATACACAGAGCTTAAGCGCCGCGCTTTTAAAAGATGATGGCTTATTGCTATATAATAAACCGCAGCAAATTAGTGCGTTATTAAGCGATTACCGAGCATACTTATTGTTAAGCTTAGTGCTTGCAGGGGCCATTAGTTGGTTACTTTTTAGTTGGCGTTTTGGCGTAAAAATTGCCACTTTACAACTGTTAAGTTTGTTATTAGTGGTTGTTAGCATGCTGTGGGTGTGTAATGCAATTCAAGGCAGCCTGTCGTTATTTAATATGTTGGGCGCGTTGCTAGTGGTAGCCTTAGCTATTGACTACCTTGTTTTTTATCAAATAAATAAGTTACAGCCAAAAAATATATTGGCAATTAGTTTATCTGCAGCGTCTTCTATGTGGGTGTTTGGTATGTTAAGTGCCTCAAGCACCCCTGCTATTTTTAGTTTTGGACTTACCGTAATGGTAGGGATTTTAGCGGTATATATTTTATCGCCGCTGAGTGTATTACCCTCGCAAAAGGAAGGATAAAGTGAATAACCCTGAGCAGTTTGATGTTGTTGTAATTGGTGCGGGCCCCTCTGGCGCACTTGCAAGTAGCCTTTTAGTGCAAAAAGGCTGGCGAGTATTAGTACTTGAGCAACAGATTTTTCCGCGCTTTACTATAGGTGAGAGCTTGTTACCGCAATGTATGGAGTATTTGGCCGACGCTAATTTAGTCGCTCCATTGCATGAACACGCTGCTAGTTTGGGGTTTCAGTTTAAAAACGGCGCTGCGTTTCATCGAGCGGGTGAAAATACCGCTATTAATTTTACCGAAAAATCATCACCTGGGCCAGGTACTACTTATCAAGTGAAAAGAGGGCTGTTTGATAAATTACTAGCCGATAATGCACAGCTGCAAGGGGCTGTTATTCGTTATCAGCACAGTGTTAAAGACTACAAGGTTACTGATGTTTTTGAAAACAGTTCCGATAAAGGTAATACCAATAAAGATAGTACCGATAAAAATGGTGGTGCAACCTTATTAGTACACGACGCGCAGCAGCAGCCTTACCAAGTTCAAGCACGCTTTGTGTTAGATGCCAGCGGCTTTGGCCGAGTATTACCTAAACTACTAAACTTAGAGTTACCTTCTAACTTTCCGGTACGCAGTGCTTATTTTAGCCACTTTGTAGATAATATTAGCGATGAAAATTTTGATCGTAATAAAATCCTCATTACCGTACACCCAGAGCACCGAGATATATGGTATTGGCTAATTCCCTTTAGTGATGGCACCGCAAGTATTGGTGTTGTAGCAGAGTCTGAGCGTTTTAATGACGACGAAGCAGAGGTAATGTTAAATCGCTTTTTAGAGCAAGATCCACATTTAAAAGCACTGCTAGCTAAACGCGAATTAATTGGGCCAGCTCGCAGCATAACAGGCTACTCCTCTAATGTGAGTAAGCTGTATGGACAGCACTTTGCGCTATTAGGCAATGCGGGAGAGTTTTTAGATCCGGTGTTTTCATCAGGAGTAACCATTGCGCTTAAATCAGCAAGTTTAATTGCACCTTTGGTCGATCAGTATTTAAAAGGTGAGACGATTGACTTTGAGCAGCATTATGCAAAACCGCTACAAGCGGGAGTTAACTGTTTTAGAACTTTTGTTACAGGCTGGTACGATACGCGCTTTCAAGACGTAATATTTCATACAGAGCAAAACAAACAAGTGCGAGAAATGATCAGTGCAATTTTAGCCGGATACGCATGGGACACGAGTAACCCATTTGTTGCACAAAGTGAGCGCCGCTTAAATGTGCTAGCTCAGCTGTGCCGAAACTAATATGTTGAAATTAATATGCTTAAACTAATACTCCAGCGTGCACTGCTATTGCTAACCTGCATAGTGCTGTCAGCCTGTGCGAGTCAGTTTAGTTCCAGTGCAGCTATAAGCATAGCACCTGCGGCTAGCCTAAATTTAAATAGCATGGCGCCATCAATGTATGGCCGCTCTTGGCAACAAGTGTTATTTATTACCACTGGGCAAGAGCAGCATACCTTGTTATCGCAATTGGCGGTTAATGAGGCGGGAGGGGTCAAGTTGCTGATGATGACCAGCCAGGGCTTTCCAATTGTAGAGCTTGAAAAATCACCCAAAGAGCCAATTAAAGCTAAAAAAATGCTTGTAGGCGTCGATATAAATCCTGCTTATGTATTGGCCGACATTGCCTTAGTACATTGGCCTGTCGCGTTTATAAATGAGCAGCTGAGTGGCGCACTGGTGGAACAAGTAGGCACACACAGACAAGTACTACAAAATCATAAAACCCTGATCACCATTGACTATAACGATGATGCAATTACGCTGCATAATATTGTACGTGATTATAAAATAATATTTAAAAAGGTAACTCAGTGACATATTGGCTAAATAACTTAGGTATTGTTAGTGCGATGGGAGTAGGCCCGCAGGCAACTCTCGATAGCTTAAACAGTTATAACTCTGCAACGCCTATATTAACTCTAAATTCTACACTTAGCGCGCAACAACAGCCGTTATATGTTGGCCAAGTAACCTCGGTTGCGTTGGCGCAAAAAAAACGTATAAATACCTTTATTGATATGTGCTTAGCGCAACTACAAACAACTATTGAGCAATTTTCGCATATCGATAAATCCCGTATTGCGGTGGTGTTAGGCACGAGTACTTCGGGTATTGCAGATGGTGAACGGGCTCGTGCTCATTTTGAACACACAGCGCAATGGCCAAATGACTTTCATTATTATGAACAAGAACTTGCCACCCCAGCACACTATATTGCGCAAAAGCTTGATGCAAAGGGACCCTGTTATAGTATTTCTACAGCCTGTACATCAAGCGCAAAAGCATTACTAAGTGCCCGCGCACTGCTAAAAGCTGATATGGCCGATGTTGTTATATGCGGTGGCGTTGACACCCTATGCCAACTTACTCTCAATGGTTTTGATTCGTTAGCGTCGTTAAGTAGCGGAGTTTGCCAGCCGTTTTC
The DNA here is from genome assembly GCF_014164175.1 of Pseudoalteromonas sp. SG44-5. Lineage (NCBI taxonomy): Bacteria > Pseudomonadati > Pseudomonadota > Gammaproteobacteria > Alteromonadales > Pseudoalteromonadaceae > Pseudoalteromonas > Pseudoalteromonas sp. SG44-5. The sequence goes on along the minus strand of NZ_JACJES010000003.1, from coordinate 151,921 downwards.
AAGTAACCGAGACGGCATTAATATTGGTGAAGGCGCAGCATTATTTGTAATGAGTAAAGGCGTAAGCGCAATTACAGATAAAGCAATTGCACTGTACGGTGGCGGCGAAAGCTCTGATGCACATCATATTTCAGCGCCCGATCCCAATGGTATGGGCGCGCAATCTGCAATGCAAAAAGCACTAAAACAAGCGCAATTAGCTGCCCATGAAATTGACTACATAAATGCACACGGTACCGCAACGCTAAAAAATGATGAAATGGAGGCACTTGCAATTAATCGTGTGTTTGGCAACAATACGCCACTTAGCTCAAGCAAGCACTTAACTGGGCATACCTTAGGAGCTGCAGGCGCAATTGAAGCCGCGCTATGCTGGCTACTTCTTAAAGAGCAAGGCCAGTATGCATTGCCGTATAACGTATTATCAACAGGCGGTAACTTGGCCGATGTAAAAATAATAAAACAAGCATTTAAGCCCAAATTGCGTTACTGCTTGTCAAACTCATTTGCCTTTGGTGGCAATAACGCCAGTTTAATTTTAGGTATTGCCGATGAATGAGCTGAGCAGTAATCATTACGCAATTGAGCAGTTGCTTGCCCACGACGCACCAATGATTTTAATTGACACTTTAACGTATTATAGCGCCGAGAGTGCGCGTTGCCAGGTAACGATTACACCGCAAAGTGCGTTTTATAATGCCGATATTGCCGGTGTACCTAGTTATATTGGGGTTGAGTATATGGCGCAGTCAATAGCCGCTTACGCAGGCGCATTAGCAAACGATGCAAATGAGCCTCCTAAAATAGGTTTTTTAATTGGTACGCGTAAATATCAAACCCATCAAGCGTGTTTTAAAGTTAATAGTAGTTTAACTATTAAAGTGCATAAGCTATATCAAGAAGAGTCGGGATTGAGTGTGTTTGAATGCCAAATAATCCACGGCGATACATTAGCATGTGAAGCAAAAATTAATGTTTTTCAGCCCGAAAATCCGCTGGAATTTATAAGAGATAATCAATGACAAAACGAATTTTAGTCACAGGTTCAAGCCGTGGCATAGGCAGGGCTATTGCGCTTAAATTAGCATCCCAAGGGTATGACATTACAGTGCATTGTAAAAGTGGTGTGGCAGATGCACAAGCAACTTGCACAGCAATACAGGCATTAGGCCAAGCTACTAGCTTATTACAATTTGATGTATGCGACAGAGCCGCCGCCAAAGCACAAATAGAGCAAGACATAGCCCAGCATGGTGCTTATTATGGCGTGGTATGTAACGCAGGTATTACCAATGATATGGCGTTTCCGGCTATGCAAGGCGAGGACTGGGATTGCGTTATTCGTACCGGGCTTGATGGCTTTTATAATGTGGTGCACCCCACGGTAATGCCTATGGTGCAAAACCGTAAAGGTGGGCGTATTGTAACCATGGCTTCTGTATCGGGCATTGCCGGTAACCGTGGGCAAGTAAATTACAGTGCGGCAAAAGCCGGTATTATTGGCGCTACAAAAGCGTTGTCGTTAGAGTTGGCTAAGCGAAAAATAACCGTAAACTGCGTTGCACCTGGGTTAATAGAAACCGCAATGACTGACGAGTTACCGGTAGACGAAATGCTAAAAATGATCCCGCTTAAGCGTATGGGCACAGTAGAGGAAGTTGCGGGTACTGTGGCATTTTTAATCTCAGATGATGCGGCCTACATTACCCGCCAAGTCATTTCAGTTAACGGCGGTATGGTGTAATGAAGCGCGTTGTAGTGACAGGTATGTCGGTGATCACCGCACTTGGCGATGAATGGTCGGTATTTAAACAAGCACTGATCAGAGGCGAAAATGCAGTGACCACTATGCCAGAGTGGGACAAAGCACCAGAGCTTAATACGCGTTTAGCGGCGCCGGTTACTCATTTTGAGCGACCGAGTCATTATAAACGTAAACAAATACGCTCAATGGGGCGAGTGGCGCTTATGTCAACACGCGCTACAGAGTGCGCGTTAGAGCAAGCCCAGTTACTCAATCATAGTAGCTTAACCGATGGCTCTACGGGGGTTTCTTATGGTTCATCTATAGGGTCAACCCCGCCGTTACTCGCGTTTGCTAATATGATGGAGTCGGGCTCTATGTCTGGGGTAACAGCCACTAGTTATATTCAAATGATGGCGCATACTGCTCCGGTTAATGTTGGAGTGTTTTTTGGCTTAAAAGGGCGAGTGATCACCACAAGCTCAGCTTGTACCTCAGGCTCACAAGGTATTGGTTATGCCTATGAAGCAATAAAATTTGGTCGTCAAAAGGTGATGGTTGCTGGTGGTGCAGAGGAGTTATGTATTACCGAAGCCGCAGTATTTGATACCTTATATGCTACCAGTACAAAAAACGACACACCCAAGTTAACCCCCAGGCCATTTGATAAAGACCGTGATGGATTAGTGATTGGCGAAGGTGCTGGCACACTGATTTTAGAAGAGTATGAACACGCAAAAGCGCGCGGTGCCACTATACTGGCAGAGGTGGTTGGTTTTGGTTGTAATAGTGATGGTGAGCATGTTACTCAACCTACCTCTAAAACAATGCAAATAGCGATTGAACAAGCCCTACACGATGCTAATTTAACCGCCGAGCAAATTGGTTATGTAAGTGCGCATGGCACCTCAACCGATCGAGGCGATATAGCAGAGTCGCATGCCACTTTTAACGCATTAGGGGCAAAACCCATTAGCTCTTTAAAAAGTTATTTAGGCCACACTTTGGGCGCATGCGGTGCTATTGAAGCGTGGGCGACGATTAATATGATGAATGATAACTGGTTTGCCCCCACAATAAACCTCACCGAGGTGGATAACGAGTGCGCTCAACTTGACTACATAACAGAGCAAGGGCGAGAAATTAACACCGATTATGTAATGAGTAATAACTTTGCTTTTGGCGGTATTAATACCTCTTTAATATTTAAACGCTATAAAACAGATTAAACCATGCAAAAGTAAAGTAATGACTAACTGTTAGCACTTTTTTACTGTATAATTTGCGACCCTTGATAATGTGGCCGCAGGTTATATACCATGAATTTTAAATCTTTTAGTTTTGCTCCTGAACTTGTTCAGGCGTTAGACGAACTTAACTATCACACCCTTACGCCCATTCAGCGCGCAGCAATTCCTGCTGTTCGTAAAGGTAAAGACGTTTTAGCAAGTGCACAAACGGGGACGGGTAAAACCGCCGCGTTTGCGCTACCAATTATTCAAAAATTATTTGAGTCTGAAGTAAGCACTACTAATGCTCCGCATGCTTTAGTTTTAGCGCCTACGCGCGAACTTGCAGAGCAAATAGCAAATAACTTTAAAGACTTCGCAAAACACACTTCGTTAAAAGTAGTCAGCTTATTTGGTGGTGTTAACACCGCAGGCCAAGCTAATGCACTTAAAGAAGGTGTTGATATTGTAGTAGCAACGCCAGGGCGTTTACTTGATCATATTCGCTTAGGTAACTTAAGCCTTGCCAGCGTAAAGCACTTAGTACTTGATGAAGCCGACCGTATGCTCGATATGGGCTTTATTGAAGAGATGCAGGGCGTTATAAAAAGCTGCGCTGACGATCGTCAAATCTTGTTGTTTTCAGCCACTTTCCCAGCAGCAATTAAACAGTTTGCATCTAAAGTATTAAAACAGCCAGAAATAGTACGTGTTGATCAAACAAACAGTACTGCTAGCACTGTAGCGCATGTGGTTTACCCAGTTGAAGAGCGCCGTAAGCAAGAGCTGCTTTCTGAGCTAATTGGTAAGAAAAACTGGCAGCAAGTGTTAGTATTTGTAAACATGAAAGAAACAGCCGATGAGCTAGTAACAGAGCTTAACCTTGATGGCATTCCGGCTGCGGTTTGTCATGGCGATAAGTCACAAGGTAATCGTCGTCGTGCGCTGCGTGAATTTAAAGAAGGTAAAGTACGTGTATTAGTGGCAACAGAAGTTGCGGCGCGTGGTATTGATATAGACGGTTTACCGCGTGTAATTAATATTGACTTACCTTGGCTTGCAGAGGACTACGTACATCGTATTGGTCGTACTGGCCGCGCAGGTAAAGAAGGCCAAGCAATTTCGTTTGTAAGCCGTGAAGAAGAAAACATGTTGTTTGAAATTGAAACCTTAATTGGTCAAAAAATTAAACGTGTTTACTTAGAAGGCTATGCAGTAAGTAACCGTGAAGTATTAATTGATAAAATTGGCAAAAAGCCTGCACACTTACGTCGTACTCGTGCTAATAAGCCATCTGGTCAAGCAACTGGCGAAGCAAGAGCAGTAAATCGCTCACGTATATCTAAAATACGTAAAAGCTTAAAAGGCGAAAAACTGTCGCTTAAAAAGTAATTAATAATGCGCTAACCTAATATGGTTATTTGCAGTTACAAAAAAACCTGAGCTTGCTCAGGTTTTTTTATGGCTTAAATTAATAAAACGCTTATTTTGCGTTTTCTAGCATTGAAAGCGCCACCGCTTCAGCTGCTTTAATACCATCAATACCTGCCGATAAAATACCACCGGCATAGCCTGCGCCTTCGCCAGAAGGGTAAAGCCCTTTAGTATTAATACTTTGAAGTGTTTTATCGCGCTTAATACTTACCGGCGAAGAGGTACGTGTTTCTACCCCTGTTAGTAAGCCATCATTAGTTGAAAAACCACGAATTTGCTTATTAAATGCCGGAATTGCTTCACGCAGAGCATCAATTGCATATTTAGGTAATACACCGGCTAAATCGGTTAATTTAATACCCGGAGTGTAAGATGATTGCACATCGCCTAAAGCTGATGACGATTTACCCTTTAAAAAGTCGCCAATAAGTTGTGCTGGCGCATCGTAATTACTGCCGCCAAGTTCGTATGCTTGTTTTTCAAGTTTACGTTGTAACTCAATACCCGCTAATGGGTGACCCGGGAAGTCTTGCTCTGGCGAAATACCTACAACAATAGCGCTGTTTGCATTGCGCTCACTACGAGAATATTGGCTCATACCATTGGTAACAACTAGGCCTTCTTCAGAGGTGGCTGCAACCACAGTCCCCCCTGGGCACATACAAAAACTATATACGGTACGGCCATTATCACAGTGGTGAACTAGTTTGTAATCAGCAGAGCCCAAAATGGGGTTACCTGCATTGTCACCAAAGCGGCACTCATCGATCATAGATTGCTTATGCTCGATCCTAAAGCCCACCGAAAATGGTTTAGCTTCCATGTAAATACCTTTTTTATATAGCATATCAAAGGTATCACGGGCACTGTGACCCACAGCAAGCACTACATGGCGGGTATTTAGCTGCTCGCCATTTGACAAGGTTAAGCCCGTTACTTGGCCGTCTTCTAAATGAATGTCGTCTACGCGAGTGCTAAAGCGAATTTCGCCGCCAAGTTCTACAATATGCGCGCGCATTTTTTCAATCATAGTTACCAGTTTAAAGGTTCCTATGTGTGGCTTACTTACGTATAAAATTTCTTCTGGCGCGCCAGCGGCAACAAACTCGGTAATAACTTTACGGCCATAATGTTTTGGATCTTTTACTTGGCTGTATAATTTACCGTCGGAGAATGTACCTGCGCCGCCTTCACCAAATTGTACATTTGACTCGGTATTTAGTGCGCGCTTACGCCAAAAACCAAAGGTATCTTTAGTGCGCTCGCGTACTTCTTTACCACGCTCTAATATAATTGGCTTAAAGCCCATTTGTGCCAACACTAAACCTGCAAATAAACCACAAGGGCCAAAGCCTATTACGACAGGGCGCTCTTTTAAATCGTTATTTGCCTGGGCAACAAACTTATAAGCGGTGTCGGGTGCTACTTTTACATGCTGATCTTTGGCAAAAGTTGTGAGTAACTGCTCTTCGTTATCAACGCTTATATCTAAGGTATAAATAAGTAAAATAGCTGTTTTTTTACGGGCATCGTAACCACGTTTAAACACATTAAAACTATGTAACTGTTCTGGCGTTATTTTTAGCTTACTGACAATGGCATCTTTAATTGCATTTTCGTCATGATCTAGCGGTAGTTTTATTTCGGTTAAACGTATCATTTTGTCTCTTTTAGGTGTCTTAGCGGGCTTTTAATTACCGCTCACAATAAGGGGAGTAGCGCAAATAGCACCACAAAACATAAGGCGCTTATTTTACGTTAAATTACGCTATTATGGCACTTATATATTGTATTTTAGCCTTGGTTGGGTATGATCCGCCGTTGTCGTTATAAAACCTTAGGCATTGAACCATTATGGCATTTGTAGTCACCGAAAACTGTATTAAATGTAAGTACACAGATTGCGTATCAGTGTGCCCAGCAGATGCATTTTTTGAAGGCCCTAACTTTTTAGCGATAAGCCCAATTGATTGCATTGACTGTGGTTTATGCGTACCTGAATGTTCAGCTGATGCTATTTATCAAGAAGATGAATTACCAGAGTCACAACAAGAGTTTACCGAACTAAATGCCGAGCTTGCACTTATATGGCCACGCATTACGCAGGCAAAACCAGCCCCAGCCGATGCTGATGAGTGGAATGGTATTGCTGATAAACTCAAGCTTATTGAAACCTAATCGCTGCGCTTAAATACTTCTTTATTATTAATTAGTTAATGTTATGCAAAAATCTCTTTGCAAGGTATTAACAAATCCATTGGTATAAACTACAATCCACGCCAGAAATTACTCTTATTGAGTAATTTAAGTCTAAATGGATGTTTATGCAGTACTTAATAATAATAAAAAAACAATCAGTGTTCTTTATTTTAAGCTTTTTCTTTCTTTTACTCACCACTCCAAGCGCGCTTGCCAATAAACAACACTATTCACTCACGCGTATTAATAAAAATATAACAGTAGATGGGGTAATGAATGAGGCGCATTGGCAAGATGCCACGCGCATTGCATTGCAGTTTCAAGATGAACCAAATGAAAAAGGTACGCCACCGGTAAAAACCGATACTTATATATACGAAGACGGCAGTAACTTATATGTAGCGTTTGTTGCACACGATCCTGACCCAACGCACATTCGCGCTGCACTGCGAGATCGCGATACTCTGTGGCAAGATGACACCGTGGCACTAGTAATTGATACCTTTAATGATGAGCGCTCTGGTTATGAATTTTATGTGAACCCGCTAGGGGCTCAGGGCGATATTCGCATGACCGACACCGATGGCTGGCAACAAGACCTTTCTTGGAATGCCATTTGGGATAGCGCAGGCAAGATTACTGAGCAAGGTTATGTGGTAGAAATGCGTATTCCTTTTAAAGCGCTGCGTTTTGCACAAAATAAAGAGCAATTAACCTGGGGTTTTGCCCTAATGCGCAATTATCAACGAGATGTGCTTTATCAGTTATCAAACATTGGGTTTGATCGCGATATTAAGTGCAGCCTTTGTCAGTTTGATAAACTTACCGGCTTTGAAAAAATAACGGCCAGCAAAAACCTGCAATTAACGCCTACTTTAACTGCGCTGCGTAACGATACCAAATCACAGTTACCGGGTGATTGGGAAAATGGCGATGTAAACGCCGAAGTAGGTATAGATTTACGCTGGGGCTTAAGCCAAGACGCCGTTATAAACGCCACTATAAATCCAGACTTCTCGCAAGTGGAAACCGACTCTCTGGCGCTGGATATTAATACCACTTACTCTATATACTATGAAGAAAAACGGCCGTTTTTTTTAGACGGTGCGTCATATTTTAAAAGTAGTTTATTTGAGCTTTTATATACTCGCACCATTGCAGAGCCTAATCTAGGCGCTAAATTAACCGGCAAAACAGCTAATCACAGTTATGCGGTGATGTTTGCCGATGACGACAATAGCAATATTTTACTGCCAACTAATCAGGGCTCAGGGTTTGCAAGCTTAAACGAAAATACCAAAGTGGCAGTGGCGCGTTACCAGTACGATATTGGCCAGCAAGGCACTGTAGGGATTTCAAGTACGCATCGTGAAGGTGATGACTATCGCAATACGGTTTTATCAGTTGACGGTAGTTACTGGTTTAATCAATCAGACACCTTAAGTTATCAAGTTGCGAGCAGTGATACCCGCAACTCAGCATTTTTAGTTGAAAATTATAACCTGTCACAAACACAATCCGATCAAGCGTATGCAATTAAGCTCACCCGCGATAAACGCGATTATAAATTATTCGCAGAGTACGAAAATATTGGCGCAGATTATCGTGCCGATTTAGGCTATCAAGCTAAGGTCGATTACGAAAAAGTTATTTTAGGAGGCGGGCAAACCTGGTATCGAGATGAAAATTATTTAGTTACCTCTTGGTCATATGTAGCTGATTGGGATAAAACCTGGGCGAAAAATGGCGATTTACTTGAGCAAGAGTACGAAGGTTATTTAAGCTTTAAAGGCCAAAAACAGTCTATTTTCGAAATAGGGCTGATACATAGGTATGAAAATTATAACACTAATTTTTATAATCAAAACATTGGTTATATTTACAGCGGATTTAAACCAACAAAAGATCTTAGGCTGTCTTTGTATGTTGAATACGGGAGTCGCATTGACTACAGTAATGAGCAACTAGGTGACGCCTTTGATACCCAAACTCAAGCGGTGTGGGATATAAACAATCATTGGCAAGTTGACATAAAGCATAGCTACAGCCAATTAGACAACTCACAAGGGGAGCGTGTTTTTACAGCTAACCTAATTGATTTTAGGCTTTACTATAAATTTAATATGCGCTCAATGCTAAAGCTTATTTGGCAATTTGAAGATATTGATCGCAACGAAAATGCTTATTTTTATCAAGTGAACCAAACTAATAAAGATTACGGCAGCCAACTCGTTTATTCGTACAAAATTAATGCGCAAACATTATTTTACTTAGGGTATTCAGATAAAGGTTACCAAGATGATTCACTTAAAAGCTTAGAGCGCGACCAGCGCACCTTTTTTACTAAAGTCAGTTACGCATGGCAGCTTTAAAATGCACTTAATTAGATAATAATGAGTACCCTGTAATCATTAAGGATTGTATAATAACTTAATTAGTAGTAAAAATAGCCTATATGATGTTTTATTTGCTTATGCTTTAATATGTTAACAACGTTAGATGGACCTTTAAGTGAATAAATTAAAATCTATAAATGTAATTATAATAATGGCTATTTCTTTATGTTTTAGTATTAATGTAGGTATAAGTAATCAGATAGATAAAATTAATTTATTTCACTCTAATATCGATGTTCGTAATTTTGAAATAGATACCACCACATTGACATTGGCCCCTTGGTATAACCCAATATTAAATGGCTATTATATTGTTAAGCAAAACAATATAAACTTTATAGTATTGAAAACCAGCAAAACAGAATTTATAGCGGTTAAAGCTAACGATTTAATTTTAATTACGCTTACATCGCCACGAAACCTATTTATATTTTTTGTGATTTTTCTCATTGGCTTTGTGTATTTAAAAAAAGAGCTTAAAAAACATTACTACACAAAAAAAATTATCCAACTTAATAAACAAACAGATACCTTACTCAAAGCATTTAACTTACAAACAAAGTCGGCAGCTAACGCTAATAGTATTACAACACTGAGTGAGTCTATAAGCACCCTTAATAGCCATGTTGAGCACTATGTAAAGCAAACTCAAACCAGTATTTACCAAGATAAACTCACCCTACTAATAGACCGCCATGCCTATATTAAACATATAGATAGAAAAATTAGCCAAGTAAATATTGAAAATTTAAAATGTGCTTTATTGTTTATTGATTTGGACGGTTTTAAAAAAGTAAATGACTCTTTTGGGCATAGTTTTGGTGACGAAATATTAGTTCAAGTGGCAACTCGTTTAGCCAATGTGATACGCCATAATAAGTTAAATAACATAAATCCAGCCAATCAGTTAGAGCAAAACTTATCTCGACTAGGGGGCGATGAGTTCTCTATTTTTATAGAGTCAGTTGAGTCAGAAGCGCAAGTTTTAGATATTGCAAGGAATGTATTAAACGAGTTAGAAAAAGACTTTGTGTTAGGTAATAAAATTATAAAAATAAGTGCCAGCATAGGTATTGCAAAATACCCAGAGAGTGCCTCAACGCCGCAAGCCTTACTGCAACTTGCAGATGTAGCTATGTATAGAGCAAAGCACGATGGTAAAGGTATTTTTAAAGTCTACTCTCCCGAAATGGGTAATAAAATGCGCCGCTATCATTATTTGCTAGAAGAGCTGCGTTTAGCGGTCGCCCGCAAAGACTTTTATTTAAACTTTCAACCTATCGTACATGTTGAAGATTGCATGATAGATTATTTTGAAGCACTAACACGTTGGAACCATTCAATTGAGGGAATGATTTCGCCTGTTGAATTTATTCCTATAGCTGAGGAGTCTAATTTGATTTTAGAATTAGGCGATTGGATTATGTTAGAGGCATGTAGGCAAATGGCTGCATGGCATAATGCTGGTTTGCGCAAAGTAAGAATATCGGTAAACGTGTCGGGAGTGCAGCTAAAACATAGATCTATATATGACTGGGTTATGGCAACCCTTACCAAAACCGGGCTGTCACCTAACTCACTGATGCTAGAAATTACAGAATCAACGCTTATAAAAGCAGATTCTTTAATAATTAAAGAGCTTGAAAAATTACGTAAAGAGGGCATTACGATTGCCATTGATGATTTTGGTACTGGTTTTAGCTCTTTAAGCACTTTGGCTGATTTACCTATAGATGTGATTAAAATTGATCGCTCTTTTATTACTCAAGCAAATAAAAGTAAAAAGTACCTAGATATATTAAAAACTATTTGCGAACTCGGACAAAAGCTGGGGCTTAAAATAGTGGCCGAAGGTGTAGAAGAGCCAGCACAGTTTGAATTAGTAAAGCGTATAGGTGTGAGCTCTGTACAAGGCTATTTAGTAAGTAGGCCAGAGTCATCTGTTAATGTAGGTAATAAACTACTCAACAAAAATGTGAGCAATATGTCAGGCTCAGGAACCAGTGCCTGGGAAATAAGTAGTTAGTTAACCTGAGCTCCGGATAATAAACCTATCTCAAGCAGCTATTTTCAGCGCTAACTACGTTGAATTAACTTGCAATAGGCCAGCTATTGACGCGTAAATACGCCATGTTTTCACTGAAAATCTCTGGCTAGAGAAAATAAAGTTAAATATAACTATGATTCAATACGTTAGTAAGTCTCTTAACCAGAGTTCAAGTTAATTGCATATTTTACAGCCGCACATAAAAATGCCACTTAACTTAAGTGGCATTTTTTTGCTAATAAATAGCATTCATTTAATTAAGATTATAAATTAAACGTACGTGATACGGCCAATACTAGACGCTCATCTGCGTAGTCGTAATCTAAGCTGGTGTTCTCGGCGGCAACTTCAATATTAAAGCCTTCATAGCTAGTTTGGTATGCTAAGCGGTAATGGTTGTAAGATTTTTTTTCATTACTATCCCACGCGTATTTTTTACCGTCTAATGAGTTTGAAATATCAAAACTTGCACGTAGTGCATGGTTAGGCGCAAGTTCATAAGTATGGGCGATCATTGAAATAACATGACTTGCACCGCTGCCAAAGTAGTCCCAGCTATACCAAAAGTTAAGCTCTGTTTGGCCATAATCACTCGCATAGCCAAATTTTGTATAGGCTTCGCCATAATTACCATCACTGTTATTGCCTTGGTAAGTGTAATAAGCAATACCGTAATCAGCACTAAAGTGTTCATCAAGCTGAATGTATCTACCTACATAAGCATCAAGTTCAAAATCAGTATCATCACCAAAATCTACATTAGAGGCCCAAATACCTGCATACACACCGTTATCAAATGCGTAATCTAGGCTTGCTTGAATTGCAGGGTCGTTATCTGTTTGCGTTACACCATTGAAAGTATAGTCAGAAGCTGCAGTAATGGTTGTTGACCAATTAGCCGCTGCAGTTGTAGATAAAAGTGTAAAAGGTAAAGCGATAAAAAGTTGTTTTAGTTTATTATTCATAGTGTTGTTCCTAGCTCATATTTTCAATTTTGGTGTAATCAATTTTGTTTGCTTTTGGTGAGCCTATAATGTCGTTCACCGTTTTTAATTTGTTGTAGCCAATATAAGCAATACAAATAAAGAACAAGGCAATAACTAATGCGCCAACCCATTGAATTTGCAAAAACTCTAACTTAAATAGTAATGTTAACAACGACAAAGCAACAATATTCATGGTTAAGTATTTAAATTTACCTAAGCGTTTAACCGTCAAGTTTAAGTTATCTGTGTATAACCGGATAAGCGAATCAAGAGAGTTAATTACAAAAATAATACCAACAAATACCATGGCAAAGTTTTTAATACCTTCGGTAGGAATACCAGCTTCGTGGTAGTGATAAAGCACACTAAACCAGATAGCAATTGGAATTGATGGGAAAATCAACATTGCAGCCAATACCTGGTAAGTTCTTAATCCACCGACAAAACGTGCAGTAAATTGACCTATCATAATGCTCCATGCAAACCACCAAAATAAATAAAACTCATGGTAGTCATTTAGCGGTAAAACAAATTCATTAATATTGGCAAAATAAGTACCAATAGCGCCTAAGTTATTCGAAAAGGCAGACAATTCACTGTCACCAAATACAAATGCACCCGCCCACATAAAGGCAATAAGTGCTAAAAACATCCAAGTAGTAGAAATACTTAAAATACGTACATACTTAATGTCGGTACTCGAATAGGCAGCAAACGCTATTGCAGCCAGCACAATTAAATAAAACACCGGAATAACACTTGAGCCATCACCGAAGTCGGGTAAGTACCAAGGTAAGTTAGTCAGTAGTAAGTAAGCAGTAAATGCACAGGTGCCAATGATGACAACGTTATTAATAAACTTAACCCAAGGAATTTCGAAAAATTTAACTTTAGGTTCTATTACACAGAAATAAAAGCACGTAAGAAAGTAAAATCCCCAGATTAAAAACCCCCAATAGCCAAACTCAATAGCTAGCGGATTTGCAAATGCGTACTCTGGGCTTGCTTTTATGTCTGCATAACCGGCAAATTCGGTTAACGGAAACATAATAAGGCCAACATCTAGGCCTGAGGTAAATAATATGGCTATAAAGGTAAATGTTCTAACAGGCGTTACGCCAACAACACGTACATTGCCCCATTTAAATAAAATAGCGATTACAGCTAATAAGGTGAAAATAATCCCAGCACTAAGCCAAATAGTCATTATCGCCCTCCCAAAATAAATAAAAGTAATTCATAAATACTCCGTTTATTGTTTTTTCTCGCGTTAACACAACATAACCAATTTATATCGTGAGCCACGGCGAGTCTCACAAAGGCTTAACTACCTAAGTAGTAAACCTTTGCTAGTGGCTTAATTTATATCTTGCTATTACGTTGTGTTGTTTGCCAGTCAGCGCTCATTGCTACTGGTGCATTGAGCTTCGCTAATGGCTTATTACCTAAAATAATATCAGCGGCTTTTTCGGCCACCATAATGGTAGGGCCGTTTAAGTTACCGTTTGGTATGGTTGGAAATATAGATGAGTCAACTACACGTAAACCTGCGATCCCATGTACTTGGGTGTCTGAATTAACGACTGCCAGTTCATCTTCACCCATTTTGCAAGAGCAAGAAGGGTGATAAGCGCTTTCAACCGTTTGACGGACAAAGGCATCTATTTCTGCATCGGTTTGAATATGCTTACCTGGCTGAATTTCTTCATCGCGATAATCATCAAAGGCACTTTGCTCAATAATTTCACGAGTTAGGCGTACACAGGCTCTAAAGCCTTCAATGTCATCTTGATGTTGTAGGTAATTAAACACAATTTTAGGTGGTTGCTCAGGATCAGCCGATGCAATAGTAACGCTGCCGCGGCTTTTTGGCTTGTTATGACCTACATGTACTTGAAAACCATGGCCGTCAAAGGCACTGCGTCCGTCGTAGCGCATTGCGGCAGGTAAAAAGTGGTATTGCAAATCTGGCCATTCAACTCCAGGCTTAGAGCGAATAAAAGCACATGATTCAAAGTGATTTGTAGCGCCCAGTCCCTTGCGGGTTAATAACCAACGTGCACCAATTAAACCTTTTGAAATTAACCCTAATTTACCGTTTAAGGTAATAGGTTGTTTGCACTTATATTGAAAGTAAAACTCAAGATGATCTTGTAAGTTTTGCCCTACACCGGGTAAATGGTGTTTTACCTCAATGCCTGCTTTTTTAAGCACTTCGCTATCGCCAATACCCGATAGCTGTAAAATATGTGGCGAGCCAATAGAGCCGGCGCTTAATATCACTTCTTTTGCAGCAACAGCGGTTTTAACTTCGGCATTTACTTTGTATTCAATACCAGTGGCTTTTTTGCCCTCTAAAACAACGCGCTGGGCAAGTGCACCGGTAACAATAGTTAAATTATTACGCGATTTAACTGGATCTAAATATTCACGCGCGGCTGAGCTACGTACACCGTCTTTTACCGTCATGTGCATTGGCCCAAAGCCTTCTTGCTGCGAGGCATTGTAGTCGTTAGTGTGTGCGTAACCCGCTTCAATGCCCGCTTTAATAAAGGTGCTGTACAAAGGGTTTTTCATTTCGTTACCGTTATTAACGCCCAGCGGGCCTTTACCGCCACGGTACTTATTTTCACCTAAGTAAAAGCTTTCTGCTTTTTGAAAATACGGTAAACACGACTGATAATCCCAGCCGTTTGCTCCATTGTGTTGCCATTCGTCAAAGTCTTTTGCATGGCCGCGTACATACACCATGCCATTAATAGATGACGAACCACCGAGTACTTTACCGCGCGGACAATGCATTTCGCGGTTGTCTAAATGCGGCTCAGGTTGGGTATGAAACTGCCACGCGTACTTATCGCTATTCATTGGAATAGAAAGCGCGGTAGGCATTTTTATAAAAATGCTTTTATCACTGCCACCCGTTTCTAGTAGTAATACACGGGTGTTTTTATCGGCTGATAAGCGATTTGCTAACACGCAACCTGCAGAGCCTGCGCCCACAATAATATAGTCATACGAATTACTCATAATCAGTATCCTTTAAAATGGGCTTTCTATGTCGGCCATACCAACATAAACAGATTTAGTTTGGGTATAAGTATCGAGGGTTTCTATGCCGTTTTCGCGGCCAATGCCCGATTGCTTGTAACCACCAACTGGCATTTCTGCAGGTGAGTTACCATAAGCGTTAATCCAACAAATACCCGCTTGTAGTTGATGAATAACACGGTGTGCACGTTTAATGTCGCTAGTAAATACACCCGCAGCTAGACCAAGGTGAGTACCGTTTGCACGTTTAATCACATCGTCTTCGTCATCAAATACCAACACGCTCATTACTGGGCCAAATATTTCCTCTTTAACTATGCTCATGTCATCGTTGCAATCAATAAACACAGTAGGGGCAACAAAATAGCCGTTAGGTGCAGATGCAGGTGAAAGTGTTGTACCACCTGTTAGTAGCGTTGCGCCCTCTGCAAAACCTTTATTAACGTAGCTCATTACTAAGTCTTGATGCTTTTTAGAAATTAGCGCGCCAAAGTTAGTATTTAAATCTTGAGGATCGCCGGCAATAATATTTTGTTCAGTACGGGTTTTAAGCTCATCAATAAATTGTTGATATACATTTTTATGAACATAAATACGGGTACAATTAGTACATACTTCGCCTTGAGTATAAAAGTTGCCTAACATTGCAGCACTTACTGCTTGTTCAATATTGGCATCATCAAATACAATTAATGGCGACTTACCACCAAGCTCCATGGTGACATCTTTTAAAGATCCCGCAGCGCTCGCAACTACCTTTTTACCTGTACCTACTTCGCCAGTAAACGACACTTTATCTATATCAGTATGCTGTGTTAGCCATTGGCCTACATCGCCTGCGCCTTGTACGACATTAAATACACCTGCGGGTACGCCAGCTTCTACAAAAATTTCAGCTAGCTTAATTGCGCCAAGTGGTGTTTCTTCCGATGGTTTAAAAATAAACGCATTACCAGCGGCAAGAGCAGGGCCCGATTTCCAACAGGCAATTTGTAGCGGGTAGTTCCACGCACCAATACCAGCGCAAATACCTAAAGGCTCTTTACGGGTATAGTAAAAGTCGCTGCCAACCATTTGTTGTTGGCCAACTTGTGCCGGTGCTAAACCAGCAAAGAATTCAATAACATCAGCGCCTGTTTCAATATCTACACAGTTTGCTTCTTGCATTGGTTTGCCGGTATCAAGTACCTCTACCAGCGCTAGCTCATCATTGCGCTCGCGTAAAATTGCTACGGCCTTGAGTAAAATGCGACTGCGCTCAATAGGCGACATGGCCGACCACTGAGCAAAACCTTGCTTTGCACTTGCAATGGCAGCGTTTTGAATAAACTCGTCAGCAATTTCTACTGCATAAATAACTTCACCCGTAGCAGGGTTAGTTACATCAAATGTTTTGCCGCTTTTATTTGCAAGGAAATGGCCGTTAATAAAATTTTGATAGACAGGTGTTGTCACGCTAGGCTCCATATTGCTTGATGAGTGAATGCACATAACTTTTTGCTAGCTTTTCACTGTGATTAAACTGATGTTCGTTTGATTTACTAAGTACTGCTCGTAACCATAGGCCGTCGATCATGGCGGCGCTAAGTTCGGCAGCTTGTTTTGCTTGCTCAGTGGGCATTAATTGCTTAAATGAAAATGCTAAATTACTTTGCAAGCGTTTGCTGTTTACATTTTGTAGCCGGTGTAATTCGGCATCGTGCATTGATTGTGCCCAAAAGCTCAACCAAGTTCGTGTAGTATCTGAGCGCTGTTGCACAAGTGCAAAGTTGGCTTCAATAATAAACATTAAGCGCTGCGTCGCGTTGGTATTTGCTTCAAGTTTGCAAACAAGCTCCTGTTTTAAACTCGTAAGTAAATACCTCACCGTTGCTTCAATTAATCCCTGTTTACCACCAAAGTAATGACTAATTATGCCAGAGGATAATCCCGCATTTTTACTAATACTGTTAATAGTGGTTGCCTGTAAACCGCGCTGTGCAACCGACTCAATTGTTGCGTCAATTAGCTGCTGACGTCTTATAGGTTCCATTCCAACTTTAGGCATATTTATTATTAATTGACCGTTCAATAAACATAAGTTTAAGGTAATAGTTCTAACAATTCAAGGCGCAGGTAAATGATCGGATGCCTAAATGTAGATGAAATATTAACAAAAAAGGTAGTCTAGTATACGTAAATAATAAACATTGAATTTGTTTTATGTTATTTAAAAACAAGAGTTTATGTATTATTTTGTAGTGCAATAGGGGAGGGTTATTTTGGCTAAGAAATAAAATGTAAATAATTTCAAATAATATGCTTAGTACGGTAATCATTAGAGCACTAACGGTATGTGTTGCTGTTTATATAGCCAAAATTGCAATGGATATAATTATAACAACAGGCTGGTTTTATAAAGTTAATTGTAAATATAGCAAAACAAGAAGGGCTAATATAGGTACAAAGCAGGCGTATTGTTACAGCTTAATTTAAGGCGCTAATATACCTTTGAACAAAAGAGGATAACGCCTAAGACGATTTCCAATGTAGTCATCGGCCATAATTTGTGCGCAAATTTCATCCACGTTATTACATGCTGCAAACACCCAGTCAAATCGCTCAATAGCGAGGAGAAAGCCTTTTTTTAAATGGGTTTGGGTACGGTAGTAAGCTAGGTTGTGGCGAATAATTTCGAGCTTGTGCGGGTTAGCTTCAAGCTCAATAATTACTTGCGTAATAAAGGAAGTATTGAGCTTGCTAGTGGCGCGTTTTTTAAGCCTGGGTGTCAGCATTAGGTTTCATTGGCAATATTGTGTAATTTTTTTAAAAAGTCATCTTTGTGTTTTTCATGTTCGTAATCAAGATGATACGTATTATGAAACCCAAAACGCAGTTCTACGCCGCTGCCTTGTAAATAAATGGTATAACCGTCTGCGTCTGAATACGCGGTAACACCTTGATAATGCTTACCATCATCCTGCATTTCGCCGCGTTGTATTATGCGTTCATACACAGCTAAAATTTGCTTGTTGTCGATTTCATTTTTCATTAATTAATCCTTAACTTTGCAAGTATATACGTTTTAGATATGTGGCCCGATCATCTTAAAAACAATGGTTAAAAAATGATGATATTACTTTGTAATTTGGTTATTTTAAATTATGCTCAGGATTCATTATTTGTTGAGCTTACACCATGATAGACAAGGCGTTACTACTTAAAACTCGTGAATTATCAGATCAATTAGTTGCCCTGCAAACACCTATAAGAATACTGGATGCGATTAATTGGGATAAACAAATTAAAGAAGAATTTTTTAGACAAAAATGTCAAAAAAATCCAGTTATCGATCGTGCTTATTATCAGCAGCGCGATTTAGGATTTGTGCCCAGCGAACTACGCCAAGCGTTTTCTACTTTGCAGCGTAACATTATTAACCAGTTAGGACAGCTAAACCCAATAGCTCAATATATGGGAAAAATGTGCAGCGAGTATAAAACCGTATTAAGCATGCTGGAATATCGAGGAACCCCTGAATTTCATGACCTATCAGTAGAGCTATTTGGGCACCCTAAAGATTTGTTTCATGCTGGTGAGCCTTCACTTACTGAGCTGGCAAACATGTTAGAGCGGCCGCTTAAAAACTTATTAATTGCCGATATACTGCCCGACGATCCTAAGAATATAGCAGCAAGCGATGCTGTGCGTATTTTATCTGAGCAAGTTAATGCCAGTATGGTAGGGATCAACGTAGAGGTAATGCTAAGCGATGGCATAGTGAGCGATGCAGCAGCTGGGGCTAATAACATTAAGCTAAATAAAGATGTGAAGTTTTCGCAGCGTGAACTCGATATTCTAGAAGTGCACGAAGGCTGGATACATGTAGGCACGACGCAAAATGGCCTAGCGCAACCTTACTTAACCTGTTTAAGTAAAGGCACGCCAAGCTCAACAGTGACCCAAGAGGGCCTTGCGGTATTAACCGAAATTATTACCTTAAAATCAACACCACGGCGCTTATCTAAATTAGTTAACCGTATTCAAGCGGTGACCAAGGTAATTGATGGTGCTGAATTTGTTGATATTTACCGCGATTATGTAGCGCAAGGGTTATCGCAAGATGAAAGCTATACTTTAGCTCAGCGTGTATTTAGGGGCAGTACACCCACAGGTTTGCCGTTTACTAAAGACATTGCCTACATTAAAGGCTTTGTTTTGGTGTACAACTTAATTCGGGTTGCCATACAACTGGGCAGAATCGATCAACTGCCTTTATTGCTGGTGGGAAAAATATCGATTGATGACTTTAGGCTGATTACGCAACTGCATAGTTTAGGAGTAATCGAATCGCCTAAGTTTGTACCGCCACACTTTAAAGACTTACGCGGTTTAGCAACTTGGCTCAGCTTTGGGCGCTTTATTGGAGACTTGTCGTTTGAACAATTAGAAAACGATTATAAGCCGCTGTTTTTATAATAACTACTGGGAGCTTGTCTCCCTTAAAGCAAAAAAACGCAGTTGGAATGAGCAACTGCGTTTAAGTATATAGTTACAAGCCAACGTAACTATAGTTGAGGAAAGTTTGCTAGTAATTAGCCAGGTAAAACTTGGCTGTATAGTTGCTGATTTGCCTTGCTACAAACTAGGTTTGTAATCTACTCAGATTGATTATAATCAAGAAGCAGCGAAATAATAAAACGTGTTTTTAATGTGTGCAATAGTTAATTTTAAATAGCTTGGAATTAATTTAAGTTAATATAAAACAGTAGTTTGGGTTATTAATTTATATCATCTAATGGATAAGTAAAATTAATCGAAAGCGCCATTACGTTAGTAAACCTCTTTACCAGAGCTCCGGTTAAATAAGCATAAAAAAAGCCCTTTACGGGCTTTTTAAAGAGTGACTAAATGCAGGCTAGTTAGCGCGCATTGGTACTTTCAAAAATTTTATCGGCAGAGGCTGCTACAAACCCGGTGTAAAGCTCGCCATCGGCTTTAGGGTAGCGAATAGCAAACTCATAAAAACAGCTAGGAATGCTCATTTCACCATCGCTAAAGCTTACTGAGTACTCATCAGCAAGGGTCGACGATTGCTCAAGTAATACCTCTGGCGAGCCTTTTACTTCGCCGCCTGAGCTATTAAGTGTAAAGCCTGCATCTTTTAGCGCTTGGTTAACATCTTCAATGTTATCAAATTTATCAAGGGTATTAATATTTACCGTAAAGTGATTAGCTCGGTAACCCCATGCCGACATCCACGCTGCGTATTCGCTCTCGGCAAGAAGTTGCTTATAAGTGTCTGTACTTACTTGCCAGTGCGTG
Organism: Pseudoalteromonas sp. SG44-5; assembly: GCF_014164175.1. Lineage (NCBI taxonomy): Bacteria > Pseudomonadati > Pseudomonadota > Gammaproteobacteria > Alteromonadales > Pseudoalteromonadaceae > Pseudoalteromonas > Pseudoalteromonas sp. SG44-5. The sequence goes on along the minus strand of NZ_JACJES010000003.1, from coordinate 131,531 downwards.
CCTGAGTATAAAAAGTTATCGGCAGTCACTGCGTCCTCGTCAATTTGACTCACCATATCATTTACAATTGTTTGTAACTCAGCAGAGCATTTATCTACCAACAACTCAGAAATAAATACTTTTGGCAGTGTTAAATCACTGTGCTCGTAGTGCTTTGCGTATAGTTTTTTAGCTTCAAAGTGATACTCACCACATTCTTTATAACCCAAAGCTAAAAAGTGTGCTGCCAGCTTTTCTAAGCCCACTTTTTCAATGTTAAAGGTACGCAGAGCAATATGATCGTTAATAATGTCATCTTTTTGCGTTGAACCTAATAGATCATGAATTTTGTCTGCCGATGGCGTTACGTTTAAGTAGTTTTGCCATAGGTTATCAAATAATGTATTTACATCAGTATGCATTTTAAATCCTTAAATTTTGTTATATACCTTAACGCTAGTTAAGTTGTATTTATTCAATTATTAAGCCCGGCGCGAGGGTTTGCGGTAAAGTTACTTTATCTGATTCAACAGAAGCTACCGGGTAGGCGCAATAATCGGCAGCGTAATAGGCGCTTGCTCTGTGATTACCACTGGCGCCAATGCCACCAAATGGTGCAGCGCTAGACGCACCGGTAATGGGGCGATTCCAGTTAACAATGCCAGCACGAATACGCTTTAAAAAGTGGTTATAATCGTTTTCACTATCGGCGAGTAAGCCGGCAGATAAACCAAAGCTGGTGTTATTTGCTTCATTAATGGCGCTGTCAAAATCGCTGTAGCGATATATTTTAATTAATGGCCCAAAATGCTCTTCATCTGGCATATCATTAACATTAGTCACATCGATAATACCTGGGCTGACAAAACCAGTACCTGGTTTTAATTGCTTAAGTTCGACTAAAATCTCAGCGCCTTTAGCGACAAGTTCATTTTGCGCAGCCACCATACCTAATGCTGCTTTTTCGCTGATCATAGCACCCATAAATGGCTGCTCTGTTGCAAAGCTGTCATCAACTACAATATTTTTAGTGGCGCTAATAAGCTTAGCTAGAATGGCATCGCCATTACTCGAGTTTTCAATAAATACACGGCGTGCACAGGTACAGCGTTGGCCAGAAGTAATAAAGCCCGACTGAATAATGTCGTGTACTGCGGCGCTAACATCGTTTACGTCTTTAATTATCAGCGGGTTATTGCCGCCCATTTCAAGCGCTAAAATTTTACCCGGGTGGCCAGCAAACTGTTTATGTAATAAATGACCTGTATTAGAACTACCGGTAAAAAATAAGCCATCTATATCTTGGTGAGCGGCCAATGCCTTACCTGTTTCAATTTCGCCTTGTACTAGGTTAATTACACCAGCAGGTAAGCCCGCCTTTAACCACAGCGATAAAGTAAATTGTGCTACATGAGGAGTAAGCTCTGAGGGTTTAAATACCACAGTGTTACCCGCTAAAATAGCGGGCACAATATGCCCGTTAGGCAAGTGCCCAGGGAAGTTATAAGGGCCAAAAATAGCCACTACACCGTGCGGCTTATGCCTAATAAATGCTTTAGCACCTGGCATTGGGTTTTCTGTGGTACCGGTACGCTCATTATATGCTTTTACCGAAATGGCAACTTTACCTGTCATCGCGCCTACTTCAGTACGGGTTTCCCATAAAGGCTTCCCGGTTTCTTGGGCAATAATAACGGCAAACTCTTCGCTGTGTTCTTTTAGTTGTGCAGCAAAGTTCTCTAGTATGGTAATGCGCTGCTCAAGCGGGGTATCAGCCCACTGTAACTGCGCTGCTCTTGCGGCTTTTATTGCGCTATTTACTTGCTCAGCACTGGCGCCATTACCTTGCCAAATTGTTTCGCCATTGCTTGGATTAATTGAGGCAAACGCGGGGCCTTGGCCTGCTTGCCATTGGTTATTTATAAGTTGTGTATTCATATATATTTACAGACGAAAGAATCGTGCTGCATCTCCTTGGCTTAACTTAAGTGCATCAGCCACTGCTTGGCTAATGATTAACGTATGCTTTGCATGATTATAATGCGCGTGTTTAGTAAATGTAGCTCTAAAGTCACTCACACCATGATTACAAATAGCGAGCGTGTCGGAACTGTTTTGTGTTATATGTTCAAGTTCACCTATGGTAATAGGGCACACTTGAGACTCGCGAATACTGCGAATATTACCTAGCTTGGCTTCTACAGTGGGGCCGGCATCAAATAAGTCAACATAGCCGCGATGTTCAAAACCTTCTTTTTCGAGAAGTTTAAGCGCGGGTTTGGTTTTTTCATGAACATGGCCGATCACGGCTTGGGCTTTTTTACTCAGTAAATTTACGTAAATAGGGTACTTAGGCATGAGCTCGCTAATAAATACCTTGTCGCCTAAACCGACTAAATGATCTGCTTGTGGAAACTCAATACTAAAAAAGTGCTCTTGCAGCCATTGCCAAAATGGCGAATGGCCGTGCTCGTCGCTTACACCGCGCATTTCGGCAATGACGGTATCGGCAAAGCGTTCACTGTGCTGCGCCATAAACAAAAAGCGCGAGCGCGATAAAAAGCGCCCAGTTAAGCCAGTACGGCTGTCTTCACGTAAAAACAAAGTGCATATTTCAGAGCAACCCGTGTAGTCGTTACACATGCTCAAAATATCAACAGTGTTGTATACATTTAATGTAGGCGAGTGATGCACTGTTTTACCTAAGTGATAATGATATAGCGGCACAGTTAAGCCTACAGCGGCTTCTATTGCGGTTGTGCCAATCACTTTACCTGTTTCACTGTCTTCTAAAACAAATAAATAGCTCTCGTCCAATGGTTTATTAATGTTTTTAGCAAAGCTTTTTTCAGCGCGGTCAATTTTTTCTTTTAGCTGGGTGTCATCTACGGGCAAAGAGGTAAACCCATGCCCAGACTCTATTGCTATTTGCTTAAGCGCATCAAAGTCGTTGGCTGTAATAGGACGTAATACTTGCATTAATTACTTGCTCCAATAGCACGCCCAAAGGCGTGCTGGTTTACTATTATTAACCGTTAACTACATCGCTTACGGCTTTATCAAAGCGCTCTAGGCCTTCTTTAATATCTTCTAACGGAATAACTAAAGACGGAGTAAAACGAATAACATCCGCACCGGCTACTAAGTTCATTAAACCATTGTTAGCACTGGCTATTAAAAAGTCGCGTGCACGCCCAGCAAACTTGTCGTTTAGTGCAGCACCAATTAATAAACCTTTACCGCGAATTTCACTAAATACATTATATTTTTCGTTAATCGCATTTAGGCCATCACGAAACAGCTGTTCGCGCTCTTTTACGCCGCTAAGTACTTTTGGGGTATTTACTGTATCAAAAGCGGCTTCGGCTACGGCGCAGGCTAATGGATTTCCACCGTATGTAGAGCCATGTGTGCCAACTTTTAAATGCGCTGCTATTGCCGTGGTGGTGATCATGGCACCGATAGGAAAGCCTCCACCTAACGCTTTTGCTGTAGTTAAAATATCAGGTACTACGTTTAAGCCCTGATACGCGTATAAATCGCCAGTACGGCCAACACCCGTTTGCACTTCATCAAAAATAAGCAGCGCGTTGTGCTTAGTACATAGCTCGCGTACTTTGTGTGCAAAATCGTCAGTGGGTGAAATAATACCGCCTTCACCTTGTAGTGGCTCCATCATTACCGCACAGGTTTTATCGCTAATAAGGGCTTCAAATGCGCTAATGTCGTTAAAATCGCAATGCACAATATCGGCAGGCTTAGGGCCAAAACCATCTGAATAAGCTGCTTGACCACCAACCGTTACGGTAAAAAAGGTACGACCGTGGAAGCCTTTATTAAAAGCAATAATTTGCGTTTTTTCAGCACCGTGTACGTCTAGGGCAAAACGACGCGCTAATTTTAGCGCTGCTTCGTTAGCTTCGGCACCTGAGTTGGCAAAGTACACTTTTTCAGCAAATGTAGCATCAACCATTTTTTTAGCTAAACGCAAAGCAGGCTCATTAGTCATTACGTTTGATAAATGCCAAATTTTTTCACCTTGCTCTTTTAGTGCATTAACTAAAGCCGGATGACAATGTCCTAAACAGTTAACCGCAATACCACCGGCAAAATCAATAAACTCGTTATTATCTTGATCCCATACACGCGAACCTACGCCGCGTACCGGAATAACTGCTGAAGGATTGTAATTTGGCACCATTACATCGTTAAATAAGTCTCTAGTTACTTGCATTTTTACACCTAAATTATGTGGCTACTTAAAAAAGTGTTGCTAAAACAAAGAAGAACTTAGCCTGTATTCTTCAGTAAACACTGTGTTTTTTGTTATAAGTGTCATTATCGAAGGTTGTGAATGAAATTTGCAGTGCTATTTTGTGAAAAATGATTAGAATAAAAGTCAAATTAACGAAGGGTTTGTGCATTATGATAACTCCACAAGACGAAAAGCTATTATCTATTTTAAAAACCAATGCCAGAGCGAGTATTTCAGATTTAGCTAGGCACCTTAATTTATCACGCTCAACTGTACAAAGCCGCATGTTAAAGCTAGAGGAAAGTGGCGTAATTAAAGGTTATAGCGTTGATTACGGCGATGACTTTTTAAATAGTATGGTAGCCGCTCATGTGTCTATTAAAGTAAGGCAAAAACTGACGACAAAAACCAATTTAGAGCTAAAGCAAATTAATGCTATATCGCAGCTTTATGCTATTAGTGGCGAGTTTGACTTAATTGCAGTTGTGCAAGCACAAAACTTAGAACAACTTAGCCACTTACTCGATGATATTGGCAACTTAGATGGTGTAGAACGCACTACTTCATCTGTTATTTTAGAAACCAAATTTAAACGCTAGGTTTGTTGTATAAAAATGTAAACAGGTAGCGATTACGCATTGATATAGCGAGCAATTTATAATAAAGTTATTGCATAGAGTACAAGCTCTAATGTCATGAAAGTGGATACTATTAGCTTGTACTTTGTAAACAAGGACTGTTTAAATAAACTTAGGAAAGTTGAATTTTACTCTCCCTTTTTAATTCAATTAATAGCAATCAATTTACAGTACATTGGGTAGTTTATTTCATTAGCCGCACTGCCAAGGAATCAGCAATCTGCTGACATAATAAGGACAAATTGTGAAAGTTATTATAACCATCATTGTTTTATTAATAATAACGAGTGGCTATTACCTTAGTGTTCATGCCGCCATTTTTAATGCGAACAAAACTATTGAAGTTAAAGAGTATAGCGATTTATTTTATAAACTAGGCTCAGATTCGGCCCCAGACTCAGTGAGCATAGATGAAATTATTGCTGGAGCTTCACAATTTGCACTTTCAATGTGCGATGATGCAGTTTATCAGCAGGTTTTAGGGAAAACGGTTGACTCTTGCAAACTCAAGTTTCATCAATCAAAAGCAAAATGCGCACAGTTTTTAACGGCGCATAACGCAGCATTTTACGATAAAAAAACACCGGTTAGCTTAGTCGCAGAAAAGTTTATTGACTGCGTAAGTTCGTAATATTTTAATTACTTATCTTTTGCTCGGGTAAATGCGTTAAACTTGTCACTAATAATTTAGTGGCTTTCTCGTCATTTAAATAGCTCTCTTAATCAATGGTATTGGTATTAACCTTGATAAAGTGCACTTCATTGCAGCTTATATTTCTTAATTTGCTAAAATAAGTTTATTAAAGAGAGAATGATTAATTTACCCACTATTTAGTGGTAGCAAAAGGTAATTAGCAATGATGAACACCAAAGTATATAAAGCAGTACACGACTTAGCTGAAGAGCTAATGGCGGCTGCAAATAAAAACGATACAAAAAAATTCGAGTCACTTTACGCGCAGCTTAAAGCAATTTGTATTGAAAACGAAAACACCAGCAAAGATCACCCTGTACAATGGGAAACGCTGGCTGATTTTACCGAAGAGTTAGAAGAAGCAATTGAAGGCTACGAAAAAGCCTTAAAAAAATCGATAGCCATTAACTCTAAAGATCATATGTCGTCGGTTGCATTCTCTATGGCAACTTTGCAGCTAGAATTAGGCCAAAAAGAGGCTGCAATTAAAAACCTTCAAGATGCTAAAATCAGCGCTAATAAAATTTCGGATAAAGAGCTTAAAGCAGAAATACACGACCTACTAGAGTCGCTAGTAGAAGAAGAAGGCTAGAGCCTTTTTTATTGATATTTATTTTGCTGAGCTACCTAAGCTCAGCACTTTAAAGTAATACATTAAGCACCATTAGTTATTATGGTTTTAAAGGTGCTTTTCTAATGATTTGCTTTTTGGCTTCGTCGAGTTTTATAACATAGGCATTACCGCCGATACCTTTAAACTCTTCATCGGTAAATACTATGGTGTTGTCGTCGTAAAAAGTAACCGCTTCTTTTTGGGTAACAATGCCTAGGTCTATTCGCGATACATCACCAGAGAAAAACTTATCCCCTTTAAAATTCTCAAATAACCAAAGGCTAGTTGAGTCTAATAACACTAGTTTTTTCCGATCAGGGCTCAGTGCAGCCGAGGTTATCCAGCAGAGCTTTTCCATGGTGGTGCAGGTTTTAAATGAGTCGATTAGTTCTGCGTTAAAATTAGCCGCATGATCACCCACTTTATATACATTTGTAATGCCATCAAAGGGTTCAGTACGATTTTTGGTAAATAAATATAAGTGCCTACCTAATGCTACAAACGCCTCTAAGTCATAATTGCGGTTATCTGGAGCAACCGGTGTACCGTCTAACTCGGGGTAGGTAAACTTAATTATTTCAGCTTCGGTGGTATCGGTTTTAATATCAATGGGGTTTTCTATTTTATAAATAGTAAGCCAGCGGCGCTCATTGGTGTTATTACCAAAATCACCTAAAAAAAAGTGCCCAAATTTATTTTGGGTCATATCTTCCCAATCTATATTTTTAGCGTTAGTCACTAATATTTCTTTAGCAATTGAGCCATCATCATTGAGTCGGTAAAGTTTAGGCTCGTCGCCGCTATCGTTAATAGCCCATAAGCGTTTATGCTTATCATACTCAATACCAGATACTTCTTTGAGCCTAGGGTCAACAGAAATCATTTTTTTGCTATACAAGGTATAAATAGCAGAGCCTATATATGTGGCACTAAAAATAAACAGAGCAGCAATAGAAAGTAGAATGCTTTTTTTCAACATCAAATTAATATATTTCAGAATGTTAATTAATATATCGTTATTATCGCTGATGGTAGAAGAGAACTAAAGACTTATCTTGTAGCGTTTATTAACGGTTGCTTAAAATTGCATGTATTTTAAACTAAACGGTTTAAATAACATGATTTTGTCGAAGAAAAGTGACAATTATTGCTGATTACGTTATTAATAGCTAAGTACTATATAAAAACTAAGAAGTAGGTAATGTGTCTGTATTTGTTGCAAGGCAAGCAATATTAAATCGTCGCCAGAATGTGGTTGCTTATGAGCTATTATTTCGTGATAGTGATAAAAACTATTTTCCAGAAATATCTGATGGCCAAGCAACGGCAAGGTTGATCATGGAAAATCAGCTTAACTTAGGAACCCGCCATATAACGTCAGGTAAAAAAGCGCTGATTAATATAGGACCAGAGTCGTTAAAACTCGATTTATGTGCATTTTTACCCTGTAAAGATGTGGTGATTGAGTTACTCGAAACCATAGAGCCCACAGACGATAATTATGAGTTATGCCGTGATTTATTTCATAGTAATTATAAATTAGCGTTAGATGATTTTGTGTACACCCCACAGTGGGAGCGTTTTTTAAAGCTGGTAAATCTGATTAAGTTTGATATACGCCAAACCCCATTACCTGAAATTGCCCAGGTTGTTAAAAAACTAAAAAAACATAAAAGAATAAAAATACTTGCCGAAAAAATAGAAACGCCTGAGGAGTTTGAACTTGCCTACAAAATGGGCTTTGATTACTTTCAAGGTTATTATTTTGCAAAGCCAACTATGCTTAAACAAAACGATATTGACTATAATTACGCGCTAGTAATTGCAATTTATGCAGAAGTTATGAAACCCAATCCAGATATAAGCGTAATTTCTGGTTTATTTGAGCTTGATGCTGCGCTGGCATACAAACTATTACGCTTAATTAATAGTGGTGTGTTTCCTATTAAAAGCCAAATATCTTCCCTTAAACAAGCATTAGTATACTTAGGTCAGGAACGGTTAAAAAAGTTTGTAAGTTTGATCGTTACTGCTTATACAGTTAAGTCTAAGCCTGCCGAATTAATGAAAATGTGCGTAGTCCGTGCTCGCTTTTGTGAGCTAATTGCCGCGCAAATAAGTAAACAGCAAAAAGGTGAAGCCTTTTTAACCGGGCTGTTTTCGTTACTCGATGCCATATTAGATCAACCTATGAGTTTATTAGTTAATAAACTACCATTTCCAGATGACATTAAAGCAGCGTTACAGGGTGAAAAAAACACCTTACATTATATTCTTGAAACCGTAAAAGCATATGAATCAGGAAGCTGGTGGGCATTAGAGCAGGCCGTTTTATTAATAAATATAGATAGTAAATTACTACCTAACATTTATAAACAAGCGGTAGACTGGGCCGATAGCTATAAAAATATCACGTAATGGAATAGATAATGCGTAATTATAATTTAGACTTCATTCGTGGTATTGCCGTACTTGGCTTGGTGTTTATGAATATATACACCTTTGGAGTATTCGAACTCGGTTATACGCCCCTAACAACCCCACCAAGCAGCGATAGCCTGATTCAAACATTAAACCTAATATTTATAGAGGGGCGTTTTAGGAGCATATTTAGCATACTGTTTGGGGCGGCTTTATACATACAATGGCAACGCTATAACTTGGTTTTACCACTTAAAAGCCGCCTATATTGGTTACTAGTTTTTGGTTTATTACATGGTTTTTTACTTTGGGCCGGCGATATTTTGTTTTTGTATGGGGTGTCGGGGTTGCTTGCTATAAGGTACTTAAGCAGTACCAATGAGCAACTTTTAAAGCACGCCTATGGGTTTATTCTACTCTCGGGTTTGGCAACCGCTTTAGTTATGTATAGCGTACCAGAGACATTAATATACCGTGATTCGCCAGAGTTTAATGCTTTGTATAGCCAATACTTTCAATCATATGGCGATCACTTGTTATCTAACATAACTATGAACGCCTTAATGGTGTTTATGGTGCCTATACTTACCATGTGGGTAACGACAGCGCTAATGTTATTAGGTATATATCTGTATAAGCAACAGGTGTTTGCTAGTGGCTTATCGGCAAAGCAACTCATTTTAGTAATTAGTAGTGCGCTACTATTTACCAGTTTACGGCTAACTACAGAGCAATATAGCAGTGGTGTATTTTATGCGCTGCAAGAATTAATTAACAGTGTGGCAGCATTATGTATGGCGGTTATTTATATTCACATTGCAGTTAAGTTGTGTAGTAACAATGCCAACACAGGAAAATTAATTCAACAAGTAGGGCGTTTAGCATTTAGTTTATATATAAGCCAAACGTTAATGCAACTTGTGTTGTTTAAAGTGTTTTTTAAGCAGTGGGCGCTCAGTTTTAATCGTATTGACTATTGTTTAGTTGCTACCTTACTAATCGTTATTCAGCTTATTATTACCGCCATTTATAGCCGCTATTTTCAACAAGGCCCTTTAGAATACATATGGCGAAAATTAACCTACGCAAAAATCACTGCTTAAACGGCTACAAAGGTTAAATTAAGGGCGAAAAATTATTGTGGGTGGTTTAAACTAGCAGCCTTTAAAATTAAGGTGAATTGCTTCCATGACAGACTTAAAACGATTAAATAAATTTATTAGCGATACTGGCTTTTGTTCGCGACGCGAGGCTGATAAATATATTGAAGACGGTCGTGTTACTGTTAATGGTATTCGCCCGGAAATGGGCGTAAAAGTTTCATCTACTGATGTTGTATTGGTAGATGGCAAAACACTTAAAGCAATCCCTAAACGCGTTTATATTGCCTATAACAAACCCGTTGGTATTACCTGTACTACAGAGCGAAAAATTCAAAGTAATATTGTTAAAGCAGTTAATTACCCCGATAGGATCTTTCCAATAGGGCGCTTAGATCGCCCATCTGAAGGGCTAATATTTTTAACTAACGAAGGCGACATTGTTAATAAAATTTTGCGCGCTGGCAATAATCACGAAAAAGAATATGTAGTTACTGTAGATAAACCATTAAACCGTCAGTTTGTAGCTAAAATGGGTAATGGTGTGCCCATACTCGATACCATCACTAAGAAATGTAAAGTAATCCAAACCGGTGCGCAGCAGTTTACTATTATTTTAACCCAAGGGTTAAATCGTCAAATACGTAGAATGTGTGAATATTTAGGTTACGAAGTGGTCACACTCAAACGCGTACGTATTATGAATGTGACGCTTAAAGGTTTAAAAGTAGGGCAATGGCGTCACTTAACTGAACAAGAAATGGCGATTATAAACAACTCTATTTCTGACTCAGGAAAAACCCAAGAGCATTCAGTATACGATGAAGCAAACGCTTTACAGCAACAAAGCCCGCAAGCTGTAGCTAAGCCGCAAAAAACAAGTGATAAAAAACGTGATTTTCAGGGCGAAAACCCTAAACGTTTTAATCAAGGTGAGCGCACTGAAGAACGTAAAAAAGAGCGTAGTAAAACGCCTTATCAAAAGCGCTCAACCACTTATGTTGGTAAACCTAAAAGTATAAAAGCAAATAAATCATCCGACTCAAAAGGAATATTGAGCCTTAAAAAATAAAGCGATATAACATTAGGTACAGTACAACAACTTAATTAACCTGCGATTTTAATAATTTATTATCAAAATCGCTATTTGTTGCTATGTATATATTCTATAAGTTTATCCAGAGGCATAGGTTTACAGTAATAAAAGCCTTGTATTCTAATGTTATTGAACTTAGATAAATAACCAATCAGCTCAGGACTTTCTACACCTTCTACTACCACTGTTTTATTTAACTGCGTGCAAATATTAATAATGCCTTCTAGCAATGCTCTTTTTTGCCCAGCTAATTCGGCGCCAATGGTAAATTCACGATCTATTTTTATTATATTTGCCGGCTGACGCGATAAATAAGACAAGCTTGAGTAACCCGTCCCAAAGTCATCAATTGCTACATTAAAACCTTTATTCATCAGTGCCTTAAGCACTTTTTCAATAGCGCCTTTTTCTGACATAATCATTTCGGTCACTTCGATGGTGAGCAACTTAGGCTGTATGTTTTTTTCAGACGTTAACTTATACAGCTTTTCGGTAAAGTTTCGCTGTTGTATTTGTTGCGGTGAAAAGTTAACCGCAACACAAATATTTTGTAATTCAGCTATGGTACTCATATCGTTTAGCACTTGAGTGAGGACTTGTTCGCCCACTTGTAATATTTGCCCTGTTTGTTCAGCAATAGGAATAAAAACAGCTGGAGAAATATAACTGCCATTATTTTTCCAGCGAACTAAAGCTTCTACAGCAACAATACATTGAGTAGTTAAGTTATAAATGGGTTGATAATAAACCTCTAACTCCTCTTTTTTAATCGCTTTTTGTAGCTCACTTCTAATTGTAACCATAAAATTATGGCTCTCATCCATAAGCTTATGGTAAAAACAAAATTGATTGCCGCCTAAAGCTTTAGCGTTATCCATTGCTATATCAGCTTGTTGTAGTAGTAATGCAGGGCTAATGACCTCCCCATCAGACATGGCTATGCCAACACTCACAGTAAGGTGGATATCAACTTCACCTAAGTTATATATATCGGCTAGCGATTTTATTACGAGTGTAATTTCATCCGATAGCTGCTGCTTAGATATATTACAGTAATGCAATACAAACTCATCATTGCCAAAACGCGCTATGGAATCCGCTGCAACTGCATTTTTTTTAAGCCTTTTAGCGACTAATTGCAAAGCCATGTCACCTAATTTATGGCCCAAACTATTGTTTACCGCGCTAAAGCCATCTAAATTAAAAAACACCATCGCGCAATTTACATCCACACAGTTAACCTGCTTAGCCTCTATTTCTGCATTTAATGCATCACGGCGTAGCAGGCCGGTTAACTCGTCGTATTTAGCCATTTTATGTAACACAATAGACTGTTGTCTGAGCAAAAAAGTAGAGTCAATGGCTAAGATCAAAATATAAATAAACGCAAAAGTAAGCCATATTATCATTTGCTCAATTTGTGCCGCTTCTTTAAGCTTTGAATAGTCTTTAATAAAGCTATAAACGTTGTGCTTAATTACCTCTCTTACAACAATTTCGTTAACTATATAGTGCTTACTATAACGGCTTAATAAGCTATTTAAGTCTTGAACATTTTTTTGGTTTTTGTCGATTGCGAAATAAATTTTAGGTGTTAACTCAATAAAAGTATCAAACGAGCTGAGATAATCTATGTATCTGTTTTCAATTAACAAGTTTAAATTTAACAGGGCCAGCACTTGGTATTTTTTGCCATTGCTTGCCGTTATTGGAATTGAGAACATTATAATGGGCGTATCTGTATCTAAGGTTGCAGAGTTAGCCGCAAATCTCACTTTATTTTCAGCTGCTTTTAACCAGTTAGTAATAGGGCTGGTTGCAATTAATCCGTCATTAGTAAATTGCTTAGAGTATGTTGTACCGTTTATATAATTCAAATCTTCATCGAGAAGAAGCATACTGCTAATAATTTCAAAGTCTTGGGTATAAATTTTTAAGTCTATATTAGCCATTTTTATAAAGTCGTCGGCATTCACTGCTTCTAAACGTGTTTTTATGCGAGTAAGTGATGTGATATGACTTTCGAGGTTTTTATTGAGTATAGTTTCAACAAACTTAATTTTATTTTGTGCATCTACTGCTGCGTTAGTTACTGTTTGAACCGCGGTAACATGCCAAAGTGTTATGCCAATAAAAATAGCAAAAAATGTAATTACTTTAGCGGTTATAGAGCCTTTAACGGTAGTAATTGGGTTTTTAATTTTTGTAATTAAAGCTAAAAAAAACACAAATACCATTACAGCACTAAAAGATGAGATAAAAGGGTTATGGCTGTCCCAAAACCAGCTACTGCTATCGTGTCGCCACAAACTTAGCTCAAAGTTAATAAACAACATAGCGCCGGTAATGAGTAATATAGGTATGAGATATTTAATTTTTTTTGTAGGTAAAACCTTAGGTAAAAAAGCCAATAAAATAGCTAAGGCTAACGCAGTCAAAGAAAGTTGCAGAGAAATAACCGGCATTAAGCTTTGCGTAACAACAACACTTTCTAAAGCCCCCAAAAATGCAACAACAAGGAAAAATTGGATAAAACCTAAATACAATATACTTGCTGCTGATTGAGTTAGGGATAGTCTCATTATTTTCTCATGTCCTTAAAATGATTAACCTTAAAGTTACATTAGCATTATTAAAACAAAATACCAGATATTTAAAATGTTTGTATGTATATAAAATATAAGAAAAACGATGTTTTTTGAGCGGCATAATCACAATGGTACTTTATTACTAAGAGTAGGCAGTTATAAGGCAGGTATAAAGTGGTATATAAAATAAACGCAGCTTTAGCTGCGTTTATTAATTTACTAAAAGCTTATTTGCTTTATTTAATTCGAGTTTTAAGTGGCTGATATTCAATTTTATATATAATGGTATAAAGCACAGGCACTACAATTAAAGTTAATATGGTAGCAAAACCTAAGCCAAACATAATGGTAACCGCCATTGATTGAAAAAACACATCAAATAATAGTGGGATCATCCCCAATATAGTGGTTATTGCTGCCATAGCAACAGGGCGTACACGGCTTACTCCTGAATCAAATACCGCCTGGTATGGCGCTTTACCTTCAGATAACTCAAGATTTATTTGATCCACTAATACTATGCCATTTTTTATTAACATACCGCTTAAGCTTAGTAATCCTAATAATGCCATAAAGCTAAACGGCGCATTCATGACCAATAGCCCAGCGCTTACCCCAATAATTGCCAGTGGTACAGTAGCCCAAATAACTAAAGGCTGCTTAACAGAGTTAAACAGCAATACTGTAATTGCAAACATAGCTAAGTAACCAATCGGCAATGAGCCAAAGATAGCTTTTTTAGCTTTACTCGATGACTCGTATTCGCCACCCCATTGCATTTCGTAACCGCGTGGCAGCTCAATGTTTTCGATATCGGTGCGAATGCGTGCAAATAGTTTAGCCGGCGTTTCGTCACTTAGTACATCATGGTCAGCCATAACGGTAATAGTGCGCTTACGATCGCGGCGCATAATCAAGCTGTCTTCCCATTCAACTACAAACTCATCAACAACTTGAGTAACCGGTATAAACACCCCCAATACTGGGCTGAAAATTTGTAGGTCGTGTACACTTTCTACGTTTAAGCGCTCGTTAGCAGGAGAGCGCGCAATAATAGGCAGTAATTGGGTGCCATCACGATATACACCTACTTGCTTACCCGACAAGTTAGTAAGTAATACTTGATCAAGGTCTGATTTACTAATACCTAAACGACGCGCTTTTTGTTCGTTAAACTGTGGGCGGATCATTTTGGTACGTGCCCGCCAATCATCACGAATATTATGCGAACCTGTATCTTGCGCTATGATATGTTTGGCTTGAGCAGATAGTTTTCTAAGTACAACAGGATCTGGGCCAGAAAAACGCGCTTCTATTTTTGCATCAGTTGAAGGGCCTATTTCCATAGGTTTAACTTTAAGCTGTGCGGCAACCGGATTGTGCTGTGCGAAGTCTCGTACTTTTTGCATAACAGTGGCAACTGCTTCACGGTCAGCTACACGAATAATTAATTGCCCGTACGCGGGGTATGATTTTTCAGGAGCATAGGTAAGCATAAAGCGCGGAGCACCTTGGCCTACAGTACTGGTTATTTCAGTAACGAGCGGGTTTTGCTGTAAAAATGCTTCTAACTTTTTAATCCCCTCAAGCGTTGAGCGAATATCAGCGCCTTGTTCTTGCCAATAATCGACATAAAACATTGGCGTATTAGATGCCGGAAAAAATGATTGCTTTACAGCGCCAAAACCAACAACAGCACTACATAACAGTACTAACATTAAAACTAAAGTGCTTTTTCTAAAGCGCATAGCAAGGTTTAAGCTGGCTTTGTAACTGGTGAATATAAAACCTTGATATGGGTCGTCATACTGTTGCTCGCCATCAGCGTTTAATTGCGTTTCTTTAAACATTAAGTTGGCAAAAAATGGTGTGAGGGTAATGGCAGTGATCCAGCTTAATAAAAGCGAAATAAGTAATACCCAAAATAAACTACCGGCAAACTCACCGCTGGCGTCGGAGCTTAAACCAATCGGCGCAAATGCAGTAATCGCAATCACAGTTGCCCCAAGTAATGGCCACTTAGTTTGTTCAACAATATTAATAGAGGCTCTTAGCTTAGTTTGCCCACGTTTGAGGTTAATTAAAATACCTTCGGTAACAACAATGGCATTATCAACAAGCATACCAAGTGCGATTATTAGCGCACCTAACGAAATTCTTTGCAAATCTATAGCAAATAACTTCATAAAAATAAAAGTACCTAAAACGGTAAGCAGTAAAATACCGCCAATTAATAGCCCGCTTTTAACCCCCATAAACAGCAGTAACACTATAATTACAATAGCAATCGCTTCAACTAAGCTAACTATAAAACCGTTTACCGATTTTTCTACTTCGTTTGGTTGGTTATAAACAGCATTAATTTTAATCCCATGTGGCCGCTGGTACTCAAGCGACGCAAGATGCGCGTCAATGTCGTTACCTATATCAACAACATTAACGCCCGACATAAACGACACGCCAATTAACAATGCTTGTTGTTGGTTGTAACGAATAATATTGTTGGGCACTTCGGCGTACTCGCGATATACCTTAGCTACATCACCTAAATAAATTAGCTCGCTGGCACCCGATTTAGAAATAAGCAGGGTTTCTAACTCTTTTACATCTTTAAACTCGCCAGTAGGATGTAAGCGAATAGACTCACTGCCGACCCTAATTTTACCTGCGTTAGAAACCGTATTTTGCGATTGTAATAATTGATAAATATGACTAGGCGCTATACCTAATTGAGCAAGTTTTTGCGTAGAAATTTCAACCATTACTTGCGCTTGTTGCTCCCCCGCAATAGTTACTTTACTTACGCCTTTAACCAGTACTAGTTCGCGTTTAAGGTAGTCTACGTAGTCTTTAAGCTCGTCGTACGAATAGCCGTCGCCGGTTACTGAATACATTACGCCGTAAACATCAGCAAAGTCATCAATAATTTTACTAGCGTATACACCACTGGGCAAAGATGGGTTGAGGTCGTTAATTTTACGCCGCATTTCATCCCAAATTTGTCTTAACTCTTGTTTTCGGTAGTTACTTTTCATTTCTACGGTAATTTGCGACTTACCATTTGACGAAATAGAGGTAACGTAATCAACGTAAGGTAATTGCTGAATCGCATTTTCGATAGGGAAGGTAACTTCTTCCTCTACTTGCTGTGGCGACGCGCCAGGATACATGGTGATAACCATGGCTTTTTTTAACGTAAATTCAGGGTCTTCTAATTGCCCTAAGTCAAAATAAGAAACACCACCGCCAATA
The DNA here is from genome assembly GCF_014164175.1 of Pseudoalteromonas sp. SG44-5. NCBI lineage: Bacteria > Pseudomonadati > Pseudomonadota > Gammaproteobacteria > Alteromonadales > Pseudoalteromonadaceae > Pseudoalteromonas > Pseudoalteromonas sp. SG44-5. The sequence goes on along the minus strand of NZ_JACJES010000003.1, from coordinate 114,895 downwards.
AGTAGCAGTAGGGTAAACATCCAACTAATAACTTTTTTCTCTATAGATAGTTGTGCAAAGCTCATAATTACAGACCTCGCTCTTTATTCCATGGGCGTACTTGCATGCCTTCTTTTAATGAATGTACACCGGCAGAAACAATTTGCTGTCCTTCTGTAATCCCACTGAGTACTTCAATGCCATCGCGGTGTAATTGGCCCACTTTTACTGCTTGTTTATGTATTTGGCCGGTTTGCTCGTTATATAACCATACATAAGCGTTGTTACTAATAGATTGCTGCGGATCAGAAAACACCGCCTCGTTGGGCAAAATAGTGTAAGCGGTTTGTGATTGCGTTACTTTACTTAAATCGATAAGTACGCGGCCAGTCATACCGGCAAGTAAGTTAAAATCTTCTGGAACAGGCAGCGAAAACACAACTTTATACGTTAATGTGGCGGGATCTGCTTGGGTGTCCCACTCCTTAAGTGTGAGTGTGTATTTTTTATCGTGATAGCCGTCAAAAATAACCGTTGGTTGGTATTGAGTTCCTTTAATAAAGCGCGCCACAATTCTTTCAGGTACTTGAATTTCAACATCCATTAAATCGCGGGTTTCTAAACGCAGTATATTTTGCTTTGCTTGTACACTTTCAAAGTTTTTTACAAACACTTTTGCAACAGTACCCGCAAATGGCGCTCTAAGTTGGCTATATTCCACATTCGTTTGTGCAATTTTAAAGGCCGATTCGGCAACTTGCTTGTTAGCAATAGCCTGATCAAGCTCTGATTGGCTGGTAATGCGTTTTTCGAATAGTTGTTCAATGCGCCCTAATTGTGATTTAGCCAGCTCGTAGCGGGCTTTACGCTCATTATATTGCAGCTGAAAATCTTCAGGGTCTAACTTAGCTAATAGTTGTCCTTTTTTTACATGCTGACCCGCTAATACCGGAAACTCAACCAGCTCACCACTTACTCTAAATGCAAGGTAAGAGCCTTGATTTGCAACTACTTCACCAGGAAAACTGCGAATGTTAACTTGCGAATCGTGACCAATATTAAATAACTTTACCGGGCGTATTGGCTCTTCTTTTACTTGCGGCTCAGGCTCAGAGCAGGCTATTAAACCAAGTAAAGTCGTCGTTACTACACATAGACGTAAGAGGTGCATATTTTCTCCATGAAAATTAAAAGCTAAATAAAGTCAGTGCAGCATACTCCGCAAACATATAAAATAAAATTCATTAAATTTTAAAAACTCAATAAGTTTTACTTATGTTGTTATTGGCAGTGCTATGAAACTCAACCAGCTACAAATATTAGACGCCATTGTACAAAGCGCAAGCTTAAGTGCAGCGGCACTTAAACTACACAAAACGCAGCCAGCGCTTACGTTAGCAATTAAAAGTTTAGAGGCAAAAATAGGCTTTGCGCTACTCGACCGTTCGCAATACCGTTTACAATTAACCGAAAAAGGGCGGATTTTTCACCGCCAAGCTAAGCAACTACTCAATAACAACGAAGAGCTTGCACAACTTGCAAAAGAGCTAGCACTGGGCAATGAAGCGCAATTTAGAATTTGTTATGAACAAATATGCCATGTGCAAAGCTACAATGAGATCATAAGTAATACTTTTAGAGTATTTAATAGCACTGAGTTTAGTTTAACCAGTGGTAAACGCTTTATTTCGTTGGAGCAAGTTAATAATGGCCAAGCAGAGCTTGGCATAGGCCCTTGGTTTGACTTGTTTCATGCTACCGGCGATTTAGAAAGCTTGCCCATAGGCAAGCTCGACATTGGTATTGTTAGCGCAAAAAATATTATACCCAACACACTTAGCTACAGTGAATTACAGTCGTACCCGTGTTTAGCCATGTTTGAAAGCGGCCTGAGTATAGACAGTGATAGGTTGTCTTATTCTAAAGGCCCAGCAATGATGAAAATTGACGATATATCGAGCTTAAAATCGTTTTTACTATCGGGCGCTGGTTGGGCTATGATCAGCTTAGAGCATTGCGCTGAAGAAATTAAATCGGGGTTATTACAAAAAGTCAGCATAACTGATCGCGAGCATGAATTTAGTACGCAAATTCGCGTTTTTAGGCAGCACTCTAGCCATCATGGGCCAGTAGCACGTACTATTTGGCAGCAGTTTACTCAACTTAGCCAGGCGTATTTGAAAAAACATGGAAATTGATAAAGAAACGCTTATTTATACCGTTATTGGTAGTATTCCTAAAGGGCAAGTTGCAAGTTATGGGCAAGTAGCCGCTATTGCGGGGTATCCGCAAAATGCGCGTTTAGTGGGGCGGTTATTAAAGCTAATGCCCAACGACTCAACAATTCCTTGGCATAGAGTAGTAAACAGCCAAGGTAAAATATCGTTTCCTATAGGCAGTAATAAATATCAAGAGCAACGACAAAAACTGTTATTAGAAGGCATTGCATTTAAAAATGAGCGAGTGAATATGCGTGTGTACCAATGGCAGTAATATAACAAGTTTAATCTGCCTGCTGTTTACTTAGCCACTTACTTAATGAGTGCGCTGTTAAAATAGTGCTAGCGTTAAAGTGTTTATAACTAAGTGCTTAACGCAATAAAAAAGGGCAAGTTAAATGCTTGCCCTAGTTTGCGTGTAAAGTGCATGCTTTACACTAAGTTTTTGCCTTTTTGTTTCGCATTTTTAAGATCTTTAATAAGTGAGCAAAGTAAAATAACAAATACACCAAAGGCAATCACAGGCCAAATTAATACATAAATAGTAAGTAATGTTGTAGACATAATTTTTCCTTATTTATTGTCACTAAATTCAACAACACGTTGCTTAATTAAAGCAAAATCAAACGTGCTTTTGTTGCTGGTTAAGGTAAGCACTACACAAATAATAGCGCTGGCACCGTAAGCGGTCAGTGAGCTTAGCAATACAATATAGTCGCGTAAAAAACCTAAAGTAAAAAACAGTAGTATTACGGCTGTTATTGCGCCCAAAATTAACCCCGCAGTGCGGCCAAAAAAGCCAAAACACATTAAGCCAATAACAACACCGCCGCCTACGCTTGCTATTACTTCAAAAAACAACGCGACAGCGCCAGTTAATTCCAGCCACTCAAAGCGTGCGATAATAAAGAGTAAAAACGCGCCGGTTACCGCGGCAGTAAACGCCAGATTTGTCACCTTATTCCAATATAAGCTAGAAATAACCGGAAACACAATTGCGCCCCACAGTGCGCCAACAAAAATTAGCATTGAGAGAATATCGAGTTTAAGGCTTGCAAATATAACGCCTAACATGGTGGCAACAACCATGGTAAAGCGGCCAACCCAAAGCATTTTTTTAGGATTAGGGTTGTTTTTACTTAAATGTTTACCGTATACGTCGGTCATTATAATTGCCGATAAGGCTGACAAGTCAGAATCGGCGGTGGATGAAAGCGAGCCAATAATCATCACAAATAATACTAATACCATTACAGGTGACAGGTAGGTGGCGGCCATCTGTGGAATGAGGTTATTTAAATCACCGTCTATAGGTTGCACGCCGGCTAGTAACGCCAGTAAACCCAGCATACCTAAGCCTATAACAATAGAGCCATAACCTATGGTTGCGGTAATAAAGCTCGGTTTTATTAAGTCTTCGCGTACAGCAAATAAGCGTTGGGCAATAGTTTGATTACCAATAGCGTATGCAAGAACTGCAACAAAAAAAGGCGCGCCTTGCTCTAAAATGGCAGTAGTAGAGAAAAAGTCAGCTTGTTCTATTGTTAAATTACTCATGCCTTGAGTAAATAAGTCGGGGCCGTCGAGCTCAAAAAATAGCATAGGAATAATAACCACAGCGGCGAGCATCATAGCCATTAACTGGCCAAAATCGGTAAAAACCGAGGAGCGAAACCCCGACCAAAAAGTGTATATAAGCACGCCAGAGCCTGCAATTAATACCCCTTCGGTAAAGTTCAGTGGTGATAAAATATCTACCAGCGCACCGGCTGCAGTAAAGTTAACCATTAAACTAATTATACTGCCGACTATGTTTGAGGAGGCTAAAATCATTTGGCTAGCACTGCCATGCCGCGCATGCATAATTTCGGCTAAGGTACGCGCATTTGGCGCAAGCTCTCTAAAGCGCTTACCAAAGGGGTAAATAAATAAAATCATCAGTGCGCCCCAAAAACCGTAATGGATTGCCCCCGATAAACCATATTTGTACCCCGAGCTTGCAGCAGCATAAAACGATGCTGCCCATATCCATGTGGCTGTCATACTCGCTGCAGACATGCTAAATCCAACGGATCCGTTGGAAACCATATAGCCATCGGCATTTTCTTGTTTTTTGCCAATACTTAGCGTGAATAAAAAGGTTAAACCATAAAAAGCAAATAAAACCAGCAGTATAGTGCTGGTACTAAACTGAAACATTTTGACTCCTTCGCCGCGTCACTCGTCATTACAATAGAGGTAATAAGGTGACGGTTATTATTTATTTTACGCAGTTAAAAACGCACGTAAATAATTAGAGGGCTACTAAAAACTTTATAAAATAGCTTAATAAAACTAGTAGCAAAAAATAGCTGATACGATCATCAGTAAAGAATAATGTAAGCAAAAACGCCCACATAAGAAAATAATGTTAACACAAATGGAGGATGTTATGTGATTTAGCTTGGTTTACAGTATTAAATGCTGAAATTGGTGCTGCTCAATATTTAATATAAATCAATTTTCCGCTAACGAATAACAACCAACAGGACGGCTATTTAATGTAATTACACAGCCAGTTTTCAGTGTTTGGTTAATACAGCAATAGCAACTTAAGCCTTATCGTTACCCTAAAAGGAAGTAAAATGTCGCTCTACCCATTTAAAAAATATTCAGCCACAGTGCCCACCCAGTGGGTTGATTTTAACGGCCATATGAATACAAAATATTATGGTTTAGTTATTTACGATGCGCATATAGATTTTACCGAACATCTGGATTTAGGTGAGCGATACCGTTATGCAAATAACTGCAGCAAAGCATTAGTAGAGAGCCATTGTATTTTTGAAAGGGAGTTGTGCGAAGGCGATGAAATTGAGGTTGTGTCTTGGCTGTTGTACGTTGATGAAAAACGTATTCATACATTTCATGAAATATATTGCACCAATAAAGGGTATCGCGCCGCTGCGGGCGAGCACTTAGATTTGCATATTGATTTAGCAACCAGGCGAGTATCTCCATTTCCAAGTGAGGTGCTAGAGCGTTTAAAGGTAATAGAGCAGCAATTTTGCCAACTACCCAAGCCCGTTAAAGTAGGCAGTACAATTAAAATACCCAGCATAACTTGAACTATGGATAACAAATCTATCTCAAGCAGCTATTTTCGGCGCTAACTACGTTAAAATTACTTGCAATAGGCTAGCTATTGGTGCGTTAATTCGCCTTGTTTTCACTGAAAATCTCTTAATCAGAGTTCATGTTATATATTTCACGTTGATTTTATTTTAGCGGCAGGTAGAGCATAAGCTGCCGCTAAAGCGAAACACAAAGCGGTTAATTTTTAGCGTTATTTATTTTTAACTGTTCTTTTTCTAAATATGTTTGGCTGCCAACCCCAATGCAGCGCGCCCAAACGTAAAAATACGGTAATAAACAAGGAGCCTAAAATACACCATATATAAGACACTCCGAGTAAAAACAACGCTGCATAAGTTAAACCGCCCGACAGACACGCAGTAGAATACAGCTCTTCGCGCATTACTAGCGGAATTTCTCTGCAAATTACATCGCGCATTAGCCCGCCAAATATACCGGTAGTCATACCCATGGTAATGGCAACTATCATGGTAGTGCCTTCAATTAACGACTTTTCAATGCCGACAATGTTAAATATAGCCATGCCTAATACATCAACTAGCAGCATGTAATAATTAGATACGTGCGGTAAATGGCGAATAAACACCACCGCAATAAATATTGCGCCATAGGTGGCGTATAAATAATCGGGCTCTGCAATCCAAAACACTGGCTGATTTAATAATATATCACGCAGTGTACCGCCGCCAAGCGCAGTAACTGAGCCTACAACTACAACACCAAAACCTCCAATGTTTTTTTCGTGGCCTAATAAAGTGCCCGATATAGCAAAAAAGGCCACCCCAATTAAACTCATAAAATGAAAGTATTCAAACGCCATGGTGTGGTTTCCTTACCATAATTAGGAGAGGTAGAATTAATAAACAGTGTAGCGTATTTAAAATTTATTATTGCTGAACACTCCCCCACAACAATAGCTTTAATATGAAATTACGTAGGTTGGTTTAGGCGCAGTGAACCCAACGAAAAAAGGCAGCATCAATTAATCTAGGCGTTTTGCATTATAGATTGGCTTAAATAATTGGCTAAACTAAGCATCAATTTAATAAATAAAATAAACCTTATTCACGATTTTATCGGCTTTATCAGAGGACGCTTTCCTTTCAATACACATAACGACTAATACCTACATAGTGACAAACGCAGCCGGCAATAACAAATAAGTGCCAAATGGCGTGGCTAAATTGGGTGTTTTTGGCGCTGTAAAATACTGTGCCTAGGCTGTAAAAAATGCCGCCGGCGAGTAGCCAATATAATGCGTTTACATTAATAACTAAGTAAAGCGGATAAATAATGGCGAGTGCAAACCATCCCATAAGTAAGTAGGTGGCAAGGGAGACTTTTTTATTACCATTGTGAACTAAAACTTTATACGCTACGCCAGCAAGTGCCACCGACCAAATAAAGGTGAGGGTTGCCCAAGACCAAACACCCGTTAACGACAGGTGTAAAAAGGGAGTGTAAGTACCGGCAATAAGAATATAAATAGCGCAGTGGTCGCACTTTTTATAAAATGCCCTGAGCCTAGGTTGTACACTGGCGTGATATAAAGTAGATGATAAAAACAAAATAAAGATGCTGGCGCTATAAATCGTTGCACTTATATAGCCTTTAGTGCTACTTGATTGATTAAACAGATCCCACATTACCCAGAAAGCAAATAACACACCTATTGCATGGCTAATTACATTGAGCTGTTCTTCTTTACGCGAATAGGGCGCATTCGATGACATAACTGATCCTACCACTTTTAATTGTTTTCAGTGTACGTGTGTACGCTGAATCTTTCAATTATTATAAGCAAACATAAGGGCAAACTTTCGCTTGCTTTAAAGGCTCATTAATTCAATATGTTTTACTACAAAATAGACTGAACACTCAACTGTTACTTAAAGGAAAATTATGCAAAAAAGCTTTAAAGCAGCATTACTTAGCGCTTTAATTTACCCAGGTGCTGGGCACTTTGCGTTAAAAAAGCATTTAATAGGCGCTATTTTTGCGGGAGTATTTTCGGTTTTACTACTGTTAACTTTACAAGAGGTGTATGCAATGGCGCAATGCATAGCTAATGGCATAGTAAACACAAGGGGCGGTGCTAGCTTTGATGATATTTTGGCTGCAGTAAAGCACCCATCACCGCACTGTGCAGCATTAGGGCAATACCAGTATATTTACTTAATGTTGGCTATTTGGTTTTTGAGCATAGTAGATGCTTACAGGTTAGGTAGAAAGGCGGTTAAATAAACAGCGGTATTGGCGCATAAATACAGCGTGTTATATTAACTAAAATTTAGCTGAAAAGTTAAATTAATTAGTTATATTAACCAACGCTGAATTTCATTTTCGGCTACTACTATTTAAATGTATTTTATAAACAATGGGTTATATTTTTAATTTAGTGTGGCACATCCCTTGAATATGTAATTGAGTCGAAACAATACACAAACAAGGAAATCCATTATGAAACATTCAATTAAAATCGCTATGGCAAGTTTATTAGTATTAGGTTCGTTGCAAGCAAACGCAACCGAAGTTGACCTTGATGTAACTGATATGCTCACACAAACAATTACCAGCTATATATCGCAAACCACCATAGAGCTTGAAAACTCAATAAAAGACACGCTTACTTTTAATACCGAAACTATGCTTAATAGCTGGTTAAGTGAGCCATTAATTACCGATATTCAAGCTGAAATTAAAACCGAAAATACCGTTAAACCAGTGCAATAATATACGTCAATTATAAGGAATAACCCTATGAGCAGTGAATTTGGATTATTTGCTTTAATGCTGGCGCCGGTTGTAAGTATGATCAGCGCTTATTATTCGGTGCAATTACTTAAAAGTATGGGAGCGTGGTTTAATATTTAACATTGGTTTAATAAAAGCTGATCGACTTAGTTAAAGCGCACGTAAATGAAGGCAGAATGTTTTAAACAAGTAGACTTTATGAAACGTGCGATTTTTCCATTACCCTTATTTATCCTCCCTGACGGTTATACGCGTTTGCGCATATTTGAACCTCGCTATTTAAATATGGTTAAAAGCGCATTAAAAGAAAACATTGGATTTGTGCTTTGTAGTTTTGAGCACGACACGCCATTTAATATCAGCGCCCAAGGTTGCCTAATGAACATTATTGACTTTGATCAAGATGATAATGGCATGCTACTTATAGATGTATGTGCTACTCAAAGTGTGCAAATAAACGATGTGTTTCAAGACGAGCAAGAACTGCGCTACGGTTTAGTGTCGAACTGTAATACGCCTTATTGGTACACAGAGGCAAACAATAATATTGGCGAGCATAAACGCCTACAAGATACGCTGCGTGAAGTGTTCACTAATAACCCAGAGCTTAGTTCATTATATAAACAAACCTATTTTGACAAGCTTACTTGGGTTGCTGCTCGATGGCTTGAGCTGTTACCTATATCTATTGAGAAAAAACAGCAACTTGCGTTTGAAACTAACTTTGATAACTTACTAAGTTTCCTCCATACTGTGATTAATAACGAATTTGCCTAATTTAATTTGATCCTTATTTAATTATTGCCCGTATTTACATGTACTAAAGCAATAACGGGATAAATTACTATGGTAAGTCAACAACAATCATTACGTTGTGAACCTAATACAGGTAAGTACACTGCCATGCCAGAAACGCCAAGTAAGGAATTGATGCAAGCATTAATTGATGTTGCACAAAGCCGCGATAAAAAAGCATTTGCTTATTTATTTGAATATTTTTCGCCAAAAATTAAACGTTTTGGTATCAAGCAATTTGGTATTGAAGCTCAAGCAATGGAGTTAGTGCAAGAAACACTAACATCGGTTTGGCGTAAAGCACATTTGTACAATAGTGACAAAGGGGCTGCGACTACTTGGGTTTACACGGTAATGCGAAATGCTTCGTTTGATATGCTGCGCAAAATGAAAAGCAATAAAGAAGAAAACATCAGCGAAGATATTTGGCCGTTATTGAACGAATCGCAAAATACGCATCACGAATACACAGATCATTTAGAAGATAAACAAATTAAACGCTACCTTGAAAAGCTACCAGTAGCTCAGCGGGAAGTAGTAAGAGGTGTTTATTTTCAAGATATGTCGCAAGAACAACTTGCACAACAACTTAATATTCCAGTAGGCACGGTAAAATCACGGTTACGTTTAGCCTTGCAAAAATTACGTAATGAAATGGGAGATCAGCATGATTAAACATCACCCGAGTGATACTTTACTGACACAATATTGCAGTGCATCACTTAGCGCATCGTTAAGTTTAGCTGTGTCTATACACGTAGATATGTGCCCAGTATGCCAAGAAAAAGTAACAAAGCTTGAAGCTGATAATGCAGCTGAAGTGTTTAACGATGCATTACCTTCAGAGGCTAAGGATGATACTAGTGGTTATTTTGAGCAAGAAAGCTCAAGCTTATTTGATTTAATAACCAGCGATACCAGTATTGATGAAGTATACGAAGTTGAACCAATTGCTGTTGAAATAAACCAGCAAAACTATCAACTGCCGCGTGCTTTAACACGTATTTCGCACAGCAAATTTACTCAAGTTGGCAAACTAGCCCGCTCGCGCGTTGCCCTAGATGATGGCCCATTACGTACCAGCTTATTGCACATTGCTGCGGGTGGAGAAATACCAGAGCATACTCATACCGGATTTGAGATTACTTTGTTACTAAACGGCGAGTTTAGCGACGAAGAGGGTAGCTACGTACCGGGTGATTTTATTTGGCAAGATGGCAGCCATCTGCACACACCGGTAACAAAAGAAGGTTGTTTATGCTTTACAGTAGTCAGTAGTGCGCTACATTTTAATAAAGGGCTGAGTAAGTTACTTAACCCAATTGGTAATTTAATTTACTAATATATACAGTTTATTAGGGATATTATGCAAGCTGATACAATTAAAATAGGCATTAGTGCATGCCTAGCAGGCGAAAAAGTGCGTTTTGACACAGGCCATAAACGCTCAAACTTTTGTATGGATGAGTTTGCAAAGCATGTTGAATATACGCGCTTTTGCCCAGAGGTTGCGGTAGGTTTACCTATTCCAAGGCCAACTATTCGCCAAGTACGAGTAGGCGATACAATAAAAGTGTGTCGCCCTGATGGTTCTGGCGACGTTGGACCACAACTTACTGCTTACGGTATTAAAGTAGCTACCGAACAAGCGAAAGAGTTAAGCGGCTTTGTGTTTTGTGCTAAAAGCCCAAGCTGTGGCATGGAGCGCATTAAAATATACAATGAAGCGGGAACTGGTAACACATCAGAAGGTGTTGGCTTTTTTGCAGAGCAAATAATGAAGCACAATCCATTATTACCGTGCGAAGAAAATGGCCGTTTAAACGACATGCACTTGCGTGAAAACTTTGTAATGCGAGTGTATACGTTTAAAAATTGGCAAAAATTAATACAGCAGCCACTGAACGTTCATCGCTTAACCCAGTTTCATGCGCAATATAAATACTTGTTAATGGCGCATAATTACCAAGCTTACCGCGATCTAGGTCATTTGTTAGGCACGTTTTTAGGTGATGACGTAACCGAGCTTGCTGATAAGTACATTTTAGGTTTGATGAATGGACTTAAAAAGCCAGCCTCACGCAAAAATAATTGTAATACCTTAATGCATTTACAGGGCTACTTTAAAAAAGATTTATCGTCAGTCGAAAAACAAGAAATGCGAGAAGCAATTGATGAATACAGCGATGGTTTAGTGCCTCTTTACGTGCCACTTACTTTGCTAAAGCATCATTTAAAGGTGCACCCAAACGAGTATCTTGAAAAACAAGTATTTTTTAATCCTTATCCTAATGAATTAAAACTACGCTACGGTATTTAATGAACACATTATTTTGGTTTAGGCGCGATTTGCGCCTTTTTTCTAATGAGGCGCTAATTCAAGCGCTTAATAATGGCGCTAACCACGCTATTTTTTTTATCTGCGAAAAACAATGGCAGCAGCATCAAGCAGCGCCAATACAAATTGACTTACTTAAACGTCGCATTACTTACCTGCACCAGCAACTTGCTGATCACGGCATTACCTTACACATTATTGATGCGCCAGACTTTGCTGATTGCGAAACTCAACTCATTGATTTTTGTAAGGCTAATAATGTTAAGCATGTAATTGCCAATACCGAGTATGAACTAAACGAAGTAAACCGCGATAAAGCCATTTTAGCAAAGTGCGATGAGCTTTCTATTACGTTTACCTTGTACGAAGGCGATTTAATTGCCCCGGTAGGCAGCGTTAAAAACCAAAGCAACGAAATGTACAAAGTATTTACGCCATTTAAGCGCGCTTGGTTAAAACAGTACATTGAGGTGCATTTTTCTTTGCCGCAGTGGTCTGTAGAGCACGTTAGCGGCGGTGCGCAGTTAAGCAAAAACGAAACAAATTTACTCAAAGGCGATAGCAGCTCTGAAAAATGGCCCGTTGATGATAAAACATTGGCCACTGTGGTCGATAACTTTATTTGCGATAAACTAACAAGTTACGACGATCACCGTGATATTCCCAGTATTAAAGGCACCTCAGGCCTTAGCCCTTATTTAGCGCTAGGTATTATTAGTACTAAGCAATTATTAATAAATATACAGCAGCGCTACCCGGATATTTTAAGCACTTCAAAAAGCAAAACCTTTACTTGGGTTAATGAGCTTATTTGGCGTGAATTTTATCGGCATTTAATTGCGCAATTTCCAAAGCTTTCGCGTGGCGATAATTTTAACGAAAAGTATAACGCGGTAGTTTGGCGTAGCAGCGATGACGAATTTAAAGCATGGTGCGAAGGCCGCACAGGTTACCCGCTTGTTGACGCTGCGATGAGGCAACTCTTGCAAACCGGGTGGATGCATAACCGTTTACGCATGGTGGTTGCTAGCTTTTTAACTAAACACCTACTTATAGATTGGCGCAAAGGCGAGCGTTTTTTTATGCAACACCTTATAGATGGCGATTTGGCCTCTAATAATGGTGGTTGGCAGTGGGCGGCAAGTACGGGGTGTGATGCACAGCCTTACTTTAGAGTTTTTAATCCTATAAGACAAAGTGAACGCTTTGATCCAAACGGCGAATTTATTCGTAAATACATACCAGAGCTTGAAAACGTGCCAGATAAACACATTCACTTTCCACATAGCTATTTAGCCTCATTGGGGCAAAGTGATTCGTGTTATTGGCCAGCAATTGTTGATCATAAAGCGGCGCGAGAGCGTGCCCTAGCAGCATTTAAGGTATGATATGGATAACCAGTTACCAGTAGATAAGTTTGTAGATATATATCAAAAACTTAATAATAGTAACCTTGATTTATTAAGTGAAATTTACTGCGACGATATACAATTTACCGACCCAATGCACAACATTAATGGCATTGTTGAGCTGCGCAAATACTTTGCTAATTTGTATAGCAATGTTACGCATTGCCAGTTTGATATAACCGACTCATTTAGTGTTGCCAATAACGCCTTTGTGTATTGGAGTATGCATTATGTGCATCCTAAATTAGCCTCAGGAAACACCATTACTGTGCAGGGGCACAGTAAGCTTACATTTAACGGTGACAAAATAATTGAGCACCGCGACTATTTTAACGTAGGCGAGCTACTGTATAAGCATATTCCTTTATTAGGCCGTATTATTAAGCTTATAGATAAAAGGGCGGGCTAATTATGATCACACTTATTACCGGTGCTACCTCAGGTATTGGCGAACAATTAGCAATAAAATATGCCGAGCAAGGCGATACTGTTATTGCTTGCGGTCGTAACAGCGAAAAGTTAGCTGAGCTTGCTAAGCATAACAACATTCAAACCTGCCAATTTGATGCCACAAATTTACAACAAATAAAATCTGCTACCATTGGCTTTGCTCATTTTGATCGGGTCATACTCAATGCTGGTAACTGCGAATACGTTGACGATGCACGAAATTTTGACAGCGCCTTATTTGAGCGAGTCATTAGCGTTAATTTACTGGCTATGGGGTATTGCTTAGAAGCTTTATTACCTAAAATAAATAGTGGTGGCCAGCTGGTGTTAGTCAGCTCAAGTGTAACCTATTTAGCATTACCGCGCTCAGAGGCGTATGGCGCTTCTAAAGCGGGTGTAAGCTACTTGGCTAAAAGCTTAGCAATTGATTTAAATGACGTTGATGTAACCTTAGTGCATCCTGGTTTTGTTAAAACCCCTCTAACTAATAAAAATGACTTTCCTATGCCTATGGCCGTTACAGCGCAAAAAGCGGCAGACTACATGATAAAAGGCATACACAAGCGTCGTAAAGAAGTGCATTTTCCGTATCGTTTTACACTAATATTAAAAGCACTGCGCATATTACCATTGCCGCTGTGGCTCAAAATTGCAAAAGGACTAGCGCGTTGAAAAAAATAGCTATAATTGGCACTGGCGTTTCAGGTTTAACCTGTGGGCATTTATTGCATAAGCACTATGATGTAACGCTATTTGAAAAAAACAATTACATTGGTGGCCACACGGCTACGGTTGATGTGCAAGTTGATGGTATTGAACACGCTATTGATACTGGTTTTATTGTATTTAATAACAGAACCTACCCTTATTTTGAAAAGTTATTAGCGCGTATTGGCGTTGATAAGCAAGAAACAGAAATGAGTTTTAGTGTGCATAACGATGCAATAGGTTTTGAATACAACGGCCATACTTTTACGAGTTTATTTGCACAGCGTCGTAATATTTTTAGACCAAAGTTTTGGCGTTTACTGTACGACATAGTTAGGTTTAATAAATTATGTAAAACAATACACGAGCAAGGCAGCTATAAAGCCGATCACTCATTAGGTGAGCTACTAAGTGAGCATAATTTTAACGACTTTTTTAAATATCATTATATTTTACCTATGGGCGCTGCTATTTGGTCTACCAGCATTAAAGAAATGCAAAATGTAGGCGTTGAATTTTTTGTTAAATTCTTTTTTAATCATGGCTTATTAGATGTAGTAAACAGGCCGCAATGGTATGTAATACCCGGTGGTTCTCGTCAATATATTAACCCGCTAATTAGAGGCTTTGCCGACAAAATTAAACTCAATACAGATATTAAATCAGTAACTAGAGCTGCCGATAAAGTAACCATAGTGTTTGCTAATGGTGAGCAAAGCGAGTTTGATAAAGTGATATTTGCTTGTCATTCAAATCAGGCGTTAGCGTTATTGGGCGATGCCAGCGAGCAAGAAAAGTCAGTGTTGGGCGCTATTCCTTATACCGAAAATTCAGTGGTGCTTCATACCGATACTAATTTATTACCCGACAGAAAAGCAGCCTGGGCTAGTTGGAATTATTTACTCAATAATAATACCGATAAAGCGGCTGTTGTTACGTATCAAATGAATATACTTCAAGGGTTACAGTCAGATACGCAGTTTTGTGTAACATTGAACCATCTACAAGGAATAGAAAAGAGTAAGATATTACGTGAATTTACTTACCATCACCCAGTATTTAACCAAGAATCGATAGCCGCGCAGCAACAAAAGCATAGCATTGACGGGAAAAATAATAGCTATTTTTGTGGTGCGTATTGGTATAACGGTTTTCACGAAGATGGGGTGCATAGTGGCGTAGACGTTGCCAAACAGCTTGGGGTTGAATTTGACTAGCGCTGTATATTTAGGCGATGTAAAACATCGCCGTTTTGCGGTTAAAAGCCATAGCTTTAGTTACCCTTTGTACATGATGTGGGTTGATTTAAATAACCCACAGCAATTAAACGGTGTGCATAGCCAATTGGGCAGTTCAGGTTTTAAAGCTCTTAAATTTAACCAAGCAGACTATCTAAATAAAGACCCGCAATTAAATACCTTTTCGTTAGTAGAGCGCGCGCGCAAACACCTTGCAAAGTTAGGTGTTAAACAAACCTTTAGCCATGTTTATATGCTGGGGCAATTACGCTGTTTAGGTATTTACTTTAGCCCAGTAAATTTTTATTTTTTTGGCGATAACGATACAAAATTTAGTTACATGATCGCAGAGGTTAGCAACACACCTTGGAATGAACGCCACTATTATTTAGTTCCGTTAGAAAAAAAAGTGAACTTTAAGAAAACCTTTTCCGTATCACCTTTTATGGACTTGGACATGAACTACCACTGGCATATTCGACAAACGCAGGATAAAGCATTAATACAGATTAAAAATATACGCGACGAGCAGGTATTATTCGACGCTACACTAAGGTTAAAACGCCACGAATTAACTGAGCAACAAGTAAGTAGGTTGCTTAAACGTTTTCCGGCGATGACTTGGTCAATTTTTAAGGGTATTTATTATCAAGCATTAAAGTTGTTTATTAAAAGAGTGCCTTTTTTAGGCCACTCAGGTAAGCCATAAAGCAAGTTGTTATGTTGTTTAAGAGTAATAATATAGGTGATTTTATGGAAAAAGCGACGCATTTACGTTGTCAAAATAATCGAAGCTGGCTTACTAATTTATATAAAAAAATAGTATTTAAAGCCTTTTCATCGATTCAAACAGGGCAAATAACGTTAGTTGATAATAACGAACGCATTACTTTTGGCGATTTATCGTCAGCTGCAAAAGTAACGATTACTGTTAATAATAAAGCAATGTACAAAGCATTTTGTTTGTCGGGTAGTGTGGGCGCAGGCGAGTCTTATATTTTAGGACAATGGTCTTGCGATAACTTAACTCAGCTGATCGAAATATTTGCAATTAATCAAAATCAATTAGATGCTTTTGAAAAAAAATTTTCTTTTTTCAGTAATATTGTCAATCGCTTAAATCACTTAAAAAACAAAAACTCAGAATCGGGTTCGAAAAAAAATATTATTGCTCATTATGATTTAGGGAATGATTTATACGAATCGTTTTTAAGCAAAGAAATGCTCTATTCGTGTGCAGTCTATCCCGAAAAAGAAGCAACCTTAGAGCAAGCTCAACAATATAAGTTACAACGAATTTGTGAACAAGTTGAACTACAAAAAGGCGACTCGGTAATAGAGATAGGCACCGGATGGGGGGCATTCGCAATTTATGCAGCTACTCATTACGACTGCTATGTTACTACCACGACTATATCTGATGAGCAGCACGACTATGTTGAACAAAAAGTGAAGCAACTTGGGCTTGAACATAAAATAACTTTGCTTAAATTAGACTACCGTTCACTTAAAGGGCAATACGATAAACTGGTTTCAATTGAGATGATTGAAGCGGTAGGGCACGATTACCTACCAAGTTTTTTTACTCAATGTAGTGCGTTATTAAAAGATGATGGCGCTATGCTTATTCAGGCGATTACTATTGGCGATCAGCGTTATAAACATTATTTAAAAAATTCAGATTTTATTCAGCAATATATTTTTCCTGGTGGTTGTTTGCCATCGTTAAATGAAATGAGTGAACAAATTAAAAATAATACCGATATGGTTATTCATACCGTAAACGATATTGGTGCCCATTATGCACGTACACTTGCCGATTGGCGTACGCGCTTTATACAAAGCTGGCCAGACTTAGACAGCTCTAAATTTGATGAGCGCTTTTATCGTTTGTGGTTATTTTACTTTGCTTACTGCGAAGGTGCATTTAGAGCACGTGCAACTAGTACCGTGCATTTAATGGCGCGTAAACCACGTTTTATCAGTACTGATGATGAAATTGCACTCGGTTATTAATTTTGTGTTATTTCAAGCAGTGTGGTTTTTATCCTTACTGCTTGAATCAAGCTCTGTTGTGTTTAG
The DNA here is from genome assembly GCF_014164175.1 of Pseudoalteromonas sp. SG44-5. Taxonomy (NCBI): domain Bacteria; kingdom Pseudomonadati; phylum Pseudomonadota; class Gammaproteobacteria; order Alteromonadales; family Pseudoalteromonadaceae; genus Pseudoalteromonas; species Pseudoalteromonas sp. SG44-5. The sequence continues at coordinate 97,788 of NZ_JACJES010000003.1, read as the reverse complement.
TAGCGCTATTATTGCGTTGATGTTTTATTTATCAAAACAAAAGAAGCACGACGCATTACTGGTTTTAGTGGCTTTGCCCTTGGCTTTATTGAGCGAGTTTATTGCCGTTAAAAGTGGCTTATTAGAGTTTAAAGTATCCCCATTTCCTGTTTGGCTTGCCTTATTGTGGTTTGCATTACTGCTTAGCATAAACACCTCAATGCGCTTTTTAATCTCACTAAAACTTTGGCAAGTATTTATTATTTGCCTTGTGTTTTCCCCTGCAAGTTACTGGGCCGGCGCGCGCTTTGAAGTGCTAAATTTAGGCCTGCCACTATTGGAGTTTTGGCTGGTATACGGTGCTCTTTGGGCTGCTGTATTTACTTTAATTATTTTAGCTAATTTAAAACTTAAATTACTTATTACTCGCTGATCCTCGCCCTTGCCGCTCCCGTATGATTATTCACTTACCTGAAGGGATTTACCATGAACGCTATATTTAAAGTACTGTGTATTTGTTTACTCACAACGAGTTGTGTTGCTGTGGCACAAATTAGCTTAACGAAGGTAGGGGATGCGCGGATGGAGTATTTATTTTGGGATGTATACGACGCTACATTATTTACTACAACAGGAGAGTATAAGCTAGGCGATAATCCGATTAAATTTAAGCTGACTTATTTGCGTGACTTTGCTGCTAAAGACATAGTAAAAGCGACCAACGAGCAGTGGCAACATTTAGGTAAAAAACAGCTAACAACGCAATATAGCGATAAATTATTAGCGATGTGGCCAAATATAAAAAAAGGCGAGTCGTTAACGCTCGTAACAGACAAGCAAGGGCTTAGTGTTTTTTATCATAATGATAAACACATTGGTGAAATTAATGAGCCTGGCTTTGCCGCTGACTTTTTGGCGATTTGGCTGAGCGAAAATACCTCTGAGCCCGCACTTCGAAAGCAATTATTAGGAAATTAATATGACGATTTTAAATTATGCAAAAGTAACCTTTGCCGCTATATGTGCGCTGTTATTGGTAAGTTGCTCTGCCCCCAATGTCGAACATTACAATAACACCTCTCCAGAATTTGACTTTAAAACGTTTTTTAGCGGAAATTTAAAAGCCTATGGCGTTGTACAAGACTATAAAGGTGAATTAACCCGCAAGCTCGTGGTTGACATGCATGCAAGCTGGGAGGGCAACCAAGGCGTTATAGAAGAAGATTTTATTTATGATGATGGTGAAACTCAAAAACGTATTTGGAAAGTAACACTCAATGATGACAAGAGTTTAACCGGCACTGCAGATGATGTTTTAGGCACAGCTAAAGGGAAAAGTGATGGCAGTGTATTTCATTGGAATTACGATGTTGAACTGCCTTACGATGGCAGCACTTTAACGGTAAACTTTGATGATTGGATGTACTTGGTAACACAAACTCGCTTGATAAACCGTACGTCTATTGTTAAGTTTGGTATCGAAGTTGGGGAAGTTACCTTGGTTATCGAAAAAATATAGCTTATGACTTTGTGGCTTAACTTGCGTTAAAATTGCACTTAAATTAAGTCTTTGTTAACTCAACACGCTGTATTTTACCGATAATTATTTTAATTTTACGCATTTTATAAGATTTTAAGCAAAAAATGCAATTTGCTGTTGCTAACTCTTCAAAAATGCATAAAGATAGGTTTTGCGAAGGCAAAATAATAACGAATAGGAATCAAATAATGAATAAAGCTCAATTAGTTGAAAAAATTGCTACTGATGCAGAAATCTCTAAAGCCGCTGCTACACGCGCTCTTGACGCGTTTACTGGCGCTGTAACTTCTTCTTTAAAAGAAGGTGATTCAGTAGCGTTAGTTGGTTTTGGTACTTTTTCAGTTAAAGAACGTGCAGCACGTACTGGCCGTAACCCACAAACGGGTGCTGAGATCCAAATCGCAGCGGCAACTATCCCAAGCTTTAAAGCAGGTAAAGGTCTTAAAGATCAAGTAAACCTTTAATTGTAGGTTTATCTAATTAAATGAAAAGAGGGCCTTTTAGCCCTTTTTTTTATGCCTAAAATATTTGCCAACCTTGTTAATATTATAATTACATTTAATAATTGTAATAAAGTTAATCCACCTTTATTAAGGTGGATTAACTTTTTAGTTATTTATTTGGCTTTTAGGGCTTTATCGCCACGGCCAATGCCAACTGCCCCAGAGCGCACTACCTCAATAATGTCGGTTTCGTGGCGTAGCGTATCTAAAAATGATTCAATTTTATCTGTGCTACTCACTAACTGTAGGCTATAACTTAGCCGGCCCATATCTAAAATAGTCCCTTGGAATACATCTGCTACGCGGGTAACCGCTGCGCGTGTTGTTTCGTCTTGGGCAAATACTTTAACCAATAATAGTTCACGCTCAATATGACTCATTTCGGTTAAATCAATAATTTTTAGTACATCAACAAGCTTGTTTACCTGTTTGGTAATTTGCTCTACTACACGGTCATCACCCATAGTGGTAATAGTAATGCGCGATAAAGACTGATCATCCGTTGTGCCAACTGTTAGGCTGTCGATGTTATAAGCACGCTGCGAAAATAATCCTACAATACGCGACAGTGCTCCTGGTTCGTTTTCTAATAATATAGATAAAATACGACGCATTATGCTTTTACTCCTTTACGTAGCCACATCTCATCAATGCCACCAAACTTAATTTGCATTGGGTATACATGTTCTTTTTCGTCTACAAGAATGTCTAAAAATACTAAACGATCGTTAATCGACATGGCTTTGTCGATAGCCGGTTGTAACTCATCTAGGGTGTTTACTTTAATACCTACATGGCCGTAGCTTTCTACTAATTTAACAAAATCAGGCAAAGACTCCATGTAAGATGATGAATGACGCCCGCCATACACCATATCTTGCCATTGGCGTACCATGCCTAAAGAGCGGTTATTTAATGACACGACTTTTACCGCTAAGTTATATTGTAAACACGTAGCTAGCTCTTGAATATTCATTTGAATAGAGCCGTCGCCAGTAATACATACCGATTCTTTATCCGGAAAAGCAAGTTTTACACCCATGGCTGCAGGTAAGCCAAAGCCCATAGTGCCAAGGCCGCCTGAGTTGATCCACTGACGCGGATGTTTAAACGGGTAATACTGGGCTGCAAACATTTGATGTTGGCCAACATCGGAGCTTACATAAGCGTCGCCATTGGTGGCTTTATAAACCGCTTCAATTACGGCTTGCGGTTTAATTGCATCGCCATCGGTGTTATAGCTTAAGCACTTTTGTTCGCGCCAGCTGATAATTTGACGCCACCAATCTTCTTGGGCGCTGCGATCAATTTGAATAGGGCTCTTATCAATACCAGCTTGTAGCTGCTCTAGTACGGTTGCAAGACAGCCAACTACCGGAATGTGAGCTTTAATTGTTTTAGAAATAGACGTTGGATCAACATCTACATGCACTATAGTGGCGTTGGGACAAAATTTTTGCACATTATTGGTGACCCGATCATCAAAACGCGCCCCTAATGCTAATATTACATCGGCATTAGCCATGGCTTTATTGGCTTCAAGGGTGCCATGCATACCTAGCATGCCTACAAAGTTTGGATGCACGCCTGAAATGCCACCTAGCCCCATAAGGGTATTGGTAATTGGCGCATTTAGTGACTCTACCAAGTGAGTTAATTGCTCAGAAGTGTTTGAAATTACAATTCCGCCGCCAGAGTACACTACCAGTTTTTTTGCTTCTAGTATGGCGGTAACGGCTTTGCGTATTTGTTTTGAGTGGCCTTTAGTGTTTGGGTTGTAAGTTCTTAAATCGGTAGATTTAGGAAATTCATAATCAAACTTTATCTCAGGGTTTAGCATGTCTTTTGGCAGCTCTACTACCACTGGGCCTGGGCGGCCTGTGCTGGCAATATAAAAAGCTTTAGCTAAAATAGTTGGGATATCTTTTGTGCTTCTGCAGTTAAAACTGTGCTTTACTATAGGGCGCGAGCAACCAACGATATCGGTTTCTTGAAAAGCATCATCACCAATCAAGTTGGTAGGTACTTGCCCTGATAGCACGACCATTGGAATGGAGTCCATATAGGCTGTAGCAATGCCGGTAATACAGTTTGTAGCACCTGGGCCTGATGTTGCCAATACTACGCCTACATCGCCAGTAGCACGCGCATAACCATCGGCCATATGTGTGGCGGCTTGCTCATGACGAACTAAAATATGTTCAATGTCGTCTTGCTGGAAAAGCGCATCGTATAAATCTAATACTGACCCCCCGGGGTAGCCAAATATGTATTTAACCTTTAATTCTTTTAATGCCTGAACAACTAGTTCAGAACCATTATATTGTTGTTTGCTCATCCTCATTCCTCTGCCGTTATTTTTATGCATAAAAAAACCCCCGCATGGGGCGGGGGTTTTTAAAAAGCAGTATCACCTTTCAATACATCCCCGCTGGGCTTATAACTAAGACCAGTACGAGTACGACTAATAGGCGAATTATAGTATTCATAATTAATTACTCTATTACAAAGCGTTAATACTGCTTTAAACTAAAATTGTGTATGTGGTTATTTTTAAGGGTTTTGAGGGAGTATGTCAACCGTGAAATGGCTTTTATGCATTATTTTTTCTCATCATGCTATTTTTGTGCTGGAGTTAGTTGTTTTTTGAGGTTTTAAAGTGAGTGGAGGGAGGTTTTATGCAGGTTTGCAATTTTGAATATTAAAAAGCCAGCAATTGCTGGCTTTTTATATCAGTACGCTTACAAGTACTTATGTATGTACTTTATATTACAAACGGTCGATAACAGCTTGAGTAAAGTCTGTTGTACCGTGGCTGCCGCCTAAATCGCGAGTAGTACGATCGCCTGACTTAATCACATCAGCAACTGCACTTCTAATGCGCTCTGCGGTGTCGCCCATGTTTAAATGCTCAAGCATTTGAATAGACGCTAAAATTACAGAAGTAGGGTTAGCTAGGTTTTTACCTGCAATATCAGGCGCACTGCCGTGTACTGCTTCAAAAATTGCAGTATCTTCGCCAATGTTAGCACCTGGTGCCATGCCTAAGCCGCCAACTAAACCAGCACATAGGTCTGATAAAATATCACCAAATAAGTTTGTGGTTACTATTACGTCAAACTCTTCTGGCGTCATTACTAGTTTCATACAGGTTGCATCAACAATCATTTCGGTTGATTCAATTTCTGGGAAACGTTCTGCAACTTCACGCGCTACTTTTAAAAATAGGCCTGATGTAGATTTTAAAATATTTGCTTTATGTACCGCTGTTACTTTTTTACGGCCTTCACGTACTGCTAGCTCGTAAGCAAACGTTACGATTTTTTCTGCGCCTTCGCGAGTAATAACAGATTTTGCTTCTGCTTCGTTACCATCTTCACTTACAATTTGACCAGCGCCAGAGTACATACCTTGGGTGTTTTCACGAATAGTGATGATATCAATATCATCATAACGTGCTTTTGTGCCTACAAACGATTTAACAGGACGTACGTTTGCGTACAAACCAAATTGCTTACGTAGTGTTACGTTTATAGAAGTAAAGCCTTCACCAACCGGCGTTGTTAAAGGACCTTTTAAGGTGATTTTGTTTTTAGCGATAGTATCGATTGTGTCTTGCGGAAGTAACTCACCTGTTTTTTCAAGTGCAGCTAGGCCAGCATCAACAAATTCATAATCAAAATCGCATCCTGCGGCTTTTAGTATTTCAAGTGCTGAGTCGATAATGCTAGGGCCGATGCCGTCGCCTTTGATCACTGTTATGGTTTGTTTGGCCATTAACTTATCCTTTAAAGAGTTTGATTTGCACATAAATTGTGGCTCCGAGGGAGCAACTGCTTGTTAGAAAATTTATGTGAACGAGCTTGAGAATTCAAGGGCGCATTTATACCAATTATTAAGTCATTTTGCCAGTTTATACTGTTAATACTGGGTATAACCGCTGTTTATAGTTAAAATAAGTAGCTTAGATACTATCAAACAAAGCTAATGTTTGAAGTTTGTCATAAAAATCGGCTTGATTGTCCCAGCCCTGGGCTATTAATTGCTGCTTAAGTGTTTGCTGTTGCCAAGGTGTTAATGCTGTTTTTGGCTTAAACACGCTTTGCGCCACGACTTTAAATGCTACCCATAACTTACTTTGCTCAGTGAGTTCGTTTTTAGCTACTTGTTCGGCATCTAATAATGCAAAGGTCCATGGGTTATCACTTAAAAGCGCTGATAACTGCTGATTTAAATGCTTACTATCCATGCTTTCTATGCAAAAAAATGCGCACATAGGTGTATCGGATGATTTATTGGGGGCGTGCGCTATAGGCGTCTTTCTTGAAAGTTGCGTACTACAATGTATTAATAAGTAATGCGCGTAAGCATATAAAGGCAAACAAATATGCTCAAACTGATATTGCTTATTGTTATAGACCAATAGCCTCATTATATCGACCATACATTTGAGTCGATTAACTAAAAAAGCATGTAAAGGATGCGGAATAGCAAAAACTAGTTGCTCAAACACCACGCGCTGTATAATAGCTGGGGCATTATTGTAGCCAACCATAGACAAACTATGCGTTAAATTTTTAGCGGCTTGATGCTCTTTGTTATACGGTTTAACTGCTTGGCATAAGCTTTTAATAACATTAGGGTGTGGGGCTAATAAAGTATTTATATTGTTAAAGCTATACTCTTGTTGCAGTTTAATAAGCCCAATTAGATCATATAATGTGTTTTGGGTACTGGGAGTTGCGGCTTTTATATTTACATATTCAGTATCCCACACTTTATAAAGTATACGTTTATCAGCGCATAGCCATTGTACTGCGTTATCGTTAAGCGTTGCTTTTACCCTGTACCAAACTATTTTGTTCTTTAAGCTTTTAATAAGTATGTGGCGCTGCTCGGCGTCGGTTGCTAAATAAATCATTGCTTGTTCGGCATATAAAACTCGGCTCCCGGGGAGCAAAGGACCAATATGCGCAATTAATGATTTTAAGAGCCGCTGAGCAAATAAATTTGGGGTTCGCAAATATAAGTCGCCTATCGCTTTATAAAAATTTATTTGCTGATTTGCTGCATTACACGTGAGGTTAACTGCCAAAATATTAGCTAACGCCACAATTATTGTGCCGCCATCGTATAACATTATTTTAGGGGTGCTTACTAAAGCGTGTTTATATTTACTCAGTTTAGCTAATACTTGAGTAATACTATGAGCAGGTTGCTTTGCGGTTAGTAATACGCGCGCTGCAAGTTTGTGGCGTAATTGCCATATTTGGCTTTCGGTACTGGTAAACGCTATTTGTTTGGACAGTTTATTAAGTTGAGCGCCTACGCACAAGTGCTCAATTAATGACGCACTAATATACAACTCACTTAGTTCGTCATCGTAATTTTGGCTTACGCACAGTGCGGTTGTTAAAATACATTGGTTAATTACAAGGTTGGTAGCAAAGTCGTACTGAGTTTTATAAAGCATAAGTTGCGCTTGTAGAGCACTCGGATTTTGCTTATAAAGGGTTCGGTATTGCTCTGCAAGTTTGCACACTAGCGGATAAAAGGTAGGCCATTGTTTTTTATTATTGTATGAAGCTAAAAATAGCTGCGTATGCTCAAGCAACCTTTTTAGCTTTATTGATACAGGCTCATCCATTATGCCGTTTCCCTAACCTGGTTTTAGATATTGATCGTAAGCACTGGGACCCCATAAAATGAGCTGCCCGTTTTTAAATAATAAGCCGGTACATTCATCTATAGTAGTAATGCCGTCAGATGTTTTATGCTGGGTACGATAAAAAACAATTTGCCATACTTGGTCCTCATCACGCTTAGCAAAGGTAAGATCTGGGCTACCTAAATATTCGAGTACACTATTGAGGGTTGCAGTGTCTTCTATTTTTAGCTTTTCGATATAGCGTTTATTATAGGCTTCTCTGTCTTGCCAAATCATAGCTTGTGGATCATCTTTATAAAAAACGATCACTAACGTGGCTATTAGCGCATACAGCCCTAAACCTAAAATTAAATATCTAAAAAACTTTTTGAACATTACTTACTCTACTAACCATCACTGCTAATAGTATACGTATTGTCGTACGGCAGTGCTATTAACTTGCGACTAATTAAGCCTTAACTGCTTTAAACTAAAGCCTAAGTTTATATCGGTGCGTAAACTAACCAGTTGCTTTGAAATAACATACATATCCATATTCTCAGTTAGCTTTTTACGTAAGCTGGCACTAAGAGCATCGTCATTGAGTGCATCCTCGACAGAGCTATAGTTATTAACTAGTAGCTGTGCCGATTTAGTGCCTATGCCTTTTACGCCCGGAATATCATTGGTTTTATCGCCAGCAAATGCCCAAAACTCTACTAGTTTTTTTTGCTCAACGCCAAAGCGTTGCTTAATACTATCTTGATCTAAATAATGTTTTTTAAAATAATCATACACAGCTATATGCTCATTTAAAAAAGGTAAAAAGCCTTTATCAGTTGAGACAATCACACTGCTGATGTTGTTATGTGATGCCTTATTTGCAAGAGTTGCAATAATATCATCAGCTTCATCGTTTATTGGTTCAAACACTACAATACCGGTTTCTTCAATGGCGGCTTTAAATTGCACTAATGCATCTTTAAGTATTTGTGGCATAGGAGCACGGGAGTGTTTGTAATCTTTATAAAAATGATAGCGCCAACTTTTATCGCCATCAAATACGGCAATGGCATGGGTTGCTTTAGTGCTGCTTAAAAGTTTTGAGCAGGCATGCGCTACACGTGCGCAGCTTGCTTTAAGCATCTGCTCATCACTGTGATGTTTTTGATTCGCGTCAACCGCGTAAATGCGCCTAATTAAATTAAGCGCATCAATAAGTAATAAATGGGGTTTCAATACAGAACTCACGCCTTGATTGTGTAGCAGGGGACATATTTACTGCCGGGTAGTTTCATTCTTCCCTCGTCAACATAAGCTTGTAATAACTTATCCATTGCTTTCATTAAACTAGGCTCGCCACTTAGAATATAAGGCCCATGTTGTTTAATTGCTTTTACGCCTTCTTCTTTAACATTACCGGCAACAATGCCCGAAAATGCGCGGCGTAAATTTGCAGCTAATAACTGTTTTGGTTGTTCTAGGTGCAAGTCTAGGTTCGCCATTTGTTCATGTGATGGTATAAACGGCTGTTGAAAGTCATTTTCTATTTTTAATGTCCAGTTAAAATAGTATGCATCGCCTTGGCTTTTACGATAGTCGCGAACATTAGCCATGGTCGACTTTAATTTTTGCGCTACTAATTGTGGGTTATCTATAATAACTTCAAATTTGCTGAGTGCTTCTACACCCAGTGTCATTTCAATAAAGTGGCACAGCTCTTTAAAGTAGGCTTCACTTTGTTTGGGTCCTGTTAAAATAACCGGTAGGCACTGCTTGTCATTTTCTGGGTGTAATAATATCCCTAATAAATAAAGAAACTCTTCAGCAGTACCAGCGCCACCAGGAAAAATAATGATAGCGTGCGCAGTGCGTATAAAGGCTTCTAAACGTTTTTCTATGTCGGGTAAAATGACTAATTCATTTACAATTGGGTTAGGCGGCTCTGCTGCAATAATGCTGGGCTCGGTTAATCCTAAATAACGATTGTTTTTAATGCGCTGCTTAGCGTGGCCAATAGTAGCGCCTTTCATTGGACCTTTCATAGCGCCAGGGCCACAGCCGGTACAAATGTTTAAGCCGCGCAGGCCCAGCTCATAGCCTACTTGTTTGGTATATTTATACTCAACTTCACTAATAGAATGCCCACCCCAACATACAATCATGCTTGGTTCGCTGTTTACTTTTAGTGCATCGGCATTTCTGAGCATATCAAAAACCATGTGGGTAATGGCTTTTTGTTCTTTAAGATCTTTTTCGTATTTTTGACATATAAATAAAATATCGCGGATCACAGAAAATATATGCTCGTGAATACCGGTAATAATTTCACCATCAACAAATGCGGTATCAGGTGCGTTAATTAGTTCTATTTTTATGCCGCGCTCACGGCTAACTAAACGAATATCAAAGTCTTGGTATTTATCGTAGATGTCGCTACTTTCATCTGTATGGCTGCCTACGTTGAGGACGGCAAGCGCGCAGTTTCTAAATAATCGATAGCGTTCACTAGCGGAAGATTGCTCTAATAAATCAACTTCTAATTGCGACAGTAAATCTAAAACCCCAGTAGGGTTTAACTGTATTAACATCGGCATTCTCCTTGCTGCTTAATACCAATTGAATACAAGCGTTGATTGCTCTAGCAGGTTAAACTCATTTTGGGCACTTGAACTTATATAAGTAATATATAAGGCGCCGTACTTTTTTAGAGCGGTTGCTATAATTAACGACTCATTTAATACAATTGGTATAAAATGTAAAAAACTAGCTAGTTATAAAACTCAAAACAATTGAGCTATATAACATTATTTACGTATACACAGACGATCCCGACCTGCGTTTTTGGCTTCGTATAAAGCATCGTCTGCTCTGTCAAATGCCTTTAATAATGTGTCACCTTGTTTAAACTGAGTTGCGCCAAGTGACACTGTAATTTCTATTTGCTTATCTTTAAACTTAAACGGGATCTTTTTTATATTTTTTTTAAGCTTTTCGAGTTGGGGAATGGCATGCTCCAAAGAAGTACCTGGCATTAATAGTACAAATTCTTCGCCGCCATAACGCGCTATAAAGTCAGTTTTTTCTATCGACTTTTGCAAGGCTTTAGCAATAACTTGTAGCGTAATATCTCCAGCAGTATGACCAAATCTGTCGTTTATTGACTTAAAATAATCTACGTCAATTACCACCAGAGTAACATCGGATGCTTGCACATTAAATAAGTGCATTTCGTGATTATAGCGCTCATCGAAGGCGGCCCGGTTTGGCAGTTTGGTTAGGCTATCGAGCAGGCTTTTGAAACGTTGATCGTTAAGGCGTTTTTTATATTTAGTGAGTTTATTTTCTAAGCTGCCAATACGATTATTTATTTTATCAAAGCTGGTTATAAGTACTTTGCGATCTTTGCGTTCAAGTTCTTCTTTGGCAATAAAATCTTCACCGAGGGACTTTAATTCATGATCAACCAATTTTCTTAATGATGAAATTGAAGTAGTACTCTTAGTTTGTTCATTAAGATTATTAATTTTAGTTTTAATACGTTTATTTAATACGTCAAACTCAATTCCCATAGATTCGGAATGTTTACTGGTCGAAAAAATCGAATGGTGTAACTCTTCTAAGGTTTTATTTAAAGACACTAAAAAGCTTTGCGCTGATTGGCGCTCGTTATTAATGTTTTTTACAATAATACTAATAATTTCAATCGCCGCAGCGAGTAAGTCATCTACTGTATTACTTTGTAAAATAGTGGTTCTTATCGATTGAATTTGCTCAGCTGCTTCATCTTCAAGTACCAGCTGGTGGGCAAGTTCTAACAACTTTTTAGCAATTGCTGGAGTATCGGTATGTTGTTCTGCGGGTATTGCATTAAATTTAGTGTGCAATGCTTGGTTATAAATAGTAATTAATTGATTTAATAGCGGTATAAAACCATGGGTTGACTGAACGGCATCAAGTTCATTATCTAACAAGTTACGCAGTGTTCTGCGTGTGTTGTCAGGTAAACCATTGGTTTTTTGTAATTGTTTACCTGCATTTTTTACACTTGTGCGTAAATCGCGTTGATGAGCGAGTTGAATGGCTTCTTGGTTTTTTAAAAGTACTAAAATATCATTAATTAACGGCGATAAGTGCTCAAAGCTAACTCCTTTATTAAGTGCGCTTCTAAATTTGGCTAGGCGATTATCTAATTCAATATCAAGACCCTTACAGCTTAAAGATAATTTAGCTGCAAAATTTGACAGAGTATCTACTTGAGTTTTCCTTGCGCTCTCAATTACTATTCGTTGTTCAATAGCTTGTTTGAGTTTTTTGTCCATAGGATTAGATTTATCAGGCACCTAAACATACCGCCATTGTGTTAATTAGTATCAGTTAAGTTTACAACAAATTTATATTAAGTGTAGTTATCTCATTAAAAACTTTGTGTTTTTAATGGGATATTGCCAATAAACGTATCTAAAAGTCTATTTATCGCTTTTAATTCACTTTTAAATAGCGCCTTGTTAGTCTTCTTTACACACTAAGTTATCTTTATGAGCCATTATGAAAAAGCTATTAGCGCTGTCTATTTTAGCCGCATGTTCTGCCCCTACGTTTGCTGATGTAAATTATTCATTAAACATTTCTCAGCCACAGCACCACTTAGGTAATGTTACGGTAGAGTTTCCCAAAACGGCACAAGCGCATTTAGACATTAAATTACCTGCATGGCGCACTGGGCGTTACGAAATATTAAATTTAGCCAATGGGGTGCGTTACTTTGATGCAAAAGACAGTACGGGTAACCCCCTAAAGTGGGAAAAAATTGATCACAGCACCTGGCGTGTACATTTAAATAAGCCAACTAAAGTTAACTTAGCATATCAAGTATACGCAAATGAGCTTGGAAAACGTGCGCGCCATATTGATGACAGCCATGCATTTATTGATGCATCAGGCTTTTTTATGTTTAGTGACTCATTTCGCCAAGAACCCGTTACGGTTAATTTAGAGGTGCCTAAACAGTGGCGCTCTGTTTCTGGAATGCAGAATAACAAAGGTAAAAATACATTTAAGGCGGCAGATTATGACGTACTTGTAGATTCACCAATCGAGACAGGTATTAACCAATTACACACCTTTAAAGTTGATGGCCGTGAATACGATTTAGTTATATGGGGCGATGGTAATTATGATGTAGAGCTCATGCTAACGGATCTAAAAAAGTTAGTGGCTACTGGCAATGTTATTTGGGATGGCTACCCGTATGAACGTTATGTATTTATGGTGCATGCAACATCGGGAGCGGGTGGTGCTACTGAGCATTTAAATTCGACTATTATTCAGCGTCCGCGAGACCGATTTGCTAAACGCGAAGATTACTTAGCCTTTATAAGCACTGCGGCGCATGAATTTATTCATACTTGGAACGTTAAAGCATACCGTCCAGCGGGCCTTACACCTTACGATTACACCAATATGAATTACTCTAAATTACTTTGGATAGCAGAGGGCTCAACCAGCTATTTCGAAGATCATTTATTAGTGCGTTCAGGCATTCAAAGCACTGATGAGTTTTTTAACCTACTGAGTAAAACAATTAATCGTCATTTACAAACACCTGGTCACGAAGTACAAAGCGCCAGCGAAACCAGCTTTGATAAGTGGATAAACCAAGGCGGGGACCACGCGCGTAATTACTCTACTAACATTTATTCAGAAGGCTCATTGTTATCACTTGCTTTAGATATTGATTTACTAGAAAAAAGCCAAGGTAAAATAAGTTATCGCGATGTACACAAGGCACTTTATAAGCAACATAAATTACCTGCAGGTTTTACTTCTTTAGATGTACTCAATATTTTAAAAGACCTAACCGGGCGTGATTACAACACTTGGTGGCAAACTAATGTCGACTCGCCAGCTTCACTAAATTTTGACGAGTTACTCAATAAAGTAGGTTTAACATTTGAGCGTCCAGAAAAAGCGAAAGCCTTAGCTAGTATAGATGCTGTGGCAAAAAATACCGGCCAACTCCTTACGCTTTCGCATGTTAAACGCGGTGGCAGTGCATGGCAGGCAGGCTTAACAACAGATGATAAAATTGTTGCTATTAATAAGCATCACGTTGGCAAGGATTTAACCAGCAGCCTAGAAATGTATAAAGCAGGGGATAAAATTACAATTGATTATATTCGCCGCGATGCACTTGCTAGCACCAGTTTAGTTTTATCAGAAGATTTTGATAAACCTAAAAAGGTGATTGCTAATAAGCAAGCATCGAGTGAACAAAAGGCGTTGTTTAAAGCATGGATAGGTGTTGAGCATCCTAATAACGCTAAAAAAGATTAACATTAATGAGTTAAAAACTAATAACTAAAAGGAGCAACGGCTCCTTTTTATTTTTACACTCTTATATTGCCGCATTACCTAAAAGCATTTATTCGCTCCTTTAAGTGTTAATTTAATTATTTCGTTCTATTATTAACATTAAGTATTATTTATTAATTGATCAGAATGAAATCTAAAAATAATATACATACTTTAGCTCACCAATATGTTGTTAATGACCCATTACATCAATTATTTGATGCTGTGAATGCTATTTCTGTACAGGGGTATGATGAACAACGCCGTGTTATTTATTGGAATAAAGGCAGCGAAGTACTCTATGGCTATACAAAAAGTGAAGCAACAGGTAAGAAAATTGAAGACTTAATTATACCAAGTGATTTACAAGAGGTAGTGATTGCTGCCCATACTCATTGGATCACAAAAGGAATAGAAATTCCTGCAGCAGAGCTAACTCTTCGTGATAAAAATAATAATGATGTTTCGGTGTTTTCAAGCCATGTAATGTTTATAAATCAATATGGCATTAAACAAATGTATTGTATTGATATTGATTTAACCGATGTTAAACAGGCGCAAGAACAGGCTATGTTTAGAGAGAAAATGTTGGAAACAATATTTGAGGCTATTCCTGATCTATTTTTTGTAATGCAAGAAGATGGCAAGATCCTTGATTATCAAGCCAGCAGCAGTAGTAGCAGTAATCTTTATGCTTTACCTCAGCAATTTATTGGTAGCAGTATGTTTGATTTATTACCAGACGATGTTAGCAGTAAGTTTAGAAAAAATATTTCCCAAGCCTTAAGCCAAAAACAGATGGTGAGCTTTCAATATGAACTAACCATGCCATTGGGAGTTGTGTACTTTGAGGCAAGAATTAACCATGTTTCTCAATATCAGCAAGTTATGGTTATTATTCGAGATATTACCGAGCAGCACAAAGCAGAAGAGCTGATCCGTAAACAAGCTTATTATGATAATTTAACCTCATTACCTAACCGCTTTTTAGCACTTGACCGACTATCGCATATGCTTTTTGAAGCACAAAGAAACAAGGGGCATGTGGCTGTACTTTTTATTGATTTAGATAACTTTAAAAAAGTAAATGACTCGTTTGGCCATGAACTAGGCGATAAGCTACTGGTTAAATCAGCTGCAAGATTACAGCAAGTCATTCGTAAAGAAGACACCATAGGGCGTTTAGGAGGAGATGAATTTATTGTACTGTTGCGGGGTATTAATAGTCATTATAACGCAATAGATATTGCAGAAAAGCTACTGAAAAGTTTTACCTCGCCATTTAAAATTGAAGGGAGAGAACTTGTACTCACTATGAGTATTGGGGTTGCTATGTACCCCGAAAATGGCGATACAGCGTCTGATCTTTTACGCAATGCAGATACGGCAATGTATCAAGCAAAAGCCTTGGGACGTAACAGTTACTCGTTTTTTACTCCACAAATGAACGTAGTAATTCAGCGTCGACTCGCGATAGAGGAGCAGATGCAAGGTGCGTTGCAGCGTAATGAATTTGAATTACATTATCAACCGCAGTTAGATGTTAAAAATAAACATGTTACTGGCGCGGAAGCTTTGCTACGTTGGTATAACCCAGTGCTGGGGAATATACCGCCCGATGAATTTATTCCAATAGCCGAGCATAATGGATTGATTATCCCCATTGGGAAGTTTGTTATTAAGCAAGCCTTACAGTTTTTAAAAAAATGGCAAAATCAGTGCTTTAATAAAGGGCAACACCATAAATATACTATGGCTGTTAATTTATCCCCAAGTCAATTTAGAGACACATCCCTACTTAGTTTTATAAAAGACACTCTTAGCGAGCTAGATGTAAAGGCTAAATATTTAGAGTTAGAAATTACCGAAGGGGTGTTAATGAATGCTAAATTGAATATAAATGACACCTTGCAAGAAATAACTAAATTGGGCATAAAGCTATCAATGGATGACTTTGGTACTGGGTATTCATCATTAAGCTATTTAAGGCAGTACCCTTTTAATGTTTTAAAAATAGATCGCATGTTTATTAATGGCATTACATCCAAAAAAGAAGACTGTAATTTAGTCAAAGCAACTATAGCCATGTCGCATAGCTTAGGGTTAACCGTGGTTGCAGAGGGAGTGGAAACGAAAGAGCAGCTTGTTTTACTTGGTGAGTTAAATTGTGATTTTGTTCAAGGTTACTATTTTAGTAAGCCATTACCTGAGGAGTTGTTATTGGATTTTTCACCAAGGTTTTTATAAATAATCACATATTATATAAAGTAGTTATAAGTAAATACAAAATATAGCTGCCACAGTTTGCTATTAACGCTATATATGAAGGTTTATAGGCCACATTGTAACAATTTATTACCACGGTATTGACCTGCATAATACTTCACGAGTAACCTGTTATAGAAACAATAAAAAGGACTCTATAATGCGTTTAACACCTCTTGTCGCTATAATAGCATCAACTTTAGCAATTACACTCTCAAGCACTGCAATTGCAGATGAAGGCATGTGGCAACCACATCAGCTTCCAGAATTAGAATCAATATTAAAAGCCAAAGGGCTTGAAATAGATGCTAAATCTATTTCAAAATTAACCGAATTCCCGATGAATGCGGTAATTAGCCTAGGTGGTTGTACGGCATCATTTGTATCGCCAAAAGGTTTGGTGGTAACAAACCATCACTGTGCTTATGGCTCTATTCAATACAACTCAACAACCGATAATAATATTTTAGAAAATGGCTTTTTAGCTAAAACTCCAGCGCAAGATTTACCCGCAGCTCCTGGCTCTCGTGTTTATGTTACTAAAACCGTAACTAACGTTACCGACAAAGTAATTAAAGACACTCAAAAGTTAAGTGCTAAAGCACGCTACGATGCCCTTGAAAAAAACGAAAAAGCATTAGTAGCTCAGTGTGAAGCCGATGAGAGCTATCGTTGTAATGTGTATTCCTTTCATGGTGGCTTAGAGTATTACCTCATTAAGTCGCTAGAAATAAAAGATGTACGCTTAGCATACGCTCCCGCTATGGGCGTAGGTAAATATGGCGGTGATATAGACAATTGGATGTGGCCGCGCCATACCGGCGACTTTGGTTTTTACCGTGCGTATGTAGGAAAAGATGGTAAACCAGCACAGTACAGCGAAGATAACGTACCTTATGAACCCGATTCTTACTTAAGTGTAAGTGCTAAAGGTGTGCAAGAGGGCGACTTTGTAATGGTAACAGGCTATCCAGGGCGTACTAACCGTTACCGTATTGCTGCAGAAGTAGATAACGTATTTAACGACAGCTATCCTAAAGCGCGTGAACATAATTCAAAATACGTAGCACTTATTGAAGAAAACGCAGAGGACGGCAGTAAAGCGCGTATAGCTTACGAAAGCACTATTGCAGGTTACAATAATTACATTAAAAACTATGGCTCAATGATAGAAAGCTTTAAAAAAGGCACCATGTTTGAGCGCAAAAAACAGTTTGAGCAAGAACTAACTCAATGGATAAATAGTGATAAAACACGCAAGCAGCAATATGGCGATGTTTTAAATGAGCTATCGGCATTAGTAACGCAATCGCAACTGCATAGCGAGCGCGATCGTATGTTAGGTTATGTACACAGATCACAAATGATCAGTACCGCTCGCAGCTTATACCGTTTAGCGTATGAGCAACAAAAGCCAAATGCAGAGCGAGAGTCTGGATACCAAGAGCGTGACTTACCGCGCATTAAAGCTGGGCTTGAGCGTATGACGCGTCGCTTTGATGCCAATGTAGATAAAGCTATTTTACTGCACTTTTTAGAGCTTTATGCCGCACTTCCGAAAGAAGAGCGCTTTAGCGAGGTTGATAAGGCATTTAAACTACAAAATGGTTTTGATAAAGCGAAACAAAGTGCATTGCTTGAGCAAATGTATACTAAATCAACACTTGATAACGAAGTTGTACGCAATTCATTGTTTGAGCAATCGTTTAGCCAGCTAAACCAAAGCCAAGACCCATTTATGCAATACGCTAAAGCGATATTTGCAGTAATGAAAACTGAAGAAGATAAATCAAAAGCACTTGCAGGCAAGTTACAAGCTGCTCGCCCACAATTAATGAGCGCTATTATTGCCTTTAATAAAGCACAAAATAAGGCCGTATATGCAGATGCAAACAGCACATTACGAGTAACTTACGGCACGGTAGGAGGCTACTCACCACAAGATGGTTTAGTGGCAACACCATTTACGTCATTAGAAGGTTTACTGGCTAAAAATACCAATGTAGCGCCATTTAATGCACCTAAAAAGCTACAACAGCAAATTAAAGCGAAACTTTACGGTGATTACACCGGCGGCATGAACACAGTACCTGTTAACTTTTTATCAAACGTAGATACAACCGGCGGTAACTCAGGCTCGCCAACACTCAATGGTAAAGCCGAGCTGGTGGGTTTATTGTTTGATGGCGTATATGAAAGCATCATTGGCGATTGGGATTATAACCCAGAACTAAACCGCTCAATTCACGTAGATTCTCGTTACATGCTATGGGTAATGGACAAGGTAGATAATGCCCAAAATTTATTAGATGAAATGAAAATAGTAAAATAAGTTAAGCGCAAAAATAAAGCCGAACCTTTATTTTAGCTGAACTTTATAGCAAATAATAAAATGCCACTTGTTATTAACAGGTGGCATTTTTATATTAAAGAATGAGAAAGGAGGTTAAATTATGAGCTATAATTTAAGCACAACACTTTTTATACTTTTTACCACTACCGCATAAACAAGGAGAGTTACGCTCAGGGACTTTATCGAATACTTGCGGTGTAGACTTAACCAGCGCGAATTCAAGCTCTCTTATATCTTCATCACTTTGAGTATTAAGCTCTACTGTAGCAAATAACCTATGTTCTTGTACTATTGCTTCTACTTCTAACTTGCGTTGTGGTGAATTAACCACTAACGATAATGGATGAAGCTCGCTGCCCACTTTTTCATTGCGCTTAGGACTAAAACCGTTACTGTTATTTTTACCCATTATATCGGGCTTACCCATAAAGAAAAATTTAGACATTATACTTATATAACCGTTCTACATTATTTAGACGGCGTATCCTAACAGCTTAGACATAATATAACTAAGATGTACGCACTATTAGCCAATTTAAATAGTGAAGTTAAAAGTAGCGTCAATAAGTATAACGACCTATCAAACTATCAATATTAAACTAAGCACTTAAATTAAAAGTGAGCATACCCATGGAAAGTTTAAAAATTGGATTATTAATATCGGCAAGTATTATTATACTTATTGGTTATTTACGCATTATTACAGATGAAAAAGGTAATATAAATTTAAATAATTATAGACTAACAGGGGGAGTATTATTGGTGTGCAAAGGGATATATACAGGCACGTGCGACCTGATTGCAGGTGAGACATCAAAAAATATGCAATCTGCATGTATTATTTATTTAGGCGTAATACTCTTTATTATTGGTTTTAGTTTACAGCTAAACTAGTTATAGCTTTAAAAGTTAACAGTGGTTGTTTTTAAAGGTTAAAAATTTCAATCGCCATTAGTATATTTCAAGTGCACTTAGTAGCATATAAGTGCTAATTTAACGCTAAGTAAATTAATAACAGGGAATATACTAATGAAACTAGAATCTTTAGCGCTGCATCATGGCTACGAATCAGAATCAACCACAAAGTCTGCAGCAGTGCCAATTTATAATACGTCATCTTATACGTTTGATAACACCCAGCATGGTGCTGATTTATTTGATTTAAAAGTACCTGGTAATATTTACACCCGTATTATGAACCCGACTAACGCAGTATTAGAGCAGCGTATCGCGGCTATGGAAGGGGGCGTAGGCGCACTGGCTGTAGCCTCTGGCATGGCAGCAATTACTTACGCAATTCAATGTTTATGTGAAGTTGGCACCAACATTGTTAGTACTAGCCAAGTATATGGCGGCACTTACAACTTATTTGCACATTCATTACCACGGCAAGGTATTGAAGCACGGATGATCAAAGCAGATGACTTTGAGGCCTTTGAAAACGCAATAGATGATAATACTCGAGCAGTATTTTGTGAATCAATTGGCAACCCTGCAGGTAATATTGTTGATATTGCCCGATTAGCTAAAATAGCACACAGTAAGGGTGTGCCCCTTATTGTTGATAACACAGTAGCAACGCCGTACTTATGCCGCCCATTCGAGCTGGGTGCCGATATAGTGGTGCATTCATTAACTAAATACATAAATGGGCACGGTACTGCCATTGGCGGCATGATTGTTGACTCAGGTAAATTTGATTGGAAAGCAAATGCTACGCGTTTTGCCATGATGAACGAGCCCGATCCGTCTTATCATAATGTTGTTTATACCGAAGCCTTTGCAGAAGCTGCGTTTATTGGCCGTTGTAGAGTGGTTCCGCTTAGAAATACCGGTGCGGCACTTGCACCAAAAAATGCATCAGACATTCTAATTGGCCTTGAAACCTTAGGTTTGCGAATGGAGCGCCACTGCGAAAATGCACAAAAGGTGGCTGAGTATTTACAAAAGCATCCTAAAGTTTCATGGGTTAACTATGCAGGCTTAGCGTCAAGTCCATACAACGCAATGTGTAAAACAACAACTAATGGTAAAGCATCGGGTATATTAAGTTTTGGTATTGTAGGTGGCTTGGAAGCCGGCACTCGTTTTATCGACGCACTCAATATGATACTGCGTTTGGTAAACATCGGCGATGCCAAGTCGCTAGCGTGTCATCCTGCATCAACCACGCATCGTCAGCTTAATGATGAAGAGCTCGCGAATGCAGGTGTGAGCCGTGATTTAGTGCGTTTATCGATTGGTATTGAAAATATCGACGATATTATTGCAGATGTAAGTCAAGCGCTCGATAAAGCGTAATCGTTTTTAAGTGCCTCAAACAGTGTGGGGCACTTAATTTGAACTAAATTTACTATTTTTCACAATCTTTTCGTGGGGTTGCTAAAATCACCTTTTTTTCATCCTCAGATAAAATAATCCACTCAAAAATTTCATCGTTGGTCCGTCCGCAGCCAGTACATAGGCCACTGCGCCGCTGGCAAACTCCAATACAATCGGTTTTAAGTTTAGTCTTGCTAGTTTTTGTTTGAAAACCCATAAAACCCTATAAAAAATTATTGTTTAGTAGCTACTGATTTGCCAATTTCTAATGAGGTAGACCACGATTTTAAACTAGATAACGTTTTACCGGTGTAGATTGAAATAACAGGGGTGTTTTCATCAAGTACGAAAGTAGTACGAATCGAGTTTTTTGACTCTTTTTGGCTTTCATGCCAATTGCTTTCAAGCAAACATTGGCGAGTAAAAGCCACTGCTTTTTGATGATCTGTTACAGCAGCTACTTGCTCTTTGTAACTATTTTGACAGCGGTAAATAACATTATCATGATCAAATGCAGTAATTTGGCATTGCTTACCCACTAAATGATAGTTAGTACTCCAGCTATCCATAAATTTTGTGGTTACTTTGGTTGTTTTTAGCGATTCAAAACGGGTATCGTATGCACCAAGTAAGGTTTGAATTTTATTACATGGTGTAAGTTTATCTATAGCGGCTGTTTGCTCAGTAACAACGCTTGAACAACCTGAAATTACCAAGCCAGTAAATACGACAGAGGCTAACTTCTTCATTCAATATTATCCTTTTAATTAATGAATTTAGTGCGCTATGTGCTAAAGCACACTAAATAATTTAAGCGTGCTTTTATAAAAGTTGTTGGTATTAAAGTTACAACTTACTTGTGGCGACCTATTAAGCATTTAACTACGTCTTCAAGGGCTAAGCCTTGGCGTTGTAATAGCACTGTAAGGTGATAAATTAAATCAGCAGACTCGTTTGTTAGCTCATCGTTATCGTGTTTCATTGCAGCAAGGGCAACTTCTACGCCTTCCTCGCCTACTTTTTGACAACTACGGCTTAAATCTTCTGCAAACAAAGACGCTGTATAGCTTTTAGCTGGGTCGTCGTTTTTACGCGCTACAATAACATCTTCAAGTTGCGCTAAAAAGCTTAGGCTTGGTTTTGCATCATCGCCAAAACAGCTTTGTGTGCCTAAGTGGCACGTTGGGCCTTCTGGGTTGGCAAGTACTAAAATAGAATCGTTGTCACAATCGGTGTGTACTGACACGACATTTAAATAGTTTTGAGATGACTCACCTTTGGTCCACAAACGCGATTTTGAGCGCGAGTAAAACGTTACCTTGTTACTTTCAAGTGTCACCTTTAGTGCTTCGCTGTTCATGAAGCCTTGCATTAAAATAACACCAGAACGTGCATCTTGAATAATAGCAGGGATCATTTCACTTTTAGTGAAATCAACTTGAGTTTGGTTGTCGAGTGTTAATATCATAATCTTGCTGCCACTTGGTTATTAGTTAAAAATTGTTTTAGTTCACTAATGTTAATCACATTTTTATGAAAAACACTGGCTGCAAGTGCGCCATCAACTTCACTTTGTTTAAACACATCTACAAAATCTTGCATAGATCCAGCACCGCCTGAGGCGATAAGAGGAATATTACACAGTTCGCGTATTTTACTTAATTGCTCAATATCATAACCGTTACGTACGCCGTCTTGGTTCATACAGTTTAATACTATTTCGCCTGCTCCTAAGTCTTGTACGCGTTTAACCCATTCTTGTGTTTTATAACGGGTACGGCTTGACGCATTAGGATCGCCAGTAAGTTGGTACACTAAGTATTCACCGGTCACTTCATCGTAAAAGCTATCTATACCGACCACTACGCATTGCTTACCAAACTCATCGTGCAGCTCTTTTATTAGCTCAGGGCGAGCAATAGCAGGGCTGTTAATGCTGATTTTGTCTGCGCCGCGTTCAAGTACGCGAGCGGCATCGGCAACCGACTTAATTCCGCCAGCCACACAAAAAGGAATATCAATATGACGGGCAATACTCTCTACCCAATTTACATCGAGTAAGCGTTTCTCAACACTGGCACTAATTTCGTAAAAAACAAGTTCATCTGCACCGGCCTCGCTGTAAGCTTTTGCCATAGTTAAAATATCACCAACTACTTCATGGCCTTTAAATTTTACGCCTTTGACTACTTGGCCGTCTTTAACGTCGAGACATGGAATTATGCGTTTTGATAACATGGGAAAGTCTCGCAGGTAGTGTGTTTATTTTTGAAAGTCATAGCTACTATTCTTTTCGTTAATATTTTGCATTAATAACAACAACACTAAAAACATTATTGTCAGCAAAAAGTCATATTAATAATTACCTACAGTATATATATATCTAAGCGTTATTTATAGGCGAAATATCTTATAGTTAATTACTTTTAAAGCTATTCAGAGGATTGTATAAATAACAAAAAGTGAGAACTTACGGATGCTAATTCCATGCTGTATTAATGTGTTAAATTATAACAAATGGGCAATAAGCAGCCGCTAACTTAGCGCTTTTTAGGATATACATAGTGAAGCTGTAGGAATATTTGAGTTTTTCAGTTCAGTTCATTTAAGTTATGTATTGTTAAAATTAAATGCTCAACTTAAATTGACTTGTGGTTGGCTGTTATTAGCATGATCATGCTTTTTACTTTTATGTTCATACATTCTTTTATCCGCTTTGTTAAGTAATTCATCTAAGTCTGCTGCTTCGTCGGGATATATAGCATAGCCAATGCTTACTGTAACTAAGAGTTCGTTGTGCTGCAAAACAATAGGTAACTCAATCGCACTTAAGTATCTGGTTATTTGTTTTTCTATTTGGTTTAGGCTTTCAATGTTGGTGCTTATAACAACGAATTCATCCCCGCCAATACGGGCGATACAGTCAGTTTTACGGGTTATATCTTTTAAGCGGTCGGCTATTACGGTTAATACACAGTCGCCAACTATATGGCCGTGAGTATCGTTTATTGGCTTAAGCTTATCTAAGTCAAAATATAAGCATGCCACTTTACTGTTTTCTTGTTTAGCTTTTCTAAACTCACATTCAGCAAACTTTGTCAGGGTGTTGCGGTTTGCAAGCCCGGTTAAATAATCGGTTTGAGCTAGTTTTAGTACTTCTTTTTCAGCGATAATACGCTTTGAAATATCAAAATTAATACCGACTATGCTATCACCATATACTCGCCCATCGGCGTTTATATAACGTATTGCTCCACAGGGCAGTATAATTTTAAACTCAGCATGAAACTTTTCATTGGTTGCTATTGCTTTGGTCAGCCTATTGGTAACATCATCATAATCATCGGGATGAATTGTTTTTGACCACTGAGCATAGTTACAAGAAAAAGTACCCTTTTTAATGCCATAAAGTGTGTGCATCCAGTCATCCCAAATAAGCACATCGGTTTTAAAATTCCATTCCCATATGCCAATATTAGCCGCATCTGCTGCTAATGCTATTCGATGATGCAAGTTATCTAGCTCAATTCTAGCTTCTCTGAGCTCAGTAATATCTTCAGCAATACCAAGTAAAAATTTAGCCTTACCCATATTATCTTTTATAATCACTTTGTGAGTACGTAAATAGCGAGTTGCTCCATTTATGGTAACTGGCTCTTCGTTAATTGTTATCGAATTGTTTGAGTTCAATACTTTGCGATCTGCTTTTGCAAAAAATTTTGCTTGCTCTGCTGGGAATATATCAAAGTCATTTAATCCTATAAGTTGCTCTTGTGATTTGCCAAGTAATTTTTCAGCTGATTTATTTACATGGCTATAACTTAGATGCTTAGCTTCTTTAATAAACAAAATGTTAGGTAGGGTATCAAATATGGTTTGTGTAAAGGCTTCTTGATTTTGAATATCGGTTAAATCTTTAATAGTAGCTACTAAAGGGGCGTTAGTTAGCTCACTTATAGGGTTGATTGCGATTGTTATAGGAAACTCTTGCCCACAATTTTTGCATCCCTGTAATAATTGGCTTTTTCCAAAGTTGGATTGATCTTTATTAAATGAATGATAAAATTTTGCATGCTTTTTTGGCAGCAATATAGCAATGTTTTTGCCAATTAACGCTTGTTGATCAAAACCAAATACTTTAGTGGTTGGAGGGTTAGCAAATTCGATAATGCCTTGGCGATCAAAACATATCACTACGTCTTGTACTGTATTTAGTACTGCTTTTAATTTTGCCGATAACAAGCTTCTGGCGCGTAATTCAATACTGCCTACTAAAAATAAGCTCAATACTAGCACTACAAATATAATCACTTGGGCAAGTTGTGCACTGTTGTCATTTGCAAGGTAGGTTGTATGGCTAGATTCAAATACATACATAGAGAGCATACCAATATAATGCATACCCGAAATAGCACTGCCCATTACCAGCGCTGCTAAGAAGTTAACCCGCTTTTGTTTATTTTGCGTTGTTTGGCGTAATTCATTTATTTTTAAAGCTAAGCCCGAAAGTGCTACGGCAATAAATACAGAGAACGTAAACAGAGTGGGCTCATAAGCCATATGCGCTGGCATTATCATGGCTATCATACCTACGTAATGCATACTGCCAATACCTAAGCCCATAAGTACACTTCTAAACCATAAGTGTTTAAAACGCTCTAAATTAGGGGATATAACAAAATAACTAGCAAATATACTGGGTAAAATTGAAACTAGTGTTATAGGTATATTGTATCTTACAGGAATAGGGAGTTGGTAGGCTAACATGCCAACAAAATGCATTGCCCAAATACCTGCACCTAAAAAGCAAGATGACAGTAGGGTCCAAAAAAGCTTTTCGTTTTTAAGTTGCGCGCCTTTAATACGAGCAGAAAGTAAAAATGAAATATAAGATGCAAATACCGCTGTAAATACAGACGCTAAAACAAGTATGGGGTCATATTTGGCTGTGATCACCGCTGCTTTGAGCATTTCTGGCGTTACAAAATGCAGCGTTAAATGATTAGTCAATGCGGTCCCTCACCTTGATTATAAGCTCTAAGGGCCTATTTATGAATAACTTAAGTATAGTATACAAATATAGTGTTGACCATTAAATGCTTAACTGAAAAATATTACTTTGGGTTATTTTAGTACCGTTAGTATGAGGGCTTTTAGAGGTTTTATAACGGGGGAATAGAGTTAAGCAAGTTGGTTATGTTAAGTAAGTTGCGATATAAAATGAGTTTGTGAGATTAACTATGGTGTTAGCTTTAACGTATTGATAATTAAAGGTATGAAGTAACATTATTTTAATACTTCAGAGGTAAGCACTTTTTAAGTGCATCAGTACTTACAGCGAGTGGGCCATGGTGCTAATAGCGAGGCAGTTGTTAACGCTCGCCATAGAAGAGATATTAATTATGCTGCCATAATCGCTATTTTTCATGTGAGGAGCCACTAATTGACAAAGTCGGCACATGGTAAACACATTCATATCAAATACGCGTTTAAATTGGCTACTTTAATGTCGCAAGGGTTTTATTTACCTGTACCATCGCCGCCAACAGTGTTAACAAGCACGCCGATGGGCACTTTATTAAAGTTATGAAACTAGTTATTTATCAACAGCATAGAGCGATATTTTATGTTGTGGGTTGGGTATAAAAAAGCATGCGGCCAGATAATATTTTACATTAGCTGGCCGTATATTTTATTTACTTTGCAATATTTAGTTTATTACCTTAGGCACTAACTGGTGTGCGTTCATCTTTTTTAACGCCCATAAAAATAGCGTAAAGCACAGGTATAACAATTAAGGTTAGTAATGTAGCAAAGAGTAGGCCAAATACTAATACAACCGCCATTGATTGGAAAAACGCATCAAAATAAAGCGGTATTACCCCAAGTACTGTTGTTAGTGTTCCCATCATTACTGGTCTTACTCGGCTATTAGCCGAATCGACAATGGCATCATAACGTGGTTTACCTTGCTTAATTTCCATATCCATTTGATCAACCAATACAATGGCATTTTTAATGAGTAGACCAGATAAAGAGAGCAATCCTAATATCCCCATAAACTCAAGTGGAGTTTGTGTTGTTACTAAGCCAAATACCACGCCTATAAGAGCCAGCGGTACCACAAGCCAAATAATAATAGGTTGTTTTAAAGCATTGAATAACACCACTACAATTAGCACCATAGCTAAAAGGCCAAGTGGTAGTGTTGATGCAAGCATTTCATTTGACTCTTTTGATTGCCCATACTCACCATCCCATTCCAATGTGTAACCGGCAGGTAAGTCAATCGCTTCTATTTGTGGCCTTACTCGATTAAATAATTCAGATGCAAGCTGCCCAGGAAGTGGATCGGCTTGAGCCTTAATTGTCCACATTCTATCTTCGCGCTTTAAAATACCATCACGCCATACGGTTTTAAATCCATTAGTAACTTGCTCTAATGGGATTGTTTTACCTGTGATTTGGCTAGGAATTTGAATGTTGCCTATGTCATTAACATTCGAGCGCTCTTTTAGGGGAGCTCTAACAATAATAGGAATTAACTCTTCACCTTCTCTATATTGGCCAACCGTTTTACCAGAAAAGTTTTGTTGTAACGCTTCAGCAATTGCTTTGCGTGTTACACCTGCACGCTGGGCATTAATTGGCGAGTATTGCGGTTCAATAACCCTAACTTGCTGGCGCCAAGTATCTTTAATTGAGAGTGCACCGCCGTCATCAATCATGATTGCTTTCGCTTTATCGGCTAATTCACGAATTACTGCGGGTTCTGGCCCTTTAAATGTTGCCTCAATTTTAGAGCCACCTCCGGGTCCCATTACAAAGCGCCATACTTTGCCTTGCGCTTCTGGGAAGGTGTCATCTATATACGCTTGTACTTTAGGGATCATAGTATCAAGCACTTTATAGTCATCTACTTTAGCTAATATTTGGCCGTAAGAACTGTTTGGTGATTCTGCTCCATAAATAAGCATAAATCGTAAACCGCCACCACCAATTAAGGTTTGTACGCCCTCAATACTCTCTTGTTGTTGAATAAAGGATTCAAGCTTGATCATATCTTTTTTGGTTTTTTCGATATCAGTTCCTTGCGGTAACCAAAAATCTACTACCATTTGTGGTGTTGTAGAGGCTGGGAAAAACCCAGATTTTACAAACTGAAATCCCCACATTGATGCACTAAAAGTAAATATCACTACAGCAACTGTTAACCAGCGATGATTAAGCGAGCTAACAACAATGGATTGATAAGCCGCCATAATCATATTAGGCTTAGCTGTTGTAGAGGTGTCTTTATCTTGTTCTTTAAACAAGCAAAAACAAAATAGTGGCGTTAGGGTAATTGCAAATAACCAACTGTAAAGTAAAGAAATTAAAATAACCCAAAATAAATGCCCAGTAAATTCGGCAGTATCACCCGGTGCTAAACCTATAGGTGCAAAGGCTACAATACCTACCAAAGTGCCGCCTAATAAGGGCCACCTTGTTTGCTTTACAACTTCAGATGCAATTTCTAGCTTTTTGCGTCCTTGTTTGGTACCCACCAGTATTCCCTCGGTGACAACAATGGCATTATCAACCATCATCCCTAAAGCAATAATTAATGCCCCAAGTGAAATTCGGTGCATGGGTATGCCGCTAAAGTCCATGGTTGCTAGCGTGGCAAAAATAGTCAGTAGTAATACTGCGCCAATAACAAGCCCAGAGCGCAGCCCCATAAATACAAGTAAAGTAACAACAACAATAATTAATGCAACAATTACATTTACTACAAAGTTATCTACCGATGCCTGAACAACCTTACCTTGATGATAATATTCATGCACTGTTATACCAATGGGTCTCACGTTTTCAGCTTGTTTAACGCGCTCATCTACGCGCTCAAACACTTTAACAACGTTAGTACCAAGCACACTGGCAACCCCTAAAGAAATTGCCGGTTGCCCGTTGTAACGTACAAGTTTAGTTGCTGGGCTTTGAAAACCACGATATACATTAGCAATATCTTTTAAATATATAGCTTTACCGTCATTGGTGGCGCTCACTAATAGGTTTTGTATTGTTTCAATAGAATTAATAGAGCCTGTGGGATCTATAAAAATACGTTGATCACCAATTTGCGTATTACCGGCACTTATTACTGTATTTTGCTTATCTAAAATTGAATAAATATTACTGATTGAGCTACCTAAAGTGGCCAAATCTTCACGGGCTATTTCAACAAAAATACCTTCTTGCTGAACACCGGTCATAGCTACTTTAGCAACGCCTTTAACCTGTAAAATATCACTTTGTAGGTTTTTAGCGTAGGCATGCAGCTCATCAGGAGAGTAACCCTCGGCTGTAATTAAATAGCTTAAACCATATACATCACCAAAATCGTCAAATATTTGTGGCGTACCTGTACCTGGTGGAAGGGAAGGGCGAGCATCATTAATTTTATTTCTTAGTTTGGTCCATATAATCTGTAGCTCAGACTTTGTCGGCGAAAACTCCGATTTAATCTCAACTTTTATCTCAGACATACCCGATGAAGAGGTAGACGATATGGTATCAATTTCCTGCAATTCTTGAATAGCACGTTCTAAAGGCTCAGTTACTTCTCGGGCTACCTCTAAAGGGCTCGCACCAGAGTAAGGAACAAACACTTGTGCGGTACGAATTATAAATTCAGGGTCTTCAAATCGTGCCATGTTTTTATATGAAGAGAAGCCAAAGCCTAACGTCAGTATAATAATTATGGTACTAATTAGTTTGTTATTAATAGTCCACTTTGCTAAATCCATTACTCAAGCTCCTATGACTTAGTCCAAGCGCGTACTTTCATACCATCGGTTACATAATTTGCACCGGCACCAACAATTACATCGCCGGCTTTTATACCACTGGTAACAACTAGTTCTTCACCAATACCGTTTACTAAGGTGACAACCGTTTTACTCACGATCATAGATTCACTTACTGTCCATACATAGTGCTGGCCATTTTCTTCAAAAATAGCAAATGTAGGCAGAGTAATTTCATTTGTAGTCGACTTATTATCAAATTCGATACGTAAACTGGCATTCATGCCGGGTAAAATATTTAGGTTTTGCGGTACAGCAAATGAAAACCTAACTTCATAAGTTTGGCTAGACGTATCAGCTTCTAAATTAGCGCGACGAAATGTAGCAGGAATAGGAGTATTAGCAGCTGATTCTAAAAGTACAAAGGCACGGCTGCCTGTACGCGAGTCAACGGTGGCAACAATAGAAGATGGAATATTAACAACCACTTCCATTTCGCCTTTACCAAATAAAGTAACTATATGCTGGCCTGCATTTACATTCTCAAGCGCCTCTACTGGTACAGCGGCTACAATTGCATCATAAGGGGCAACTAAAGTACTGTCTGTCAGTGCTTTTTTTGCTGAGTCATAGCGAGATTGAGCAACTTCTTTTTTCGATTTTAGCTGCTCTATATCTCTAGCCGAAATTACGCCATCTTTAGAGAGCTTAATTCCGCGATTAAAGTCATTATTAGCTGTTTCATACTGTATTTTTGTAGAGTTTACTTCGTTAATAAAGTTACGCTTTTCTAACGATGCCAGTTCGTCACCTTTTAATACGGATTGCGCTGCAATAACATTGAGTTTGTCTATTTTACCGCCAACTTGAAATGCCAACTTTGCGCTTTTTATCGCATCGACAGTAGCAGGATAAGTAAGAATGTTTGAGTGCGCAGTATCTTTAATGGTAATTAATTTAACAGGCTTTGGGGCCTTTTCAATTTTTGTATCGACCTCAGGCTCAGAGCAGCCCGACAGTAGTACTGCTAATGCAATGCATAGCGTATATCGATTTTTTACTACGTGTTTTATATTCATATTTTATGCCTTTTATAAAAATCAGGTACGCTTAAACTATATAAACCGGTAAACCTACAACAAACTGTGTAACTATTAATAAGCTTGATAACCTTATTACTTATAAGGAGTGTCACCATTGCTTTTATTAACTTTCCCAACGACTTATGAATAATTATACCAAATCGATTGAGTGTAATTCTGTATTGTTATGCTGTTATTAGAAGTAAACGCTATAAAGCCAAATACTGCAATTATAATTGTTATTATAATGTTAACTTAATATTTGTTATACAAAGAGTATACTTTAGCGCATATTATTAAGAATATCATTGTAAATTCAATGCGTTAATATATCTGTGCGTTAATGTTTTTGTTTGTGCGATTGTGTAACTCAGTGATACAGGTAAGTATATTATGTTGCAAAATTGCGAGTTTGAAAGAGCTTACTATATTGCTAGGGCTACTTTAAGTACTGGATGAGGCTAGGTTAAGGGCTTTACCTGAGGTGTTGCTTAATAATTAAGTTAATGAATAAAAGCACAGTATAGGTACTGTGCTTTTTTGTATATATATTAGGTTCTTAGCGTGTTACTGCTAGTGCTTCTTCCACACTAAAGGCGCCATCGAGCAGTGATTTACCTAAAATAATACCGCCAATACCCAACTCTTTGAGCTTTTTAATGTCATCAAGTGAGCTTACGCCACCAGATGCTTGTACTTTAATAGTTGAGTTATGCTTAATTAAATCCTCGTACAGCGCGAACGATGGACCGGTCATGGTGCCATCCTTACTGATGTCCGTGCATAAAAAATCAATAACACCTAAGTTAGCATAAAAATCTACTAGCTCAAGTAAACCAAACTCAGATTCAGTTAGCCAACCATGGGTTGCCGGAGCCCAGCCAGTGGCTGTTTTATTTACATCAAGGGCAATAACAAAGTGCTCTGCGCCAAACTGCTCAATCCAGGCTTTAACTTGTTCGCGTTTTTCAACCGCCATTGAGCCAATAACCACTTGGTTTGCGCCGGCTTTTAACCAATCACTTACATCTTGCTCACAGCGAATGCCACCGCCAACTTGATACGGCACATTAAGTGCTTTTGTAGCCGCTTGAATGTGTTGCCACTGTTTTTTACTTGGATCGCGGGCACCTTCTAAATCAACTAAGTGAAGTTTACCTGCGCCGCTGTCGGCGTATTCTTTTAAACGCGCGCCTAACTCGAATGGGTAAAACTGTACAGTCTCGTATTTGCCTTGGTATAAGCGCACAATTTGATTTTGTAATACGTCTAATGCTGGAATAATCACAGTGTGTCTCTTTATTAATAGATGAGGGGCAGCCTACAACTGCCAATCAACAAAATTTTGTAATAAACGCGCGCCTATTTTAGCGCTGCGCTCTGGGTGAAACTGCATGCCGGCATAGTTATCTTTAGCCACTATGGCCGAAAAACGTTGTCCGTACTCGCCACTTACTAATGTGGCGTTGTTTACCGTGTGCGCAAAGCTGTGTACAAAGTACACTTGCTCGTCGGGTGTTAGTCCTTTTGTTAAGGCATGCTCTTTATTTATGGTTAAATTGTTCCAGCCCATATGCGGTGACGTAAGTTGACCTACATCAAGCGCTGTTACATGCCCAGGTATTTTACCTAAGCACTGCACGTTACCTTCTTCGGTGCTTTCGCACAGTAACTGCATACCTAAGCAAATACCCATTAGCGGGCGCTGGTATTCGTTTATAGCGTGTTGCCAACCGTTATCTACTAAGCGTTTCATGGCAACCGAAGCATGGCCAACACCGGGTAATATAGCGCGCTCAAAACCCGCTAACTGCTCTGGAGAGGTAATTACAGTTGGCGTTTGTCCTAAACGTTCAAAGGCAAAACGCACTGAGTTTATATTAGCGCACCCGGTATTTATTATCGCAATCATAAACACCCTTTAGAGCTAGCAGTTTGCTGGCTAATATCTTGCGCTATTGCCATGCGCAGTGCGCGAGAAAAAGCTTTAAATAAACCCTCTACTTGATGATGGCAGTTACCGTCACTTACCGATAAAATTAGGCTAATTGCGGCGTTATCGCTTAAGCTTTTGAAAAAATGCTCAACCATTTGTACATCTAAATCGCCTGCTTTTTCGCGGCTAAAATTAGCGTTAAGTACAAACGAAGCACGCCCCGATAAATCAATTTGTGCTTCGGCTTTACATTCATCCATTGGTAGGGCAAAACCATAGCGAGCAATTTGCGATTTAGTGCCTAAGGCTTGTTTAAGTGCAACACCTAGAGCAATACCTATGTCTTCAACAAGGTGGTGCTCGTCTATGTGCAAATCGCCTTTGGCTTTAATGTTTAAACCAATATTCGCGTGGGTGCGAATTTGATCAAGCATATGATCAAAAAAGCCAAGGCCGGTATCTATACTGCCGTTTTTAGTTTGATCTAAGTTTATTGCTACATCTATTTGAGTTTCTTTGGTATTACGTGTAACGCGGCCCTCGCGGTTTGCGGTAGTTAGTTTAGTAACTATTGCACTCCAATCGCCATCGTACAAAATACCTTCGCAACATAAATTTTGCGCCAGGCCTATATCAGTTTCACGGTCGCCAATTACAAAAGAGCGCGCTAAATCTACTTTGCCAGAACGCATTAGCTCGGTAAGTAAACCTGTTTTAGGTTTACGGCAATCGCAGTTTTGCTCGTCAAAGTGTGGACAAATTAATACCTCGTCAAAGTTAATGCCTTGGCTTTGTAGTATGTCCATCATTTTGTTTTGGGCTAGATCAAAATCCTGTGTAGGAAAGCTGTCGGTGCCTAAACCATCTTGGTTAGATACCATTACTAAGCGATAGCCTGCTGCTTGTAATTGTAATAATGCGGGCATTACACCGGGTAAAAACGCCAGCTTTTCAAGGCTGTCTACCTGTTTATCGGTAATTGGCTCTTCAATTATGGTGCCGTCGCGGTCAATAAATAAATAGGGGTTACTCATGATACTTCCTGTTGTGCTGAAATTGCTGAGGCTGTTGGCAATGCTAGGCCATCAAGCCAAATTTTTACTTGTTTAAGTTCTTGTTCGCTACCAATTGAAATGCGTAGCCAGTCGCTTTCACCATATAAGGTAAAAGCGCGCATAACCAAACCTTGCTCAAGTGCGATTTTAAAATAGTTTTTATCGGCTAACTTTAAAGTAACAAAGTTACCTTCACCAGTGAGAATTTTTAATACAGCAGGCGATTCACTTAGCCACTGTACAAGTTTAGCTTTTAAAGCGTTTAAAATAATCACTTGGCGGCGCATTGAGGTAATTGCATCGGGAGCAATTGCTTGCGCTGCAATACTTGCTACTACGCCAGATACCGGATACGGCGCTATTACTTTACGAATTGGCGCAAGAGTTGCTGCTTGTGCAAGCGTAAAACCGGTTCTAAGGCCTGCCAGTGCAAATGCTTTTGAAAGGGTACGTAGCACCACTACATTACTAAATTGGTTTATTAATTTTGTAGCGCTTTGCTCTGGGCAAAATTCTATATAGGCTTCATCAACAATAACCAATGCTTTACCCGTTAGTGCTGTTGCAATTGCGGTCACTTTATCAAGTGGGGTTAAGCTGCCTGTGGGGTTATTTGGGTTACAAATAAATACCAATTTTGAGCTGCCAACCGCATCTACTATTTCATCAACACTGCCATTTAATAATTGCGCTTGTGTTAGTGCGTTAATGGCGACATTGTGTGTATCGGCAGTGACTTTATACATGCCGTAAGTTGGCAAAAATAGCGTAATGCTGTCTTTTGCGCTTTCGCAGTATGTTCGCACTAAAAGCTCTATGCCTTCGTCGGCACCACGGGTCATTAGCACGTTTTCGCTTTCAAGCTCTGCATACGCCGCGTAGCGATCAATAACCAGTTGTGGTTGTGGATCTGGATAGCGGTTTAAATCTTCAACACTCAGCTGGATGGTTTTAGCATACGGACTTTCGTTGGCATTTAACCAAGTTGTGCCGCTTAACTTTTCACTTTTAGCTGAGCTGTAAGCAGCAAGCGCTGCAATATTTGCTGGTAATAAGTTATTAGCTTGCGTGCTCTCATTGCTCATTTTTAATTGCCTCTAAGCGAATTGAAACCGCATTTGCGTGAGCATCAAGGCCCTCAGCATTTGCAAGGGGTAAAATAGCTTTTGACAGCTGGGTTAAACCACTTTTAGTAATTGTTTGCACTGTGTAGGTGCGAAAAAAATCAAGTAAGTTCAAGCTAGAATAGCTTGCGCTATAACCATAGGTTGGCAATACGTGATTAGTACCTGATGCATAATCGCCTGCCGATTCAGGTGTATAATCGCCCACAAATACTGAGCCCGCATTTTTAACTTTATCTAGGTAGGGTGTGGAGTCTGCTAGTTGCAAAATTAAGTGCTCAGGGCCGTACTGCGCTGATACGTCAAACGCTTGTGCGACTGAGTCAACTAAAATAAGTGACGAGTTAGCCAAGGCTTGCTCGGCGGTTTCTTTGCGGCTTAATTTAGCAAGTTGGCGAGTAAGCGCCTGCTGAGTTTGCTCTATAATACTTTCGCTGTTACATAATAAAATAACTTGTGAGTCAGCACCGTGCTCTGCTTGTGAGAGTAAATCGGCGGCTATAAATTCTGGGTTTGCACGTTCATCTGCAATAACTAATACTTCAGATGGGCCTGCAGGCATATCAATGGCCATGCCAGGTACAGTTTGCGCCACAAGTTGCTTAGCCATAGTGACAAAGCTATTACCTGGGCCAAAAATTTTATTCACTTTAGGCACTGACTCTGTGCCATAAGCCATTGCTGCAATTGCGCCTGCGCCACCACTTTCTATTAGCGTGGTAATGCCGCATAATTTTGCTGCGTATAAAATAGCGGGGTTAATGGCTTTATCGCCTTGTACGGGGGTAGCAAGTACAACGGTTTTTGCACCGCTTAATTGGGCTAATACACCTTGCATAATAACCGATGATGGCAGCGGTGCACTGCCACCGGGTACATATATACCAACAGCTTCGATGGCTTGATATTTCAGTTCACACACAACGCCCGGTTGGGTCGATAATTTAATATCTTTAGGTAATTGCGCTTCATGAAAACATTTTACATTTGCATAAGCGGTATCAATGGCATACTTAAGCTCTGCACTGAGCGCCTGCTCAGATGCGTTTATTTCATCAAGCGGCACACGTAAACGTGGATTCGCTCTATTATCAAACTCTTTAGCCATGTCTAGCAAAGCCTCGTCGCCTTGCTCTTTTACTTTAGCTAAAATAGTTTTACATATAGCTTCAACCTTAGCGCTGGCCGAAACCGCAGGGCGTGTTAGCGCCGCTGCTTGTGCTTGTGAAGATTCCTCATTCCAACGAAGCATGTTACTTACTCCATCATTTTTTCAATAGGCATAACTAAAATTGAGTTAGCACCTAAGGCTTTTAGCTGCTCCATGGTTTCCCAAAATAAAGTTTCGCTGCTTACCATGTGCAGTGCTACATAATCATCACTACCGGCAAGGGCAAGTAGGGTAGGTTGACCAGAGCCAGGCAAAATTTCGCAAATTTCTTCAAGCTTATTTTTTGGCGCGTGTAGCATGATGTATTTGCTTTCTTTAGCTTGTCTAACACCACGTAGGCGCGGCATAAGCTTATTAATAAGTGCTAATTTATCGGTATCTTGTAGGTCTTTATTTTGAATTAAACAAGCGTTTGATTCTAAAATAGTATCGCCTTGCATTAATCCATTCGCTTCAAGCGTTGCGCCAGTAGAAACCAAGTCACAAATTGCATCAGCAAGGCCTGCACGTGGCGCTACTTCAACCGAGCCGGTAAGCATAACCGTGCTCGCGTTAATGCCTTCGCGTTTTAAGTACTGTTTTAAAATTTCAGGGTAGGTTGTAGCAATGCGCTTGCCTTCAAACCAGCTCTTGTCTTGCTTACCAAGCTCTTGTGGCCACGCTAGTGCTAGGCGGCAGTAGCCAAAGTCTAGTTTAGACAGTTTAGTTACTTCGCTTGGGATACCTTGGCGTAAACGCTCAGCTTGCACTTCTACTAGTACGTTTTCACCCACTATACCTAAATCACATACGCCTTCCATTACTAAGCCCGGAATATCGTCATCGCGCACACGTAATACATCAATTGGCATATTAGTTGAGTGTGCAATTAAGCGTTGTTCACGAAGGTTAAGTTTGATACCTAGCTGTTTAAGTAGCTCTTGGCAATCTTTTGAAAGGCGGCCGCCCTTTTGGATGGCGATACGTAGACGATTACTGTTGTTCATTATTCATTTTCCTTTAATTTAAAAACTAAAAACCCCGAGGCGGAACCTCAGGGCGAAAATGAATCAATTTTTTATGACTCGCCAGAGGTTCCTTTTAGGAATAACCTCTCAGCGAAAGACCTGACAGGTTATTCCGATGAATGGTGGTGATGTACTGATGTCAGGTTTAAGCGCATTTTATTGTCCTATTTAACAAACGTTTATATAGTTAACGTGTGTTGTTATGTATCTCGATTTGTGCGTATTATAAAAACATAAAGCAGCATAATATGGCAAGCCTTTTTTTGCATAATTAAAGAATATGTTATAACCGCCGATATAAACTAGGATTAATGTATATTAACTTAAGCTTTAAAAGCTCATACCATAAATTGATTTTGGTATTGAAGGAGGATGTATGGATATTATGATCCCCTACTTAGGGCCAATTACGCGTTTAGCGCTCGAGCCTAAAGGGGCTTTTTATATTGCGGGCGTAAAACAAGGTGCGAGTACTGACAAAGTCGCATTAGATGAGCGTAAAAAACGAGAGTTAGAAAAGAAACAAAAGCTTTCACTTATCAACGAAAACACCGATAACTCGGGTATTAAAAAAGATGAAGACGGTACGCCGCACCTAGATACATGGGCATAAGTTGTTAAGCTGCGTTATTAAGCGCAGCTACAAAACAGATCAAATACGCCCCAAAGTAGGCGCTATTTGATCATGTATATAACCAGTTAACCGCAGCAAAGTAATAGCTTAATTAGCCGTTTTTTTAGTTTGCTCTGCAGATGCAATACTGCTGTGAATAAGTGGTGAAATAGTTAAACCTTGAATAATAATTGAAAAAATCACCACTACATAGGTCACAATTACAATTAGGTTATGTAAATCAGAGCCGCCAATAAAAACTTCTTCACGGGGTATGGCCGCTGCCATGGCTAATGCTAAGCCACCTCTTAATCCGCCCCAAGTTAATATTTTAACGCTATGCTTGTCGTAACTTCTAAATTGTTTAAACAATACAAAAGGGGCACCTACACTAATAAAACGGGCTATAAGCACAGCAGGTATCATCAGCAAGCCTACGCCAATTTCACTTAGCGTAATGGGCATGGTCACTATGAGCATGCCAATAATTAAAAACAGTAGCGCATTTAAAAAGCTGTCAGTGGCATGCCAAAAGTCTTTTACATAACGGGTATCATCGGGCCCGGTGCGTTCAGTGGCTTTAGAGCGAGTAATATTACCTAACAAAATACCGCTGGTTACCATAGCAAGCGCGCCCGATATTTCCCATAAATTAGCCGCTGCAAATCCTGCGCTTGGGATAGTAAGGGTGATCAGTAAGCGAATATTTACGTCGCGACTATTAATAATTAAAAAGTGGCCAACCAGTGCAATAGCCAAGCCAAACGCTATACCACCAAGGGCATCAACAAAAAACAGCTCGGCTACGTCTTTAAAGTTTGCATCGGTACCATAAAAGGCTACTGAAAAAATAGTGGTAAATATAACTAAACCAATCCCATCGTTAAAAAGCGATTCGCCCTCAACTTGTACCGAAATACCCTCTGGTGCACGCATTTGCTTAATGATAGCCAGTACTGCAATTGGGTCGGTGGGGCTGATTAATGCACCAAATAATAAACAGTATATAAAAGGCACTGGCCAGCCAAAGGCAGCAAATAAGTAAAAACTTAAATAGCCAACTATAAAAGTAGAAACCAAGGTAGAAAACAAGACTAAAACGGTTATTTCCCAGCGTTGTTTTTTAAGAGCTTGCAGGTTAATTTCCAGTGCGCCGGCAAACAACAAAAAGCCTAGCATGCCTTTAAGAAGTAACTCATTAAAGTTAATACTCGAGACAATTTGGGTCATAGCTAACGCGTTTTGATCGCCCAAAAGCTTAACGGCAATGATCAATAATAA
This sequence comes from Pseudoalteromonas sp. SG44-5, assembly GCF_014164175.1. NCBI lineage: Bacteria > Pseudomonadati > Pseudomonadota > Gammaproteobacteria > Alteromonadales > Pseudoalteromonadaceae > Pseudoalteromonas > Pseudoalteromonas sp. SG44-5. Next base: position 58,767 of record NZ_JACJES010000003.1, on the reverse strand, counting down.
TGAAATGACAACCGAGCCTGTGGTAATGGCAATAGTGGTTTGCATTTTAAGAATATATTGATTTGCAAATGCAATAAAAATAGCAAGTGCAGAAAGAAAGCAAATGAGGTACCAAGCATTCATCGATTAACCTTAATTAATTATAAGCGACACACAAAAAGCGAGTTTCAAGGCTGCTATGGTACTCCTGTCATATTATAGTGTCACAATATTTATAGGCGAATTAGGCGTTTAATTTAACTTTACTATCGCAACTGGTTAATAGTAAATGAGCCATTGTTAATAGTGTTGTCATAACTTTAAAGCTAAGTTAGTAATAACGTGTCTTGGTAATTTAGGATGAATAATTAAAATGAAGATTTTATTTTATAAATAGCGTCATAAAAGTAAAACTACTTTGTAATTACTTGCCCTTGGTGGTTAGCTTACGTAAAATCGCGCTATTATTTATTGTAAAGTGATTGGTATTATCAAACAGCTGTTTAGTGCAACCGGGCCTTTGGCGTTATCTTTAGATGGGTATACACCACGACAGCCACAAATAGATATGGCCGTTGCCGTTGCTGATGCGTTAAAAAACAGCTCACAACTAGTAGTTGAAGCCGGTACGGGCACAGGAAAAACCTTTGCCTACTTAGCCCCCGCGCTTAAATCAAAAGGTAAAACCATCATATCTACGGGCTCTAAAGCCCTGCAAGAGCAGTTATATCATCGCGACTTACCTCAACTCGTAAAAGCGTTAAGTGCTTCTAAAAAAACGGCATTATTAAAAGGCCGAGCAAACTACTTATGTACTTATCGACTTAATCAGCATGTGGCTCATGTACCTACCGACGATTCTGATGTAATGCACCAATTAGCTATGGTGGCTAAGTTTGCCAGCGAAACACAGTCAGGCGACTTAGCCGACTGTATTGGTATAGAAGACGATGCAAAAGTATTACCTTATGTAAACTCCACCGCAGACAACTGTTTAGGCAAAGAATGCCCCGACTTTCAAGCTTGTTATATAAGAAAAGCACGCTTAAATGCGGCTGATGCCGATATAGTGGTAATTAACCATCATTTATTTTTTGCTGATATGGCGGTAAAAGACAGTGGTTTTGCAGAGCTGATGCCCACAGCAGATGCTTATATATTTGACGAAGCACACCAATTAAGCGAAATTGCTAGTGATTACTTTGGCGAAAGCGTTAGCACTAAAAAGCTGGTGGATTTAATAAACGATTTACGCGCCATTTATCGAGCCGAAATCCCTGACATGCTGCAGCTAGGTAAAAGCTTAAATAAACTCGAAACCAGTGTTGCCGATTTACGCCTGCAGTTTGGCGTTGATGGCAGCCGTGGTGATTGGCGCGCCAAGCTCAGCGATAAGCAAATTTGCGCCGCGTTGCATCGGGTTATTAGCGACCTAGACTTTGTTTATCAGGTATTAAAACTTTGCTTAGACAGAAGCGATAAAATAGAGCACCCGTTTGAACGTGCACTGGCATTTAAAGGCCAGTTGGAGCGGGTATTCGATACCACACAAACAGGTTTTAGTTATTGGTATGAAACCACCCGCCGTTATTTAACTATTAATATAACGCCATTAAATGTATCAGTTAAATTTGCTAAAATGATGGCCGATACAGGCGCAGGGTTTGTATTTACCTCGGCTACATTGTCGGTCGATAATCAGCTTAGCCACTTTAACGCCAGCCTTGGACTAACACCCAAACAAAGCATGATGGTAGATAGCCCGTTTGATTATCCAAACCAAGCACTGCTGTGTTTGCCGCGTTATTTACCTGAGTCGCACGCAGACAATATGCCCCACGCAATTGTAAAATTAACGCTGGAACTGATTAAGTCGGCTAAAGGACGCTGTTTTGTGCTTTTTACAAGTTACCGTATGATGCATTTAGTAGCCGAAGGGCTTACTACACAAATAGACTACCCAGTTTATATGCAAGGACAAATGTCGAAACGTATTATTTTAGAAAAGTTTACCCGTCATGGTAATGCAGTGCTATTAGGGACGGCTTCATTTTGGGAAGGGGTTGATGTACGCGGCAGTACGCTAAGCTGTGTTATTATTGATAAGCTTCCATTTGCCGCACCAGATGACCCTTTACTACAAGCTAAAATGCAAGACTGCCAAATGCAAGGAAAAGACCCCTTTGCACATATACAATTACCACAAGCAGTTATTGCGCTTAAGCAAGGAGTAGGGCGGTTAATACGCGACAGTAAAGACAAAGGCGTACTTGTAATATGCGATAATCGCTTAGTTACACGCCAGTACGGGCAAGTATTTTTAAAGAGCTTACCGCCAATGCGCCGCACGCGAAGCTTAGAAGATGCCAATAAATTTTTACAACAAATTAATTAGAGTAATAAAATGATCAAAAGTAATATTCTTGCCCTTGATGCGTCTACCGAAGCGCTATCAATTGTTTTACATTTTAAGGGGCAAACATTTCATCATTTTGAAGAATGCCCGCAGCAGCATAGTCAAAAAATACTGCCATTAATAGATCAGCTATTAACCAGCGCAAACTGTAAATTAAAAGACTTAGACGTAATTGGCTTTGGTCAAGGTCCAGGTAGTTTTACGGGAGTACGTATTAGTGTAGCTATTGCACAAGGCCTTGCATATTCAACTAAATTGCCACTTGTAGGGGTATCTACGTTAGCTATTATGGCGCAACAAGCGTTTGAGCAACACGGCCATGAAAGTGTTTATCCCAGTATTGACGCCCGCATGGGAGAGATTTACTTTGCGCATTACCAAGTACAAAACGGCTTAATGCAATTAGTTAATCAAGAATGCGTAATTAAACCTGAGTTGTTAAATCAAGATTATATAGCCAATAGTGCACCACAATCGGTTGCTGTAGGTACAGGGTTTAAAACATACCCTGATGCGTTGAATGATTTTAATAACGTAACTATTAATAGCGAGATCACACTGCCTGATGCACGCTATATGCTAGCATTTGTAGAGGCAGGCTTTTTAGCGGGTAACGTTGTAAAAGCAAGCGATGCACAGCCTAAATATGTACGCGATACTGTTACTTGGAAAAAGCTTCCAGGTCGAGAGTGAAAATTAAATAACGAGCATTTGCAAATTGGTTGTTTTTAAATCATAATTTCAAATAGATTAAGATTGGAGACGCGTAATGACGCTGCCTATTGGTTCAGGTTTTTTTACCGGAGATATTCCGGGTAGAGTTAGCTCTGCTAAAGTAGTTACTAATAAACCACAAGGTTTGTTAGAGCACACTGCTGCGCCAAAAACGAATACCGATTATGTTAAAAACAGTCGTGAAGGCGTAGAGTTAGCCAATCAATTTTTTAAAGCGAACGCCGCAAATACACAATATAATCAAACTATTTACGACCAACCCTCAGCACAAGTAAGCAAGGCTATTTCCACTTATACCGAATTTGCAAATTTAGAACGACGTGCTGAAGTGCAAGATTTAATTGGTGTAGACATTTACGCTTAAATTACTCAAATATAAAATTTAAAAATAAAAAGCCCGAACATATTAGATGCTCGGGCTTTTTGTTTGTTATATGTGCATTGTTTCTAATACGTTATTTTTCTATAAATGCAATTAGCTTATCGGCAATGTCAGTATTGTTTTGTGAGCCCGTAAATTGCTCGCTACCTTTACCATAGGCAAATACTTGTACATCAACTGCTGTGTGGCCACCAGTTGTCCAGCCAGTAAAGCTGGCATCGTTAATAATACTTTTAATGGCTAAATTTAAAGGCTTTTTACCCATTTTTTTAGCTTGCTCAAGTTTAATTTGGTGCTCAGCACTAAACTCAATATTAGTATTAGCCGACCAAACTGTTTTTAAATCACTGGCATCCATTAATAGCGAGGTTAATTTACCAGCCGAGGCTTTAACGCCTTTAACTATTTCGGTATCCCACTTGTATTGTCCGTGGGCACCAAGTGTTAAACCACCTGTTGAGTGATCTGCGGTAACAATTAAAATCGTGTCTTGGTTTTTATCAACGTATGCTTTTGCTTTTTCGATCGATTTAGCAAAATCGTCCATTTCTGCCATAGCACAGGCTATATCGTTAGCATGGCCACACCAATCAATTTGGCTGCCTTCAATCATCACAAAAAAACCTTCTTTGTTTTGGCCATCTAATAAATCAAGTGTTTTAGTGGTTAATCGTGCAAGGCGATTGGGGTGCTCATCAATTGCGTATGGAAGGCCTTTTTCGGCGTATAAACCAATGGCAGGGAGCTGCGTAATTTGGCCTAGGTTATTAATGTCGTCGGAGTATTGATAACCAGCGGCTTTAAATTCTTCAATTAAGTTACGGTCCTCACGAATAAAATATTTAGTCCCTCCACCTAGCATTAAATCAACGGGTAGCTTGCCCGCAATTTTATTGTCAATGTAATCATTAGCAATTTCATCGTAGTTACCGCGAGATTCATTATGAGCTGCAAAGCTTGCCGGTGTGGCGTGGTTAATTTGCAAAGTAGCGACAAGTGCCGTGGTCATACCGCGCTCTTTTGCAATTTCTAACATCGTTTTAACGGGCTTTTTATTGGTATCTACGCCAATAGCACCGTTATAGCTTTTATGGCCGGTGCTTAACGCTGTAGCGCTTGCTGCGCTGTCGGTAACATAAGTATGATCGTCTGGGTAGGTGTGTGCCATGCCAGTTAAAATAGTATCGAATACAGTGCTTTCAATTGCTTTTGTGTTCGAATCGTCTTTAAAGTAGCGATAAGCAGTTGTATAAGCTGGGCCCATACCATCGCCAATCATATAAATAATATTTTTTGGTGCCGAATCTGCATAAGCACCTGTTGCGCTGCATAAAAGCGCCAATAAACTGAGCTGTTTTTTCATGTTTGTACCTTTTAAATGTACTTAATTTAATAGCTTGGAGTTATTGTATACAGTTAATATGATAAATAAATTAATATCGATGAACGACTAAAGCAAAGTGTTAAAGTTATATTGCGCTTAAGCTTTATTAAATCAGGATCACATAAACTAATTTACTTGCTTAGTTATAATTACTCCTTTGTTTTAAATTAGTTGGTAGCAAATACCTATCATTAAAGGTTACATTGTCTATAACTACTGAAGGATAGATTTAAAAACACCTTTTAAAACACGTTAGAGCTAACAGTTATAAATAATCATTAATAAAATTAATAGGGGTGTGCTGTGGAACCATTTAATATTCAAATCAATAATTTAAATATTCATGGTTTAAAAACGGGAAGTGGAGATGAAGTTGTAATTGCGCTACATGGTTGGCTTGATAATAGTGCAAGTTATATCCCTATGTTAGCAAATGCCAAAGTGCAGCAAACGTGGTATTGCCTTGATTTTGCCGGACACGGATTGTCGTCATGGCGTAGCGACGACGCACACTATTATTTTGTAGATTATATTGATGATATATATCAGTTTATAAATACTCTAGGGGTAAAAAAAATACATTTAGTAGGGCACTCTATGGGAGCTATGGTGGCGGGTGTGTTTGCAAGCTGCTTTAGTGACTATGTAACGTCTGTAACATTTATAGAAGGAATAGGGTGCGTAACAACCCCAAGTGAAGAAGTAACGCAACAACTTAAAAGTGCTATTTTAAACCGAGACAGGCTAAAAAATAAAAAGCCAAGAGTGTATCAATCGAAAGAGCAAATACACCAAGCACGTGCGCAAACAACAGACTTAAGTAGCCAGCTTATTGAGGTATTAATGGCGCGCAATATTAAAACAATTAAAAATGGATTTGCATTAACAACCGACCCAAAGCTTAAAAATCATTCAGGTTTTAGGTTTGATGAGGCGCAATGTATTGGTGCAATAAAAAATTTAATTGCGCCATGTCAGTTAATACTAGGGGATACAGGCTACACTTTTGTAAAACAAAATTTAGAAAACTATGCTAAATATTACAATAGCTTAAATGTAATAACTGTAGAGGGCGGGCATCACTGTCATATGCAAAGTAGTGCGCACTGTTTTGAACAGATTCAAGCATTTATGGTGCAAAGTAGCGTGTGTTAATTGTATATTAGCGTTAAATGTGGGATTATTCTTCATTAGAGTATTTGCTCAATTGTCAAAGTGCCTTACTTAGATTAAGGTTAATAAAAATATAACTATAAACAGGGGCTAAGAGTGGAAAAAATTTGGCTTAAGCGCTACCCAGAAGGTATGCCTGAAACTATCGATCCTGAGCACTATGCCTCATTACTCGAAGTGTTTGAAAAAAGTTTTACCGACTACAAAGATTTACCCGCATTTACAAATATGGGTAAAACCTTGTCTTATGATGAAATTGATACTGCAACTAAAAAAGTTGCGTCTTATATTCAAAATGATTTAGGCCTTAAAAAATGTGACAAAGTGGCAGTTATGATGCCTAATTTGTTACAAACGCCCATTGCTATTTTAGGTATTTTACGTGCAGGCTGTGTTGTTGTTAATGTAAACCCACTCTACACAGTGCGTGAACTTGAGCACCAACTTAAAGATTCTGATACTTCAGCAATTTTTATATTGGCTAATTTTGCCGATACACTCGAAAAGGCATTACCCCATACCGATGTTAAACATATTGTTGTTACCCAAGTAGGTGACATGATGGGTGGCATTAAAAAGCATGTTGTAAACTTTGTTGTTAAGTACATTAAAAAGATGGTGCCAAGCTACACTTTGCCAAATACCATAGATTTTTGCGACTTACTTAAAGCCGACGAAAATGCCTATGTACGCCCAGAGGTTAACTTAAGTGATTTAGCTTTTTTACAATATACCGGCGGAACAACGGGTGTATCTAAAGGCGCAATGTTAAGCCACGGTAATATGGTAGGTAATCTTGAGCAAGTTTCAGGATGTTTAGACCCAGTGCTTGAGCGTGGTAAAGAAGTGGTAATAACTGCGTTACCGCTTTACCATATTTTTGCATTAACGGCTAACTGCTTAACATTTATGAAGTACGGTGGCCTAAATGTACTTATAACTAATCCACGCGACATGCCTGGTTTTATTAAAGAATTAAGTAAAGCTAAATTTACTGCTATTACGGGTGTAAATACTTTATTTAATGGTTTGTTAAACACGCCAGGATTTGCCGAACTTGATTTTAGTCACTTAAAAATGTCATTAGGCGGCGGTATGGCTGTACAACGCCCAGTTGCTGAAAAATGGCAAACAGTTACAAAATCTAAATTAATGGAAGGGTATGGTTTAACCGAGTGTTCTCCTTTAGTTACCGTTAGTCCTTATGACTTAACGGCATATAATGGCTCAATTGGTTTACCGGCTCCAAGTACCGAAATCAAATTAATTCTTGATAATGGCCAAGAAGCAGCAAAAGGTGAACCAGGAGAGCTTTGGGTTAAAGGCCCGCAAGTTATGCTTGGTTACTACAAACGCCCAGATGCAACCGCTGAGAGCTTACAAGATGGCTGGTTTGCTACCGGTGACATAGCAACTTATGACGACGAAGGTTTCTTTTATATAGTCGATCGTAAAAAAGATATGATTATTGTCTCGGGCTTTAATGTATTCCCTAACGAAATTGAAGAAGTTGTTGCCATGCACGATGGAGTGCTTGAAGTAGCAGCTATTGGTATCCCTCACGATACGAGTGGTGAACAAGTTAAAGTTTTTGTTGTAAAAAAAGACCCTTCTTTAACTGAAAAAGATATAATAAAACACTGTCGTGATAATTTAACTAATTATAAGGTGCCTAAGCTTGTTGAGTTTAGGGATGAGTTACCTAAAACTAACGTAGGTAAAATACTCAGAAGAGCCTTGAAAGATTAGCAACCATTAAAAAAGCCGACATATGTCGGCTTTTTTATTGTAGGAGACTAAGTGCACTACCAATTAATTGAAACCCAAAATCAGCTTAATACTTTTGTTGAGCAAATTAAAAACAAGCCCGTTTTAGCCATAGACACAGAGTTTATGCGTCGCCGTACTTTGTACCCAGAAGTTGCACTTATTCAAGTTTATGATGGCGAGCATTTAGCACTTATAGATCCACTGGCAGAACTGTCATTATTCGATTTTTGGCAAATTTTAAAAGATCCTGCTGTTTTAAAAGTATTTCACTCTCCTTCAGAAGACATAGAAGTTTTTCAAAAGTACGCTGGGTTTGTTCCTACGCCGTTATTCGATACTCAATTTGCACTGCAAATTTTAGGCGAAGGAAACTGTATGGGCTTTGCTCTAATGGTAAAAACTTTATTGGATATTGAAATAGATAAAAGTGAATCACGTACAAATTGGTTGCAACGGCCATTAACAAATAAACAATTAGAGTACGCTGCTGCCGATGCCTATCATTTATTACCCTGTTTTAATCTTATTATTGACAGTGTAAAAGCCGCCGATTTATTTAATATTGTTATTAGCGAAAGTGAGTTAGTGGCTAATAAGCGAGAATTTCAAACTCCAGATGAGCTGCTCTATAAAGACATTAAAAATGCGTGGCAACTAAGGCCACATGAACTTGCAATATTAAGAGAGCTGGCTGTTTGGCGTCGAAATAAAGCAATTCGTAAAAATTTAGCACTTAACTTTGTATTAAAAGAACATAATATGACAGAAATTGCTAAACGAGGGCCAGCAAGTTTAAATGCATTAAGGCAAATTCCGGGCGTTGAGGCGATAGAAGTGAACCGCTCGGGAGTCGAAATACTAAAGTGTATTGAGCAAGCAAAAGCATTGCCTGAGGAGCAACACCCAGCAATTTTAAAGCGTTTAATAGACTTTCCTAGTTACAAAAAAGTAGCGAAAGAGATAAAACAAAAAATTAATAAAGTTGCCAAAGAACATAATATTCCAGAGGATGTAATGGCTTCTAAAAAGCAGGTTAATCAACTAATTAGTTGGAATTGGAAATTATCTGCAGCACAAAAAGAGCAGCATATTAAACCAGATTTGCTTAGTTCTTGGCGCTATTCTTTTGTAAAAGATACGCTAAAAGAATGGGATGTTTGATCGTATTTAAGTATCTAAGGTTAGCTTACATAGATAACTTACTTAATAGTGTATTGAGCTAACAGGTATAAATACTAAGCTATTATAAGTGCACCTATTATTGGGAGGCAGTTATAATAGCTTTATTAATTTATTTGCTATTCATTTAGTGGTATTTTTATATACCACTGTTATTAAAGTGCTTTTTATGAAAGTTGAAACAATAAAACGTAAACTATTAGAACTATGTAAACCAGCTTGGATATTAGCTATTTTGGTTGCTTTTAATGGTTACTGGCTAATTAAACCTGTTGTTGCACGTATGCTAGAAATGCTACCGGGTGTATTAAACTGGTCGCTCGATTGGTTAAATTTAATTGATAAAATAGGAATAACAGAACTACCGCGCTTTATTCTAGGTGCAGGCTTAATAATAATGTCGGTTGGCTTAGCTTTAAAAGCACGTTTAGCGTGGGCTTTTTCACTGATACTATTAATAGTGGTCGCGGTTATTAGTATTTCATCGTCAAGCTCTGGGCTAATATTATTGTCTTACACTATGGTTGTGAGCATGTTACTACTCGTATACTGGAAAAGCTTTGATGGCTCTAGTATTACCGCAGGTAGTTTGTTTGCTCTAACCAGTACAGGCGCATTAATGCTTTATGCTGTGTTTGGCACTTTGTATTTAGGCAGCGAGTTTAGTACCCCTATTACCGATTTACCCACTGCATTTTACTTTTCTATTGTGAGCATGTCGACGGTAGGCTATGGCGATCTTTACCCTGTAACGTCTACAGCGCGACTATTTACCGCATCAATTATTGTTATGGGTATTACCGTTTTTGCTACTTCGATCAGTGCTATTATAGGCCCTGTGATTGGTGGTAATCTTAAAAAAATTGTTAAAGGTAGGATTTCGAACGTAATGAGAAAAAATCATTTTATTATTTTAGGTATTTCACCCACCGCACACAGTGTTTATGCCGGTTTGGTAGAGCGTGGCGATGCAGTTACTTTAGTGTGCCCAACAGGGTCTGAACACGAATATCCGGTAGATGCAGACATTGTTTATGGCGACTCAAGCTCAGCCGATATCTTAATCGAAGCGGGCGCTAAAAAGGCAAATTATATTTTAGCGTTACGTAATGATGATGCTGAAAATGCGTTTAGTATTTTAGCGGCTAAAGAAGTTGCTGGCGAGGACACCAAAACAATTGCTTTGGTTAATTCAAGTAAACATATTCCGCAAATTAAGCGCGTAAAACCTGACGTAGTATTTTCATTGCAACTACTCGGTAGTGAGCTGTTAGTGAGAACGCTAAAGGGTGAAACCATTGATAATAAACTGATCACTAAATTGTTCTTTGGTGATGCAGAATAAGCGCTTTAAATACTCAGTAAAATGATTAAATAGCATAACTAAAAAAGTATTGTGACCCAATAAAGTACCTTTTTACATTGGCTTGTGGGTCACAATATTTTCCTTTTCTAGCGCGGTTATAATGCCATTTCCTGTAAAATCATATCAAGGTTAGCTTTAGATTTAGCAACACTTTGCATTGGCGTTAAACCATGCGGGTATTCTTCTTGCTCTAATACCAGCCATTGAGTACCGCCGTGCTGAATTAATGACTTTATCAGTGACTGCCAAGAATAACTATTTTCACCAATAATAGGACTTAGACCATCATTTTTATGGGTACGAATTTTTAAATGGGTTGATATTGTACGTTGCGGATAATTTTTCACGTAAGTGAGTGGGTTCTTCCCTGCATAATTAACCCAACCAATATCGAGTTGCAGTGGCATATTAGCCGGTGTTTGGGTCGCAATGTAATCCCAATAAGTAGCGCCTTTATAATGGTTAAACTCTTGATCATGATTATGAAAGCCAATCTGCATATCGTAACGTTGGGCTATATTATTTACTGCAATTAGTTGCTTGGTTAAAGCAATTACACCAGTAGGGTGCCATGCGCGTTCATCCCATGGTACAAATAATAACGATACGCCTAAGGTTTTATAAAATAGAAGGGTGTCTGAAATGCTCTCATTCGTTAGTACTTCAAAGCCAATATGCGCACTGCTAGCAACTAAATTTAAATCACTGAGTTTGCGTTTTAGCTTGCTCGGATCATTGCGGTAACTACCAAAATCACCGGCAAACTCTACACCTTGAAAACCCATATCTGAGAGAGATTGTAATGTACCTTCAAAGTCTGCTTTTAATGCATCTTTAACCGACCAAAGCTGTACACTTACAGGCGGGAGTGCTTTTGCTGTTTTAGCACTCACTTGCAACGCACTGCAGCTTAGCGTTACAACACCAATAAACAGCAACGTTTTTAGTTGCCAAAATTTTGTATTAAACATCACAAAATACCTATTAAATAAGCAAAGAGGTTGTTTGCTCTTTGCTTTCGTTTCTTTTATGTAGCCATCGTTAGATTAATAGCATTAATTTAAATCAGTCTTTATAAGCGTATTCGCTTAAGCCTAGTTCTGCTAACACATGTTCTAAATGTGCTTTGGCTTCATCGCTAGGGCCAGGGTAATCACCAGCAATAGGTACATTACCTAAGTAACCGATATCTTTACAGCCTTGTGGCGTGCAAAAGTAAGCACCTAGCACCAAGTTTTTAAAGCGTAAAAAAGCATCACTTATACGTTGAAACTGAGCGGGTATATCTTCACTAACATAGGCAATATCATTTAATATAGCGGTTTGTTGCTCACTATTTAATTGCACAAAATTAGTTTTAAAACGAAGTGCTGCCTCATCGTCAATCCACGCTAATCCATGCAGGATAGCGACTCTATCTTTTTGCTGGCCGTTATAAGGTGCGCTTACCCATTCATTAATTACACTTGGTACCTGTACTTGTGAAGCACTTGGATTATTACCCTCTTGCGGTACTATGTAATCTGCAAGTACAGCGACGAGTGTCAGCTGGGCATTCGTTAAGGTGAGCGGCCAAGGCGATTCTGGTGGGAGCACCATATTTGGATCTGTACCATAACCTTTACCTGCTACTGGGGCTATGTCTATATCAGGCCAATGGCCAGCTTTGCTCATAGAACCATCGAGTGCTTTAGTGCAACCAGCACTTAGTGACACGGCCGATCCTGCGGCGAGTAGCCCAAGCCATTTTAATGATTCACGACGTGACATTCCTGAAGCGTATTTGTTAGAGTTGATGCGATCTTGTGTATCCATGTTATAGCACCCCTTTTTCAATTTGTTTTGCAAGCCACGTTGAGTTACGCATTGCGAGTGTCATTATTGTTAAAGTACAATTTTTATGTGGATTTGATGCAAATACACCGGCATCCATAATAAATAGGTTTTCGCATTCCCAGGTCTGACCCCATTGATTAGTAACAGACTCTTTTGGCGAGCTACCCATTCTGGTAGTACCTACTTCATGAATAATTTCACCACCTTTAGAAATTGCTTTTTCTGCAGACGGTAATTTACCGACCTTAGCTCCCATATTTTCTAAAATTTGTTTTGCTGTTTTTAAGCCGTGTTCAATTTGCTTAAGCTCTCGGTCTGACCATCTAAAATGGAATTTAGAAACGGGGATCCCCCATTTATCTTTAACGGTTTCGTCAATTTCCATGTAAGTGTCTTTGTTTGGGAGCATCTCGCCACGCAGCGCAAAGCCAACATAAGAGCCATATGCATCACGAACTTGTTGCTTAAGGGCAGGCCCATAGCCTTGTTTATCACCCGACACACCTGAACCTGGCTGATTAAAGCCGCTACTTATTTCAAAGTGGTAGCCACGTGGAAAGTCAAGCTCACCTTTGGCATGTGCTTTGTGTCCCCACCAAGGAATAAACAAGTGGTTGCCAGTATGGCCATCTTCGTTATAACGCGGGCGTCCTTTTAAAGCAGGAATTTGCGCGCCTAACCAAGCACCAGTAGAGTCCATCAAGTTACGGCCTACCTGATCGCTCGAGTTAGCTAAACCTTTAGGGTGCTTGGCTGTTTTAGAGTTCAGCAAAATACGCGCTGATTCACATGCACTGGCAGCAAGAATTACCACATCAGCTGAGAGAGTATGCTCAGTTACAGATTTTTTCTCAACATAGGTCACACCCGTTACTTTACCAGCGTCATTTACCGCGACAGATTTAACCATAGCGTCGGTAACAATTTTTAAATTACCGGTCGCCATTGCCATAGGTAGTAGGGAAGTTGTGGTTTGAAAAGCAGCACCAATAGAGCAGCCGCTACCACAAGGTGTCGCATAAAAACACGCCATGCGATCATCTTTATTACGTGTAAGTACGGCTCTGTGCATAGGGACTGCAGCAATACCTAATTTTTTAGCACTGGCTGCAATTAGTAACTCCGGCACTCTGGGTGTTGGTGGCGGCTGTAAAACACCGGGTGCAGAAGGAGGCATATCGTCTAAACCTGTATTAGTTCCACAAATACCAACGAGTTCTTCAGTTTTGTCATACCAAGGTGCAATATCTTCATACACAAACGGCCAATCGGCGCCTTGGCCGTCTTGACTCTTACCTTTAAAGTCGTGTTCACTAAAGCGCAACGAATAGCGTCCCCAGTGATTGGTTCGCCCACCGAGCATACGTGCTCGCCACCAATAAAAATCGGTACCCTTGGCATTTGTGTAGGGCTCGTCTGGTACTTGCCAACCACCATCTACGGTAGCATCGTAAAAACCAAAGCTTTTATCTTTAGTGCCTGCTCCCATTAGAGGGGCTTCGCTATTGCGGCGAAACATTGGGCTTTCCGTTTTCGGATCGTAGTCTCTACCAGCTTCTAATAATAAAACTTTATGGCCTAGTTTAGTTAATGTATAAGCGGCCATTGCACCGCCAGCACCCGAACCAACAACCAGTACTTTATGATCGAATTTAGACATAGTTATAGCTCCTTAATTTTTATATTTTTAAACCAAACTTTATCACCATGATCTTGCAGACCAATATGCCCTTGCTCAGCCGTTGCAAAGTTTTCCCACGTAGCAAATTTACTATTGGCCACTAAGGTGTTCCAGGTAGTACTGCCAATTACAATACTGGTAGTACTGATACCGTTTTGCCATACCTGTAAGTGCATATCCTGCATGCGAATACGTACATGGTTCCAGTTATTTGCAAGTTTATGAGCTGCTTTTGGTGCTGCAAAAAGATCGTAAATAGAGCCAGATAAATGAGAATCTATTTTATTATCTGAGTGTTCTACATTATCTAAAATTTGAATTTCTGGCGCATGGGAATAGATCATACTGCCAGTTTCGTCGGCTAATACAAAAATACCGCTGTTGCCTTTTGTAGAGATCTTCCAATCCATTTGTAATTCGTAGTCGCGGTACATTTTTTTAGTGAGAATATCGCCGCCACCTTGCGTTAGGGTCATGGCGTTATCTTCAATTTTCCATGCTGAGTTAACCGTGTCACTTTTAAAGTTACGCCACATAGACATATCTTTACCATTAAAAAGTGATTGCCAGCCGGCTTTTTGCTCTTCTATGGTTAGTTGGTTATCTGGTGTATGGGCAAAAGCACAGCTACTAAAAGCCAGTGCAAGTGACAACATTTTGAATGATTTAAGCATAATGTAACCTCGTTTATTTATTTTTAATGGTTGCTAGACGCGTTTTTTAGCGTTTTATTTTTATTCATAACCAGATGAAACCCAGCAAAAACCACAATTAATATAATAGGGAAAATAAGCAGGTTTCCTAACACTGTTTGCCCTGCTAATACTTGAGTTTGCTGCACCGTTAAGTTTGCCGCTTCGGCTTCTTTACTTGCGGCATCAATCCAATGACCGATTACCGGGTTCCACATGCTAACTGCAAACATGCCGGCACCGCCCATTAATGACATACCCAAAGCGCCTGTTTTAGGGGCGAATTCTGCAACGCAGCCAAGCATGGTGGGCCAAAAGTAAGTGACGCCAACGGCAAACATTGCTGCTGCAAAGTAAATAGCGTTACCTTGCACTTGGCTCATTAAAAATATTCCTGCGGTGGCAAAGATTGCTGATCCAAGCAGTACCCCAGTTGGGCTAAAACGATGAACAATTGGGCCTGCAAAAAATCTGCCTGTAGCCATAAGGCCAGTTATAAGCGCTAAAATCACCATAGGTGAAGCACCCGAAGAGCCTAAAATCTTTTCTATCCATTGTTGTGTGCCAAACTCGGTAATGGCAGTCACTGTCATACAAACAATCAGGAATAAATACACAGGTGATAGTAGATTTTTTAGGTTTTTGCTGGTTGAGTTTACTTGCATATCAAACTGTGGAAACTGTGATTTGAGTATCATCACACCATATATAATGGTTGGAATAAGAATTAATGCCACTTGCCATTGCCAATTTAATCCTACAGCAGTCATAGCGCTTGAAGCCAAAGCTCCAATTACGATGCCACCTGGAAACCAAACGTGGAAACGATTGAGCATAGTGGTGGTATTTTTTGGAAACATTTGAGCAATTAGTGGGTTACAGCCAGCTTCAACAGAGCCATTAGCAAAACCAATTAAAAAGGTAGAGACTAACAATCCCCAAAATCCGTCTGCGGTAATGGTTAAAATGAGCCCAGCAAAGTGACAAACAAAAGCCAGTGCTACAAGTCGTTTAGCTCCAATAGCATTATATATAAAGCCGCCGACCATGGTGGCAACCGGGAAACCTAAAAAGGCCATGGCGTTAACCCACCCTAGCTGAGTGCTAGTAAGACCAAACTGTTCACCTAGTTGGCCTAATATTCCGGCGCGGATCGCAAATGTCATTGAGGTAACAATTAATGCAATACAGCAGAGCCTAAATACTAGGCGGTTGTTATTATTATCATTCATTAGCGATATCCTATTTAATACCTAAAATGCGATTGTTACGTTGGCTATCTGTTTCAGCTCGACTAAAATCGTCGAATGCCTTATCAGTTGGGCGGATCAGATGGTGTTTAATAAATTCAGCCCCTTCTTTTGCGCCATTCTCGGGATGTTTAATACAACATTCCCACTCTAAAACAGCCCAGCCATCAAAGCCGTACTGAGTTAATTTGCTAAAAATACTTTTAAAGTCAATTTGCCCATCACCTAAAGAGCGAAACCTTCCTGGGCGGTCTTGCCAGTTTTGATAGCCGCCATATACACCAGAGCGACCGTTAGGAGTAAATTCGGCATCTTTAACATGAAATGCTTTTATCCGTTCATGGTAAATGTCTATAAATGCAAGATAATCAAGTTGTTGAAGTACAAAATGACTAGGATCATAAAGAATATTTACGCGCGGATGATTATTGGTTGCCGCTAAAAAGCGTTCAAACGAAATACCGTCATGTAAATCTTCACCAGGGTGAAGTTCAAAGCACACGTCCACACCCATTTCGTCAAAGCAATCTAGTATAGGCAGCCAACGTTTAGCTAATTCTGCAAACCCTTGTTCAACCAGTCCTTGTGGACGTTGCGGCCAAGGATAAAAAGTATGCCAAAGTAATGCCCCAGAAAAAGTTGCATGGGTTTTTAATCCCAACTTTTGGCTTGCTTTGGCTGCTAGCATTAATTGCTCTTTTGCCCATACGGTTCTTGCTGCGGGGTTACCTTTAACTGCTTGCGGCGCAAAATTATCGAACATTTCATCGTATGCCGGATGTACTGCGACTAACTGCCCTTGCAAGTGAGTCGACAGCTCTGAAATTGTAAGCCCTGCGTCTGCTGCAATACCAGTTACTTCATCGCAGTATTGCTGGCTTTGAGCTGCTTTTTCTAAATCAAATAGGTCAGAATTTGAAGTGGGCAGTTGAATTGCCTTATAACCTAAGTTACTCGCCCAGTGGCAAATGTCTTTAAAATTATTAAATGGCGGTTTATCTGAGATAAATTGTGCTAAAAATATCGCCGGTCCTTTTATTTCTTTCATTATTATTTTATCCAATTTTAAAAGTATGCCATTTGGTATCTTGTGCTGATGCAGACACCGCATTTTCAATAAATGCCATGCCACGAATTGCTTCATGAATACCGGGTACATCAAACTCGCTGTTTACTGTTGTCAGCCCTGATTTACTGGCTTGAACTTGCTTCGCAAAATTTACATAAATATTAGCGAACGCTTCAAGGTATCCCTCAGGGTGGCCTGCTGGAGTGCGTAATGCATTTGTGGCAGCGTTACAAAGTGGGCCAACACCAGCGCGTAACAAAGTAGCTGGAGCGTTATGGCTTCTTAACCACAAGCTATTAGGCTCCATTTGTGACCATTCAATACTGGCCTTATCGCCATATATACGCAGGGTAAGGTTGTTTTCTTCGCCCAAGGCAATTTGGCTGGCAATTAACACACCTTTACTGTGATTGTTAAAGCGTAGCAATACAGTGCCGTCATCATCGAGAGTTCTACCGGGGACAACGTGATTTAAATCAGCGCATAGTTCAGTAATTTCTAGGCCACTTACATATTCGGTTAAGTTGGCTGCATGGACCCCAATATCTCCCATGCAACAACTAATACCTGATTTGCTAGCATCTAAACGCCATTGTGCTTGCTTAGATGTTTCGTCATTGCTATTGGCTAACCAACCTTGGTTATATTCAACAATTATTTTACGAATATTGCCAAGCTCGCCATTGGCAATACGATGGCGAGCTTCTTTAACCATAGGGTAACCTGTGTAGGTGTGGGTAAGCCCGTATACAACATGACTACTATCTAGCTGTTTTTTTAGTGCTAACGCTTGTTCTAAATTAAGAGTAGCGGGCTTATCGGAAAGTATATGAAAACCATATTGAATAGCGAGTTGTGCAATAGGAAAATGTAAATGGTTTGGCGTTACAATAGCGACAAAATCGATACGTTGATCTGCTGGTAATAATGACTCTGCCTCAAACATGGCTTGATAACTTGCGTAGCAGCGAGCGGGATCTAAGCCAAGCATTTGTCCTGCAGCCATGCTCCGTGCTGAGTCTGAACTAAAGGCACCGGCCACTAACTCTATTAATCCATCTAAACGTGCTGCAATACGATGTACAGCCCCTATAAAAGCACCTTCGCCGCCGCCCACCATGCCCATACGTATTTTGTTACTATTCATGGAAAAGCTCCTTTTAGTAAATAAGATTACTAAAGTAAGTTAAAAACATGTTATTTATAATAGGGAAATGAAATGTTAAGTGATAATAGTAATTCGGTTAACAATGAGACAAAATCGGCGTTTGCAAGATATAAATAAATACGCATAGGGGCGCTAAATAGCACAATGGATGAAGATAAAATTATAACTAAAGCGGGTATACACCAATTAATAGCCGCATTTGACTTACTACCTGATATTTTGTTTTGGGTTAAAGATACGCAAAGTAGAATTTTACATTGCAATCAACATTTTATAGAGCACCAAGGATTTAAGTCACTTGATCAAATTTTACTAAAAACTGATTTTGACTTTTCCCCAAAGCATTTGGCTTTTCAATATGTAAATGATGATAAACGGGTTATGCAGGGCCATGTTGTTACCGACAGACTTGAACTTAATCAAACACTAAGTGGTGAATTAGCGTGGTTTTCTACTTCTAAACAGGTACTTAGAGGGGATAATGATACTATTTTAGGCACCTATGGCGTAACTCGTCACTTAGAAAAAACATCTAAAGCATTATCTCATGTTAGGGTAATTGAAGAGCCCGTTGAATACATCAGAAAATACTATCATCGTACAATAACTATTGATGAACTCGCTACATTAGCGCACCTTTCAGTAAGTGCATTAGAGCGGCGTTTTAAAAAACATTTAGCTAAAACGCCGAATCAATTTATTAACGAAATCCGCCTTGAAAATGCACGTAAGCTGTTAGTTGAAACACGCTTACCTATTTCACAAATTGCCTATCAATGTGGTTTTTCGGAGCCGAGTTATTTTAGTAAGCAATTTAGGCGGTTGTTCGGTGAAATACCGTCTCAATTACGTAATAAAATAGAAGATTAAAGTATTTTATGGTTGTGTTTTGCTAATTGAATTGCACCTTGCTCAGGAGTCGATTTAGCTTTGCTAAGGTACTGTTGTGTTTGTGCAGTTAACCAAGGCGTAATTTTTACTGCTGTACCACCGATTAAAGAAACCCTGGGGTAACCCATACTCACTAGGTGATCTACATAGCGGGTTATAAATTTAGCGGCATATTGTAAAAGTGATTTAGCATAGGGATCATCAGGCATAGAAAACACTAAAGGAGCAAAACTGGCAAAGTAAGCAGGCTTTGCTTTAAGTGCTATTTGAGTGATGTCGCTACTAGAGGTACAGTTGATTTGTGCTAAAAGCGCATTAATTAATGGGCTTGTTGGTAACAAACCATCGGTTACTTCTAACGCATAGCGAAATAAGTTTAATCCTAACCATCCGCCACTTGCACCATCGCTTAACAGTAAGCCATAGCCACCAAAGTCTATGCATTTATTAGATTTTTTAGCTCCTGCACAAAATCCAGTACCTAAAATAATTACGGCTCCAGGTTCATTAAAATGAGCTCCTTGGCAGGCAATATCTATGTCTGTGGTTAAGCTCAGTTCGGCAAATGGATGTTGCCAATCGCGCATTACTAGCATAGCGCTTTTTATATTTGCTCCAGCAAGTCCAGCGCAAGCCACAATGGATGATATTGCGGTGGTAGGTAAGTTTGCTTTGCTTAATACTGTATGTGTTGCTGCAATAATTGACTTTTGCGCCACCTCAATAGAAGTGGCAATATTTGCAGGCCCACTTATAGCTTCAGCTAATAGTTTACCTTGGGCATTTTCGAGCCTAATTTTACACTTTGTACCGCCACCGTCAATGCCTAAAAATAGCGCAGTAGATGTATTATCGTTCATTCTTTTTTCCTATTATTTCAGCAAGAGTGCGCACTGCTAAAGGATCTAAATACCCATCTTGTTTATATACAGCAGAGTGCACATGCAGCGAAACTTGATTATTGTTATGTGTTGCTATTTGCCACAGTTTAGCTGCATTACTGCAAGTAACTCCACCACCAATAACGACCTCTATTCGATTGTCAGCAAAGTTTATTAGCGTTTTTAAGTGTTGTATATTTTGTATTACGCTAGTGTTACTAAGCCACTTTGTTCCGTTAGTTAATACACGACTAATACCAAGTTCTATGAATAAATTGAGAGCGTCTTGCCAGTTTTCAATACAATCGAATGCGCGATGAAAAGTAACACTGAGGTGATATTTTTGTGCATGTTTTACCAGTGTTCTAGTGGTTTTAATATCGAGTTTACCGTGACTAATAGCACCAAATACAACTCCTGTTGCACCTAACTTAGCCGCACTTTCAATTTGTTCTAACATAGTAGATAGCAGTGCTCTATCGATTTCAAATAAATTGCTAATGGGTCTTATCATTACTAACAAGTCACCGTCATGTGGCATATTTTCACGGGCAACCTTAATCGCTGCAATGCTAGGAGTTAGGCCATCAAGATGCATGGCACTACACAGTTCTACTCTGCTTGCACCACAGGTAAATGCAATGTGAATATTACTAGCTAACTTATCAAGTTCATCTGCGCTTAAGCAGATTTCCAAATTATTACGCATTGTTGAGCCTATCATTTCTTTAAAAAATCCGATTAGCAAATAAATCGAAAAGTGAATGCTTATCAAAAATTGTAATATAAGACATTTAAATCAAAGTATTATGATTTAAATAGGTGTCGCTCAAAATAACAAACAGAGCATGGATACTATAAACCAGGTTGAGATTAATAAAATCTATTTATTAGTAAACGCCGATTTTTTACTAGTGTTCACCGAAATACTATTATCACTTTTTGTACTGTATCCCTATCCTGAAACGCAGCTTAACAAAGTGTTAACTCGTACAAAGCAAAGCTGTGGAAGTATATAACCTAAGCGTTAATTGCTGGCGAACACTATTTGACAACACTTATAATACTACTGGAGATAATAATGGTTAATAATAACAGTGGAAAAATAATAAAAAACGCCTCAGGATTTAAAAAACAGAGAACACACCGCTCTCCTGCATCTTTATTCAAAGCATCATTAATTAGTTGCGCTGTTTTAGGCGTGCTTACCTCTAATGTGTATGCAGAAACGACTGATGAAGAAATTGAAGTAATCCAAGTAAGAGGAATTTACTCGAGTACAGCTAAAAACTTATTGCTTAAGCGTACTTCAAATTCTGTTGTTGATGCTATTACCGCTGAAGATGTGGGTAAGTTTCCAGATAAAAACATTGCAGATTCTCTTCAACGTGTATCAGGGGTAATGATTGACCGAAGTGGCGGTGAGGGAAACCGCGTTAGTATTCGTGGTACCTCATCAGACTGGACGTTAACTCAATTAAATGGCAACTATATTGCCTCGTCAGATTCAGGCGTGCCATCGCGCAGTTTTAACTATGCTTTATTACCAGCAAATATGATTAGCAGTGTTGAGGTTTATAAAAGCCCCGAAGCACGAATAGATGAAGGCGGAATTGGTGGTACAGTCATTTTACACACGCGAAAACCGTTAGAAATGGAAGCTAATGAAGGCGTTGTTAGTGCCGAATTTACTTATGCGGATGTTACTGAGAAAACAGAACCACAACTTAACTTACTGTATTCATGGAAAAATCAAGAATCAACATTTGGTGTTCTTGCTGGATTTACACGACAAGATAGAACAGTAAAAACGATTTCGAATGATGCAATGGGATGGCGCCTACATTCCGATACAGATGAAAAAGCAGATCGTCCTGCAATAGTGGATCAGGCTACCGGGGAGGTTTACAATGATGTTTGGGCGCCTAGCGGCATGTATATTAACAACTCAACTCAAGATCGTACTCGTGATGGTTATCAGCTAGCAGTGCAGTGGACCCCGAGTGCAAATTTAGAGTTAAACCTAAATTATTTTGGTGCTAAAGTGGGCTACGATGATATAGGACAGGCAATTACTTTTGCTGAGTGGAATGATAACCATAATCCATATTTTGGTGTGGAATTAGACGGCGATACTGTTATTGGTTACGGCAATGCAGATAATGGCCTGCTCAATGATCAAAACTGGGGAGATGCCGATGTTAATAATGGCGTTGCTATACGCCGTGGTTTATTGTCGCCGCAATTAACAGGTCGTGAAAAAATTGGTGAATCAAAGTCAGATACCTTTGATTTTGAAGGGATCTACCATGGCGACACTTTTACAGCATCTTTTAAAGTAGGTCGCACCCAAGCCGAGGGTGGTACTTCAAAAGAAACATACGCCAATATAGATGCCAGACAAGGCTCAGTAAATAGCTGGCATTGGTCAACGGTTGGTGGCAAACCCAGTTACGACATTTCAACAGATCTTGCCTCGGATAAAAAAGCATACCAATACTATGATTGGTTTGATTCTTACTCATCAGAAAATAAAGACACTGAAGATTACGCACAAACAGATATTAAGTTTGATGTAGACAGCAGTATATTCACCACTATTTTTACAGGTGTTAAATATCGAGATCATCAAATTGAAGGCTCAAGAAATGACTTCCGATGGGATGATGGTATAGCTGATAACGGCGGTTATCGTGGCTATTTACCAGGCACAGAATGGTTTCATAACCCTGACTTTCACCCAGATCCTGAGTCACTCGTTAGCGATAATGTAGTTGATAACAGTGCGGGTAATACAGGAGCGTTTAATTATTTGGCCTTCGATTTTGCTGCATTAGATGCATATATACAGGATAACTTCACCCAAACAGTAGTTCCTACTTTAGCGGGTACTTATACGTTAGAAGAAAAAATATGGTCTGCTTATGTGCAGTCTAATTTTGAATGGCAAGATTTTAGAGGGAATATAGGTGTAAGGTACGTTAAAACAGATTTATCAACTCTTACTTACGATGATGTAATTGGTCAAGATGACGATAGTATTACACCTAATAACCGTAGCAGTAATAACAGTGAATTTTTACCTAGCTTTAACTTAGCATGGGATGCGAGTACTGATATTGTGGTTCGATTTGCTGCTGCACGTACCATGTCGCGAGTAAGTTATGCTGATTTGAGCCAAGCAGAATCTTATGGCCCGCCTGTTAATATTAACTCACCAGACTCATGGACAGGTAGCGGTTTTGGAACAGCAGCTAATACTGGTTTAGAGCCTATGATATCGGATCAGTTTGATCTAGGACTCGAGTGGTATTACGGTGAGGGTTCGGCGCTAGGAGCCACTTTATTTACCA
The DNA here is from genome assembly GCF_014164175.1 of Pseudoalteromonas sp. SG44-5. Taxonomy (NCBI): domain Bacteria; kingdom Pseudomonadati; phylum Pseudomonadota; class Gammaproteobacteria; order Alteromonadales; family Pseudoalteromonadaceae; genus Pseudoalteromonas; species Pseudoalteromonas sp. SG44-5. Next base: position 35,562 of record NZ_JACJES010000003.1, on the reverse strand, counting down.
AAGATATTGCTAATTTACCGATTTCTAGTGTGGAAATTGTACAGCGCGAACATGATTGTTGTAATGGACCATTTGATGTTGAAATGAGCACCAAAGTTGGCGGCGGTGATGCAAGTTCTGACGGGGTAGAACTTTTCTTCCAGCACTCATTTGAAAGTGGCTTTGGTGTACTTGGAAACTATACATATACAGAAACCAGCAGTAGTAAAGTATCAACTGACGGCCAAATAACTGAAGCTGAAATACCGGGTACGGCTAAGCATCAATATAATCTTTCAGTTTACTTTGAAAATGATGACTTTAGTGTACGAGCATCTTATAACTGGAAGGACGACAGGGCTAATGGCATACATAAAGGTTATAATATGTATACCAAAGCATACGGTCAATTAGATGTTAACGCTGGTTATAATATTAATGAAAGCCTTTCAATCACGGCCTCTATTGTTAATTTAACTGAAGAGCTTGAAGAAGGCTATTGGAAACAAAGTAACCGCTTTACTTATAATAAATATTCAGGCCGACGCTTTTACTTAGGTGCAAACTATAAGTTTTAATTAAATTAGCTTAATAATATACTTTTAACAAGAGAGGGCCGTAATGGCTCTTTCCCTTTTTAATTATGTGCTCATTCAAACTTATTAAGTAGCTTAACGGCGTTAAAAATAAGTTATAGTTGACTGCAGGACAATGCAGCAGCAACTACCAATACGATAATATCTAAGATCTCTCCCTCCTTTATACAATTGTATCCCTTTTATTTATTAAATAGCCTTACTGTTAAAATTATAACTTATATAAGAACGCCGATTTATTACTAGTCTTAACCGAATTATTAATATCACCTTTCCCGCTGTAACTCTATGCTAAATCATCATTAACACAATGTTAACCATTGTTATGGGTTAACGCTATGTTAATAAAATCCCTAATTCTCATTTTGATAACTATGACAACACAATACTGGAGATAGGCATGGCCATTAATAACAGTCCAGAATCTATAAGAGTTTCACGACAGTTTAAAAAAACGGCATTAGTATTAGCCCTAATGACGACATGTAACTGGGCATACGCACAACAAGAGAAAATTGAAAAAGTAAACGAAAATGACCTAGAGGTGATTGAGGTACGTGGTATACGGGCTTCTATGGCTGAGAATTTAGCTATAAAACGTCTTTCTAATTCTATCGTGGATGCTATAACCGCAGAGGATATAGGTAAGTTTCCCGATAAGAATGTAGCTGATTCACTACAACGTGTTCCTGGTGTGGTGATATCGCGAAGTGGTGGTGAAGGCGAAAATGTAAGCATTCGTGGTTTGTCGTCAGATTTAACACTCACTCAACTCAATGGTAACTTTATAGCATCTTCACCTGGCTCGCCATCTCGCTCTTTTAGCTATTCTTTACTACCTTCGACAATGGTGAAATCAGTTGAAGTATTTAAATCATCTGAAGCTCGTTTAGATGAAGGGGGCGTAGGCGGTACGGTAATTCTAAACAGCCGCACCCCTTTAGATATGGATGCAAACTCAGGTGCCTTTAATATTGAATACACTTACGCTGATGTTACTAAAGAGTATGAACCTAATTTTAGTGGTGTGTACTCATGGAAAAATGATGATGAAGATTTTGGTTTTTTACTCGGTTATACAAAACAAGATCGGACTAACCGAAGCTTAACTGGTGATATGTCTGCTGGCGGTGGTTGGCGCTGGGCTACTGGAAGCGATTTACCAGCAACCGATACTAATGGTAATGAAATTACTGATAGTACACGGCGCTTTGGTGCATTAGAAGATGCTTACGGTAATACCTACGATGGAGTGTGGGCACCGCAAGTTGCAGGTGTAAGTATTACGGAAGAAAAAAGGGAACGAGTTGGTATACAGGCAACACTACAATGGAGGCCAACAGATAATTTAGAACTTACATTCAATCATTTTCATTTTGAGTTAGGTCAAGATCGTACCACATCACAGCTACAGATCCCTGAATGGAAATACAATCCCGACTATTTAACGGGTGTGCAACTTGATGACACGGGCACTATTGTGACGGGAATGGACTTCACTAGTGGTGCTGGTGGGAGTGAGGGAAATTTAGAGTTCCCGTGGATAATTGGCAGTTACACAGAAGAAAAAGATACTTCTGATACCTATGATTTTGCATTTGAATATGCAGGTAGCATTTTTGATTTGAAAGGTAAATTTGGTCGTACTAAAGCCAGTGGTGGCCCATCAGAATCATTTAATGCAGCCTATAAAAGTGGTCAGCCAGGCAGTCGCAGTGACTCAGGGAATAACGAGAATGCGGCAGCGTTTGCAGGTTGGCGTTTAGGCGATCGAGTTTCTCTATACGCCGATCCTGCTTTGCTAACTAATTTACAGGCAGGTATTGCGGGTGATCCAGATCCAGGCTCAACAGGTTCTAGTTTTATCGTCAGTGATTTAAAAGAAGAATATGGTCAACTTGATTTAGATTATCATGTTGCTTATGGCATTTTAGACACTTTGCGAATGGGGGTTAAGCACCGTAAAGCCACCTTACACCGAGAAACGAATAACACTTTTTTTATAACTCAAGACGGTGCTAATCGTATTGCTAATGGTGAGCTTGACCCATTTAGTCAAGGTGCGATTGACGAAGTTGCTTATCAATGGATTGGTGGTATGCCTAATCTAGAGGATGTGCTTAATCGTGAGTCAGAACAGAATATTGCAGGTGGTTTTGAAATCAATACTATGCCGACCATAAATTGGCAGCAATATCGTGATGCAGTTACTGATGAATACGTAAAATACACTCGTCGCGAGCCTGATTTTGTTTTTGATATTGAAGAAAAAATTACCGCTGCTTATCTTCAAGCTGATTTTTCGTTTGGCGATTTCCGCGGTAACGTAGGAGTACGTTATGTCGAAACCGAAACGCAAATCATGTCATCAGATAAAATAAATTACTTTTTAGATGATATTGAAGATGCAACAGGTGAAGATATTCTTGGCAATGAACGATTGGTTGATGTAGAAACGACAACGCTGCGAACCGTTAAAGATGACCGCTTTTTACCTAGCTTAAATTTAGTATGGGAAGCGAGTGACTCATTGGTTATTCGAGCTGCAGCGGCTAAAACAATGTCTCGCGCTCCTTTTAATGATTTAGGTGCACCTGAACAACTGACTTTTATATCTCAAGAATGGGCCGACGATAGGCTTGAATTTAGAGGAAATCCAGTTGATCAAGGTTGGAGTGGGTCTGGAGGTAATAAAGCATTACAGCCATTTGAATCGGTACAACTCGACTTATCGGCTGAATATTACTATGGGACAGGCTCTGCTGTGGGGATTGCATTATTTAATAAGGATGTTGATAATTTTATCGTACCGTTGATCATTACCTCTGAACGTCCATTCGATGGCTTTACAAATCCTTATACAGGGGTTGAAATTGTCACCGCAGGAAACATCAAAGTCACACCCTTTACCACTACAGCGAATGGTACAAATGCTACATCTCGAGGAGTAGAGTTGTTTGCTCAACATGCTTTTGATAATGGTTTCGGTATTAATGCAAATTACACGCTTAATGATACGAATCAAGCCGATGTTAGTGTTAATGGTGAAAAAGTAGGCGAATCTGCCTTAGTAGGTAGCGCTAATGATCAGTTTAACTTTTCAGCCTATTTTGAAGAGGATAATTACAGTGTTCGAGCGTCGTATAACCGCCGTGGCGAAATGGCCTTAGGCTTAGCTGATGGGTTAACGGTATCCCAAGAGCCTTACCAACAAGTAGATTTAAATGCGTCATATAGCTTAATGGAAAATTTAGTAATTTCGGCTTCCGTGATCAATTTAACAAAAGAAGAGTCACGAACATTTTATGGTGATGATAGTAAAGCGAGGCTTCGTAGCAGTAGTTATAGTGGGCGCCGTTATTATGCTGGGCTGACTTATCGGTTTTAGCTGTTAGTAATAATCAATAAATTATATCAATGCGTTGACAATCAATCTGCATATTTTTTATAGAGTCGTTTAACGATCCTAGTAAAAAGCAGCGACCGTTTAATCAATTACAATTAATCAATACGGTAAGTCGCGTGTTATCAACACCTGATTTTAAAAGGCAAAATTATGAATAGACTAAATAGATTTAAGCTTGCAGGGACATCGCTATTCGCAGCAAGCCTACTTAGTGCATGCGGTGGTTCAAACAATGACCCTCAGGCAAACAATGTCTCAGTAACGCCTGACGTTACACATGCTGAAATTGCAGGAACCGTGGTCAAAGGTATTTTAGCAAATGCTGATATTTCGATTTCTGCATTAAATGGCAGTAACTTAACGATGCGCGCGGCACACGCGACAGATCAAGATGGGCATTTTTTTTTAGAGTTAACCAGTGATGCTGGTTTTGGTATTAATACCACAGTGAAATTGAGTGTTACCACAACGGATAGCTCAACAATGTTATGTGATGCCTTGCGCTGTGGAGATGCAGACTTTGCTCAGCAAACTAGTAGTTCAGTCATTGCTGGCAGTATATTTTCAACTTTAGGGCAATTAAAGGTGCCTTATGGTAATGCTGCTGACGGTATTGAAGACACGAAGTTACAAGTTAATGCTCTAACAACGTTAGCTACACAGTTAGTAGAGCAGCAAATTGCTGAAGGTCGCAATGTATCAACACCAGAGCTTATGGCATTGGCACAAGCACAAATGTCGGCATTGTTGTTACGCACTATCGGATGGCAAACCGGTAATACGAATGTGTTTACCATGGCTGTGATAAGCCCAGATAAACTTGAAAACTTTATTATTGGAGAAAATTGCGAAGAAAATGCTGATGCAGAGCAAATCTGTTCTGTACAATATGCAGACGAAACTACCGTTAAATTATCGCTTTTAAATGCGTCTTTCGCACAGTTTAGTGAGACTGAGAATTTAAGATCTATTATGGAGAATGCGCAGCAGAATATCACCGCTGCTCTTGCTGATGACAATGATGCCCTAACTGTGTTTCGCCAACGTATTTATGATGCCATTAGTGTACATCCTTTAACGGCTGAGTTTGGATTAACTGCCGATAGTGTCGTTGATTTATCGCTACCATTATTTGAGGTCGCATTATCAACAGGTCCACTACAAGAAATAACAACAGTTGAAAACCTAACTGGCGCAGTATTGACTGCTCGCAACGCGATAAGTGATGCAGAAAGTGCTTCAAAAGCATTTGATAATAATCTCGATACAAAATGGTTAGATCATAATGACTGGTTAGGTGCACCGAGCGAAGAATCACCGTCATGGATACAAGTTGATTTTGCTCAGCCTCAGGCCGTTAGTAGTATTTTTATTACTAGTGCGAATGATGCTCCAGAGCGAGATCCTGAAAACTTTACTGTACTAGGATCAAATGATGGGGGAGCAAGTTGGTCAGAGCTTGCAAATATTATTGGCGCGACATTTGACGAACGCCTTTCTCGTCAACAGTTTAGCTTTGTTAATGGACAAAAATACTTGAGTTATCGACTCAATATTAAAAAGAATAAAAATAATGATGGTTTAGTACAACTATCGGAAATTCAGTTTGTTGGGCCAGTTTTTAAGAGTATTGATCACACAGATGTGAATAGAGGGACAGCCAGTGCCAGTAATAGTATTGGAGAAGCAGAAAATCACGATAAAGCATTTGATAATGACCCAACAACTAAATGGCTAGATCATAATGATTGGCAAGGAGGGCCAAGTGAAGAAACGCCATCTTGGATCCAAATGGATTTTACTGATCCAGTTGCAGTGGATCAATTAGTAATAGTTAGTGCAAATGATGCGCCAGAACGTGATCCTGAAAACTTTGCAGTGTTAGCCTCAAATGATGATGGAGCGACATGGCAGAAAATGGCAAGTTGGGTTGGTGAGTCTTTTGACTCGAGAGCGCAACGCAGAGCTTTTTCTTTTCAGAATCAACTCGCTTTTAACAGTTATCGTTTAGAAGTAAGTAAAAATAATGATGGTTTATTACAAATCGCCGACATTGATTTGATTGGTCCTGAATTACCGGGCTCTGAACACAGTAAAATGACGGGAGCGAGCTACACCGCACGGTTTAGTATCAGCGATAGTGAAGGGGCTGCGCAAGCTTTTGATAATGACGTAAATACCAAATGGCTAGATCATAATGATTGGCAAGGGCCTCCTACAGCTGATGATCCAGCTTGGGTGCAAGTTACTTTGCCGGCGCCTAAAGCCGTTAATACATTAACTCTTACCAGTGCAAGTGATGCTCCTGAGCGTGATCCGGATTCGTTTGCATTATTAGCCTCAAATGATGGTGAAACTTGGCGAAACTTAGGCTCTTGGGTCGGGGAAAGCTTTGCTGAACGACTTGAAAAAAGAATGTTTTCAGTTGCGAATACTTTAGCGTATAGCCACTATCGACTTTCAGTATCCAAAAATGCTAATAATGATGGCTTAATGCAAATAGCTGAAGTTGGCATGATTGGCCCTGAGTATTCCTTTAAAGATTTGACAGCATTGGTCGCTACTGTGTTTACAGCACGCTTTAGTATTGGTGATGCTGAGAGTGCAGATAAAGCTTTCGATGATGATAATAGTACTAAATGGCTTGATCACAATGATTGGAAAGGCGCACCAACAGAGGAAAATCCAGCATGGATACAAGTGGATTTTATTGATGCACAAACAGTGGGCGGACTTGCGATAACTAGTGCTAATGATGCACCAGAGCGAGATCCTGAAAACTTTAGCTTATTAGGTTCAAATGATGGGGGGCAAACTTGGACAGTTGTGGCCACATGGATAGGTGAAAGCTGGGAGGATCGCTTACAAAGACGCTCATTTAAATTTAATAATGGTTTCTCTTTTGGAAGTTATCGTCTGAGCATTAGTAAAAATGCGAATAATGATGGCTTATTGCAAATTGCTGATATTGAATTACTCGGATTAGAAAAATAGTTTTAGCACTGTAAAGGCCAGACGCACATACTCTGGCCTTTTCATTAGCGCTACTAAGTTATTTGGCTGATACATCAATAGCATCTATAGCACTTTTTAGTAGAGCAACGGCTAATAAAATATTAATTAAAGAGCAGGGTTTAGCCATGAATAGTAAAAGACACTTTTTAAAACAGTCGTTAACCACTTTATTTGCTCTAGGTACAGCTGCATTTACAGTAAAGACTATGGCTCATAAGCAAAACATCAACAAAGTAGCCAGTATGACACCGCGTAAACCTATTGTTGTATCAACTTGGCAGCACGGGATCGCAGCCAATAAAGCAGCTTGACAAGTACTGATTGATAATGGTAAAGCCATTGACGCGGTCGAAGCTGGAGTTCGCATCCCTGAGGCCGATCCAGATGTGATGACAGTTGGGTATGGCGGTTACCCTGATAGGGAAGGTAAAGTTACTTTAGATGCTTGTATCATGGATGAAAACCAAAATTGTGGTGCAGTCGCTTTTTTACAAAATATTAAACACCCAATTTCGGTAGCTCGTCTAGTGATGGATAAAACCCCACATGTGATGCTAGTGGGTGAAGGTGCACAGCAGTTCGCAAAGTCGCAGGGGTTTCTTGAAGAACACCTGTTAACCGCTAAAGCTAAAAAGGCGTGGCAAGATTGGCTAATAGAATCAAAATATGCACCGGTGATCAATATCGAAAATCACGACACAATTGGTATGTTAGCACTTGATAATAATGGTAATTTATCAGGAGCATGCACTACCAGTGGTGCTGCATTTAAAATGTCAGGCCGAGTAGGCGACTCGCCAATAATAGGTGCTGGATTGTATGTTGATAACGATATTGGCGCTGCAACAGCTACGGGTATGGGGGAGTTAATGATAAAAACGGTTGGTTGTCATTTAGTGGTTGAAATGATGCGCCAAGGCATGACACCCACACAAGCTTGCAAAGCCGCTGTTGAGCGTATAGCCAATAAACTTGGGGATTACAAACAGTTTCAAGTAGGATTTTTAGCCTTGAGTAAATCGGGGGAGTACGGTTCATTTTGTATTCAATCAGGTTTTAACTATGCGGTAACGGACCACAAAGGCAGTAAATTATTAGATGCTGAAAGCCTTATAAAAATATAAGATGAATGCAAAACAAAAACGAGTTTATATTATTATAGACCCAGTGCCTTTATTGACTTCTGGCTCCAAGATTATAATGAGTGCTAAGAGGTAATAAAAAAGCCGTTCATTTTAATGAACGGCTTTTTTGCGAGCAGTAATTTAATGCTTAATTACTGCCTTATACTTTTGGCTCTTCGTCAGGCAAGGTTACGTTTAGCTCAAGCACGGCTAAGTCATCTTCGTTCTGATCAAATTGAACTTGGACTGCATCACTGCTCACGTTAACGTATTTACGGATCACATCTAAAATATCTTGTTTTAATTGTGGTAAGTAATCCGGCGTTCCTCGTTGAGAACGTTCGTGCGCGACTATGATCTGCAATCGCTCTTTTGCTAATGACGCACTGTTTTTCTTTTCTGAGCGGAAGTAGTCAAGTAAAGACACGTTAACCTCCAAATATCCGTTTGAATAAACCTTTTTTCTCTACATCTAAGAAGCGAAAGTCGACAGTCTCACCTAGTAAGCGGCTAATCGCATCTGCATAAGCTTGTCCTGCATCAGACTCACTGTCTAAAATAACAGGTTGGCCAGAGTTAGATGCGCTTAATACTGCTTGAGACTCAGGAATAACGCCTAATAAATCAATCGCTAAAATATCCTGAATATCTTCAACCGATAACATTTCACCTTTAGAAACACGATCTGGATTGTAGCGAGTAATTAATAGATGTTCTTTTATGTTTTCTAAACCTTCTTCAGCGCGCTTAGACTTACTGTGTAAAATACCTAAAATACGGTCTGAATCTCGCACTGACGATACTTCAGGGTTTGTTGTTACAATTGCTTCATCGGCAAAGTACATAGCCATCATAGCGCCAGCTTCAATACCCGCTGGTGAATCACAAACAATGTAATCAAAGTCTTCTTTTAATTCGTTAAGCACGCGCTCAACACCTTCGCGTGTTAGGGCGTCTTTATCACGAGTTTGTGATGCAGGGAGTAAAAATAGTTTATCAACGCGCTTATCTTTAATAAGTGCTTGATTTAAATTTGCTTCACCATTAATTACGTTTACAAAGTCGTACACTACACGACGTTCACAACCCATAATTAAATCTAAATTACGTAAGCCAATATCGAAATCGATAATAACTGTTTTGTAGCCTTTTAATGCTAAGCCTGTACCAATTGCGGCACTTGACGTTGTTTTACCAACACCACCTTTACCCGAGGTAACGACAATAACTTTTGCCATGAGATTTATCCTTTAACCAAAGCTGAAATTTCTAATGATTCATTTTTTTGTTGTATCTGCACAGCGCTACCCCAGTGTTCACCTTGCAGTGAATCACTGATCCAGTAATTGCCATTAATAGAAACAAGTTCTGCTTCTAAGCGATTACAAAATATATGTGCGTTTTTAAACCCTTTTGCGCCAGCGATTGCTCTACCACGCAGGGTTCCGTATATATGTACGTTGCCATCTGCAATAACTTCTGCGCCATGGCTTACAGCACCTAGTACCACTAAATCGCGATCTTTTGCATAAACTTGCTGACCAGAGCGTACCGTGCCATTAATTATTTGTGCAGGCAAGTGCACTGTTTTTTCAACAATAGACGTATTGGGTTCTTTTTTAACAGATTCACTCTTAACGTCTTGTGAATAATTTAATACAGAGAGGCCAGCTGCTTTGGCTTGCGTATGTTGCTCGTCTGAGCCATTACACACACCAACCGCATTAAAGCTCATACGCTCAAGTAATGATTTTAAATGAACAAAATCGAGAGAGTTATTTTTTATCTCAATTAAGTTAACAACAATAGGCGCACCTTCAAAAAACTTGGGCGCTTGGGCTATTTTTATATACAGTTGCTCTGCTAAAAGGTTTATATCAGTACTGTAAAGATGTAAAACTGATAACGTAAAAAGATTCCCTTTTAGCTCAAAAATTTGTTCTGACATACACGCTCAATTGAATTATCTGATCAGAGATTAAATTTAGATAAACGCAGGCTGAATAAGGCCTTTATTGAAATTTTCAATCTAATTATTCTAACTTATTATTGCTCTCATGTTATAGTGTGAATCATTGTTAAGCAAGAATTATACGTGTTTTTATACACATAGATGAGCATGGATTACCCCCCTATGTTTTATGTGGGCTGCACGATTGACATGGGTTATCATCCTTGATAATCGGTACAGCCCCATTATGGCCCCAGACCCAAAAAGTAGACCCCGAATGGCCCCACAGTGGACCCAGAATTTCCGCGTTTTGGCGCAAAGCACCCGACAACTTTACTCTTTGATTAAAATGGGGTAGGGCATCACTTCGAGTTCTGTCTAGCGCGTTGGGATTCATTACGCTAGAATCGAGCTAATCCATTATGTTAAAAAGGCTAACAGTTCATGCGTTTACTATTATTGTTGCTACTTATAGTCAGTGGCAGCTCTTATGCCGTTAGTATTAAAGATAGGAACCACGGCAGCCTAACAGTCTCAGAGGTCACTTCTATTTATGATGGCGACACATTTCGCGCAAATATCAGTGGTGTACACTCGTTAATTGGCGAGCGCATAGGTATTCGCGTAGCGGGTGTCGATACACCAGAAATGAGAGGCAAGTGTCAGAAAGAGAAAGATTTAGCGCGCAAGGCCAAACAAGTAACAGTCGAAGCCCTACGTTCAGCCAAAGTCATTGAGCTTAGGAACACGAAACGTGGTAAGTATTTTAGGATAGTTGCTGACGTATATGTTGATAACAAAAGCCTGACTGACATTCTAATCAGCTCAGGCCTAGGTGTAGCTTATGATGGCGGCACTAAAGCGAAAAATTGGTGTGAGTAATCATGCTACTCAACTCCAAAAGTGTATGGTAAGTTCTGAAGTGATAATATATGTCTAAAGAAAAAAAGGTAGTAGTATGATCAGCAAAACAAAAAGCTCGTTTTACAGAAGGCTTTTAATAGCGAGCCTCATTGATAGTGAAGTTAATACAATAAAAAAAATAATGGATGAAATAAACATACCAAGAAGAACTGCACAAGATACGATAGCAGCTCTTGAGGAATTAGACATTACCTGTTGCTATCTAGGAGCTACTAAGAACGGATTCTATGAAATCCGCTCTTGGGGAGCTATTGATAAGGGGTGGGTTATGAGTAACACTATAAAAATTAAAGAGACTTTAGGTTACTGACCTTCTAAATTATTAAGCAACCGAACTAATGACCTGCCTATAGCGGCCGCCATATTAACAGGCACAGCATTGCCTATTTGCTTGTAGACTGCGGAAAGGGGGCCTTGAAACTCCCAGCTATCAGGAAATGTCTGTATTCGTGCATACTCTCTTACCTGAAGTGGTCTTGTCTCTAGTGGGTGACACCTTTCAGTCTGTTTTTGGGCAGGAGCTGTAGTTAGAGTCAAGCTTGGTTCTTGCAAAGATAATCTACGCGCCATACCTGTTTTCCCGCCAGATAGGAAGTAACTAGCTTTCATGTACTCACGTTGAAGGTCGTCAGGGAGATCTCTCCAGTAACCGCCGGGCGAAACATGCTCCATTATTTCTTTTTTACGCTCGGGGTATTTTTGTCCCTGAGATGGAGGAACATCAGTTGCATAAAGCTCACCTGCGTAAAATGCATCTTTAAGGGGTAAAATCCTCTTATAGGTCGATGGCCACTGGAAAGTGAAGTCACTGCCCACTAAGTCTTTTCTTATACCTACAAGTATAAGCCTTTCTCGTTTCTGAGGTACTTTATAGAAAATGGCTTTTAAAACCTTCGGCTCAACAAGTACATAACCCAGCTCATCAATAATATCTCTAATTACTTCCAGTGTGCGACCGTGATCATGTTTTAAGAGTGCCTTAACGTTTTCAGCCATAAAGACCTTCGGTTTCAAATCTTTAATTGCTCTGGCCATTTCGAAAAATAATGTACCTCTGGTGTCTTCAAACCCAAGGCTTTTACCTGCGTAAGAGAAAGCTTGGCAAGGAAACCCTCCTGTAACAATATCAACATCTTTTTTAATTCCCTTAAAATCAATGGTTGATATGTCACCTTGGATAACATTCCATTCCGGTCTATTGTGTTTCAGCGTGTTACAGGCGTGCTTGTCTAGCTCATTCAGTAAAACACTTTTGAAGCCAGCAACCTCCATCCCCAACGCTAGACCCCCACCACCTGCGAAAAGCTCAACTAGGTTATAATCTCTTAATGGTCGAATGTTAATTTCTTCATCCCATGTGGAACTCAAGAGGCTTTTAATTTCTTTAAAATGTGTTAGTTGGTCTAGTGGGATTAATTTATTTTCGGGGTTAGGTGTAAGTTCGCCTTTCTTTATCTTCGATTCTACAGAGCGTTTAGGTAGTGATAAAACGTCTGCTAATAACTCTGCACTAAAGCCGTCTTTTATATTTTCTAAATTAAGCATATTGTCTGCCATTGTAAACTGCTGGCGGAGTATAACAAAATACTCTAGTCTGTTCACCAAAAAGGAGCAATGTATCAAATAAAGGGACTAGACGTTAGTCCCTAAGGTCTGTCAAAAGATTAAGCGATTATTTTGAGGCTAAAATTAGGGATTCTCCGCAATATTTAAATCACTAAAACCTTGATATTTTTCAAATGATAGGAGGTAAATACTTTTTAGAATATTAGGAGACAATTCTTTTAGCTCATCGAAAACAGTGTTTTTATGCCCTTTGATTTTGCCTTCGAGCATAACGTCGTCGATAACTTTAGGTATCACTTCACATAGCTTCTTAAATGAGTCAGGTTCGCCTGTTATAATCTCGTAAAACTTATCTATAGATGTGCGCCTGATATTTTTATTTGAAACCGGCTCTCCATCCAGACTTATGTTCCATTTTATGTCTTGACTATTTTTAGCTATTATTTCAACTAAGTAGCATGTAGCTCGATCATCGCGTAAAATTTTATTTTGCATTTTCATATAAGTTTTTTGGCTTGAAGCAGAATTCATTGTATTGTGCTTATTCTTCATTTCCACAAATATCTTTAATCCTTCGTGAACAGCGTCAAAACCCTTAGGGGGCACATGCCAGCCTTTGAAGTATTTAAATATATTTTGATGGAAGTAGCCGATATGATTAGTATTCGACTTGTCAATCTGCCTAAGCGACTCAGATTCGATGATTTGTTCGACTGTTTTATTATAAACCTTCGCATCGAATGTTAATTTGATGGGGTCTACTAGGTTTTTATTAAATTCTTTCAAATTTATTGTGAATCTGTACTTCCCAATAGTGTCTTTTACATGCTCAAAAAGATCGACATCAGAAATAAAAGATAAGCCATATTTTTGCATAAGTTCAGTCCCTTTAAATTGGTTAAAGCGATCATCAATTAGTGTGGCTTTAACAATAGCTTTTAATACTATATTACAGTTTGTTAAAATGCTAGAGCAAGGGGTGAATTCAGTGTTTTACGGCATGATATTGTATTTAATAGTTTTTATATTGAATAGCTGAAACCTTATTCGCAAGAATGCCCCTCTTAGTATACCTAAGGGTACACAGGGGGCATCCCTATCTAATAGTAACTAAGTACGCGTCTTGGGCTTCATCCAGACACAACATGTCCTTTAACAAGCTGTCTGTGTTGAACCCAGCCTCGGAAGTTCCCAGACCAACGAACACCATCGGTATCTACATGCGTTACGCCTATGCGCTTGGCCTTTGTATTACTCAACTTGTGGTATGTTGGAATAGGTGATGCTTGGTGCTCAAAAGGTGACGCATGCACACGGCTACCTGATGTTAATGAGTCAAATATCATACGCGCCTTTTCTACAGACGCATCTAGCATACGGTAGCTAATCTGTGCACAACATGAAACCGAAATCATCAACAGTGTTTGCAAGTCATACTTTTCACGTAGCTCAGGGGTAATGTAAGGCATGTGCCACTCCTGATAGCCCAAATTAGTAGGGTTACTACTATCTAGGGCTAAACTAAGCCGCTCAGCGAGTACACGTATCTCAGGCTGTGCGTCTTCATGGTCGCGTAACCATAAGAAATTCGCCCACTCCGTTGATGTAACCAAAACCTTCATTGTTTGGAACGTTTCTAATATACGATTCGAGACTTGCTTGTGTAGCGATACTTTTTCCATCGCCCAATGTAACCCGCAGGCCACGTTTGATGCAGAGCGCCACAAAGTCCGCGCTAAGCGTAATTTCATACCGTGCAGGCTGTTCTTCGCTTGCATGCCACGCTGGTTCTTGCCCCAATGCACGGGCAATGCTGGTTCCTTCCATACTTGTTCCCTTACTTTTTTTGCAGGTATTGCGCGGGAGCTTGCGGCGTTACGTGAAAAGACACGGTGCGTCATAAGCTCTGCGTGTATAAACCTAGGATATTGTAGTTCAACTGTAGTGATTCGTACACCATTTGCTATTGAATCTGTTATTACATTTGCTGTTATCATAATTATTAGTGTTACTGTTTAAGCCATTCATTAAAATTTACAACATGTATGAGTAATCGACCATCCTGCGCTCTGCGCCAATGCTTTTCCTCAAACAACTGTCCACGTTTAATCTTACTACGTAGTGCGGCGACAGTATAACCTGTCGCGCTAGCCATAGCGTTAAGTGTCACCCACTCAATACCTTTAGCCATCATATTTTATCCCAGCACCAAAGCTTCAACAGAGATAGGGAACAACTCCAGCTGCTTAGCGCGGCTAATAAGCATGTCGTAGTCGCCAGATGATGCCCAAATGAGGGAAACCAACATTTCAAACTGCGCTTTGGCGAACTCGTCAGCTACTGTAGATAGCAGGCGAGTAAGGTGTGCAGCGGTAGCACAGCTAACTAGAGTAGGGCGGTGTACCAGTGCGTCGCGTATATAATAATTCCGCTTACCTTTTTCAAGGTCAGTAACATCTTTCAGGCCATAGCGCCAAACGTATTTGAACGCATTACCTAGTGCAAAATCCATATGCCGTATGAAGTTGATTGCCTCAATACCACGAGTATTGTAATGAGGCGCTTTTTCTATAATGTCAGTGTTAATACTTATTTTTTCAGTGTCCGGCATTCGATAGTCCTGCGGGTTCTAACCGCTTACTTAAATAGTCTGCCCCTTTGGTTCGGATAATACACACACACGACCCGACTAACGTCGTCTTCTGGGTCGACTAAATAGCGTTTACCGCCTTGCCAAAGTTGCTCTAAAATCTCCCAGCCTTCTTCGGTTTCTGCTAAAGTACCTACGACGTTAGGGTTCTGACCCCCACGCACATAAAAAACACTTTCGTTCTCGCGCACTGACCCTTTTGGGTTAATCAGTAACATTGATCCTTTTGGCAGCGCGTAGTCTTGGTAGTCAACCTCGACAAGATACGATTCCTCGCTCTCAAGTATAGTCTCAACGAATAGAGATGAGACACTAGGCTTGCGGCCTGATAAAGTTGTCTTAACCTTAACAGGGCGTCCCTTGACTGCGCCGTTTTTCACGCCAAGGTTTTCAAATTCTGTACCTGTAAAAGCAGTGAACTTCGTGAGAAAGTCAGTGTTTAGTGGTATAGCACCCCTAAGATACTGGCTGAAAGCCGATTGGTTCATACCCATTGCCTTTGCCGCTTTTTCTTGGTTAAGCGCCTCAGCATTTCTATGGGTAGACCACGCTAGTTGTACTTTTTTTAGTACGTCGTCACTATATTCCATTCATATTACCCGTTGTGGTTGCTTTGCTTATAGCAATAGTAACAGTGACACTGTTATTTGTCAATGTACTGCTAAGCCTTGCTAAGCCATGTCTACCAGCGGGATCGGCATCCAGCCTGTCTACTCAGGTCACAGTAGATTGTTGGCCAGCACCCCTATTTTAGTAGTGTTCGTAATGAACATGGCTATTGCGTCATAGTTCAGTGTTTTAGAGCGTTCAGCAAATTGTTCAGCCGTTATACCGTTTACCCACTCTTCGGGGTCGGTTAGTACAACGCCGCACACTTGTCGTTTGTGTTTAAGTGATTCGCAGCCTATTACCACCGCTGCAAGTTCTTTGGCCTCAACGCTTTCCTGTAGCCACAAAAGTTGCTGTAGGGATAGGTTAGGCTTAATTATAGTAGTAGCTCGCTTGGGCAGTGCCTTGAGGAATTTGTACTCAACCCAAAGAGGGCGCACACCCTTTCTATGTCGGTAAAAAGCATCGGGCACACCACCTGCGAAGTTATCGTTAATCTTCCATGATCGCATTATTTCAGGGGGCAAACGCTTTCCAATGTTTGCCGTGTATTGCGATTCAATCATTATAGGCCTAGCGCGTCAAAGCGTTTGAACAGAGTCAGTGCCTGTGCTTTAGCGTCATGTAAAGCGTGGTGTGCAATCTCTGGCTCAATGGCCGTAACATTGGGTGTAAGCGAGCGTAGCGTTCTGTAGCAAAGGTCGCCTTTATATGTCCAAGGTAGCGGGGCATTACACGCTTTGTAGGCCGCTTTCAGTAGCGCGTTATCCATTATAGAGCCATTACCCCATATATTGATCTCGTCTTTTGAGTATTGGCCTGCTTGGTACTCGATGAACTGACTTAGTTGGCGCAGGGCATCAGCTATTCGTGGGAAAGCGTTGTTATTTTTGAATTGGGCACGGGCTGCTTGGTCTTGCTGCATCCACCACATAACGGTGTCTGTATTGATATTCAGTCCAACTGTTTGGCAACTCTCTAGGCTAACCTTAATGTAGAAATCGTCGCCAAGCTGTCGGGCGGCAATGTCCATTGGTACTACGCCAATCGCAATGATAGCGTCACCTGATTCTGTACCCATTGACTCTAGGTCAACCATGAAATCTTTAAACATGAAATTTCCTTCTTGTCTGACCACTCTAGGCCGTGCGGCTGCACCATAATGGAACATTTAACATTTGAAAAGTAAAAAAGTGTAGTCTGGTGTAACTGTTAACACTGGGTTCAAGTTTAGTGTGAAAGTTGATCGGTTCGTATACAACTAATACTTTTAGGTCACAAAAAAAGCCGACCCTTGTGAGGTCGGCCAAAGCCCTAAGTGGAGGGCTTTAATTATGCAGCTTCGGCTTTGTTTGCAAACATAGCGTCGTACATTTCAACAGCTTGCGCGTATAACTCATCGGGAGCATGGGCGACAAGTGATACGTCAAGGTTGAAGAAATTACCTGAGCTATTAGACTCAGACACAACGCCAAGTTGCCAAACACAACCAAAGCGAGGGTTGCCTTGTTTTTCTTCGCCAGCGATAAGTGTGTTCCACGTTCGTGACTTTTTGGCTTTAACCCCCGGCATATCAAGAAGAGCAACTGACTTCGGATTGCCTTCGTCGTCTAGCACTAACACTAGATGAGTTGGGTTCTCTGAAATGTCATGGTCTTTAGCCGCTAGACCTTGCTCTTCTAACGCGTCATAAGCTTCAACTTCGGTGTCGAACGAGCCAACCATACCGCCGCCTAACTTACGTTTGCGCCATACTACAATCTTGCGAGTGAAGTTTAAGTTTATTACGAACATTGACGTGTGAAGTTCTTCTGTAACACTGTTCATGATCATACCAGCTTGAGCACCATCAACGCGACGAGCATTGCCTGGTTCTACTTCTGGGTTGATCATTTGAAGAAGTTTCAAGCGAGGGATTGCAAGGTCAGCTGCTGTTACGCCTTCTGAACCACGACCCACATACGCGCTACGCTCTTCGATAGTTGCTACACCGCCAAAACGCTCATCTTGTACTGCTACTTCTGTTTTCTTCGACATAATATTTATTCCTGATTATTGGTTAATTTGTTAATTCGATATTGAGTCAATTCGACCCGCTAAGATCAATAAACCCCCACAAACTGACTAGGTAAGCGGGGGCAAGCAAGCAACCACAACAATTCACATGAGAGAGAACTAGTTGAGGTCGCATAGTAGTGTTACTACTAATTTAAGTCAATAGTAATACTAATTAATTTTTACGTACTGATATTTTTCGTACTTGAATAGGTGATACACCAACAAGCGATTCGCCTGTACTTAACAGCTCTCTAAAAGGCGCTGCGTTGATTTTGCGCTGTAGGAAGTAGAATGCATCGTTATCTTTAATGTACTCGTACAATGCCTCCCAATCGGTTACAGAGGGCTGTGTTTCTTCGGCCATAGACACAGAGCCAATGCCCGCGTATGACACCTTTTCGCCCACTTCTAGCGTGGCCTTTAGGAAGTTCTCAAGCTCGGCCTTGCGTTCTTTGAGTGCCTTTAGCTGCTCGGCCTCGATCAAAGCGATAGCGCGGCGTGTGTTAAACAGCTCGGTAACAACAGCCTTGCGGTCTGGTAACTCGCTAGCTGGGATGGGTTCTCTAAGTTCTACTGGTAATTCTTCTGCTGCTGACATGTTTATGCTGCCTTCTTATCTTCAAGTTGGATTTCGTCCTTTGGGGCGCGACACTCGGCCTCAAAAAACTCGTGTAATTTGTTCATTGCTAAGTCGAATGCCTGTACTTTCGTGACAGGTGTTGTTTCAAGCTTGGCCGTTAATCGCTTGCACTCAGCCGTAAGCTTAGTGATTTCATCAAGGTTGAAGTCTGTCATGGCTTTCTTTAGCCCTTCGTGCGCTTCATTTAACTTCTCGCGGGTGTCTTCAAAATCGCCGCCGAAGTCAACAACTTGCTTGCGGGTGTTACGAACGTCCTTTACCGCCTCGTTAAAAGCTTCAAGGTCGAAGTCTGATGCAGTGATAGCGAATTTGTTTAATGGTGCTTTGTTCATAATAGTTCTCTCTTTAGTGATATTTGTTAGGCTGCTTGCGACAGTCCTGCGATAGTGTTTAGTAAGTCAATCATATTCATTTGCTTGTCGAGCATCTTTGCGTAGACAATTTCCTCTACGGTATCTTCGGCAGCAATGTGGATAATCTCGGTCTTACGTTCTTGGCCTGTTCGTATTATGCGGTGATTAAACTGCTCATACAGGTCGGCACGATAGGTTGGACTGGCCCATATCACACGGTTTGCGACCGTTAGGGTTAATCCGTGTCCCGCTGACTGCGGGTGTGCGAAAATTACTTGAATGTTACCTTGCTGAAATTGGTAAACGATTCGGTTACGCTCAAGTGTTGGGGTGCTCCCATCAATTACAGCGTATTTTAGTCGGCGTCTTGTGGCCTCTGCTACAAGGCCATCGCGTTGATGTGTCCAGTTGAAGGCCACTAATGCGTGGTCAGTCTCTTCAACTAAATCAAGCACCAACTCGTAACGCTCTTTGTGTACGTTAACTACTGAGCCATCTTCGTTGTATACGCCACCTGATAACGTCTGTAGAAGTTTCTGCATACGTGATCCAGCATGAACGGCATTCAGCATTTCGCCACTTTCCAGCGCCAGTACCGACTCGCGTTTCAAGAACTCATAGTCGCGGCGCAGTTTAGGTGGCAGCTCAACAGATACCTCGCGGTAAATGGTTTCTGGCAACTCCTGCACGTCATTTAGGGCAACGCGTGAAGTAATGTCAGAAAGCATAAGGGTTACATGGTCAGCTGCACCTTCTTTGTCTTCCCACTTCATCGCCCCAGCGGGTGCGCCAAGTACAGGTTTCGGGTCGCATACTTGTTGGCGGAAACCAAAGAAGTTCTTCCCTAAGCGTTCGCCTCGGTCAATCAAAAACGCCAAGTGCCATATGTCTAGTATGGTATTTGGCGAAGGTGTACCGGTCATTAGCGCCATTTTGCCAATGTCACCGGCTATTCGATTGATTGATTTTGAACGCATAGACGCACGGTTTCGGAACGCATCGCCTTCGTCGACAATCAATACATCAAAGTTTTGGGCTAGCTCTTCATTGTCGATCATCTTCACAGTGTCGTGGTTAGTTATAACCCACTGTGCGTTACCTTTTAGGGCTTTGCGTTTCTTGGCCGCTGTCCCTGAGGCAATGGCATAGGTGGTTTCAGGCCAGCCAAAACGTAGGTCTTTAGCCCATGCTGGTGTCAAGATAGACAGGGGAGCGAGTACAAGTACACGCGCCTCAGGCCAGTAAGTCTTTACAGCATGAATGCAGGCCAGTGTTTTACCTGTACCGCAGCCATCGAAATTTAGCACCCGCTCGTTTTCACCCCATAAACGGGCAAACGATACTTGATGCCCGAATGGAGTAAATACTGGTTTAGGCTTTTTAGGCAACATCTAGCCCCCTATAGTGGTCGAAACCACACGCGCCGTTACCGTAAGCCTTGCCTTCTTTGTTCCTATTGCAGCCGTACTCACAGAATCTACATGTGTGGGCGTTGGCAGAAGGGATGAAGTCCTTGGTTGTAGTTAACTTCTTGGCGCGGTTGTGCATGCGTAGGATAAGCATCCCAAGCTGGCGGCGGTTGAATGTTCGGATCATCTTCACGCCTTCGTCGATG
The DNA here is from genome assembly GCF_014164175.1 of Pseudoalteromonas sp. SG44-5. NCBI lineage: Bacteria > Pseudomonadati > Pseudomonadota > Gammaproteobacteria > Alteromonadales > Pseudoalteromonadaceae > Pseudoalteromonas > Pseudoalteromonas sp. SG44-5. The sequence goes on along the minus strand of NZ_JACJES010000003.1, from coordinate 15,076 downwards.
TACCAGAACTCAACACGGAAAATATCTAGCTCAGGGTAGCGATACATAGCATGCAGCGCATAGCTTAAGCCTTGGTCAGCGTGTTTCATTTCGTTGCCAAACTTACGACCTGTTTTATGGTCAATGATGCGGCATGAGTGCTCGTTCTCTAACACAAATGCGTCTAGCTTGGCGCGCCCCCAAAGCTCATCATCATCCCACTCACAAGGCGACCAGTCTTTGCGGATGCCCCAGTTTTCTTCCATTGTAACTTTGCCCGCGCGGAACTCTTCGCGTAGTGTTGTAAAGTCGTCGGATAACTGGTCAAACTTAGTGCGTGGGTCTGCTGGTAGTTCGGCGATATTACCTCGCACCCATTCTTCGCAGCCATCGTGAATCATTGTACCGCGCTGTGCGGCCTCGCCTGACTCAACATAAATCTTGTCTACTTTGCCAAGTTTTACTGCCCACTGACAGTTTTCAAACTTCTTGAGCGTTGAGAATGACCATGCTCGGACTGCGGCAGTAGGGAAGTCGATAACCATTGCGCCTCGGACTTCTTCGCGCGTTTCTTTTGCTTGTTTAAGTGCATTCGATAGAGCATTTAGGTCGCCTGCTTTTTTAATATTGGTCGTTGGAGCCTGCGTAACCACAGACTTTTGATTTGTTGCTTTGGCACGAGCGCCTAGCATTGCTGCTAGACCCTCTTTATTTGCTGCTTTGTCGACGACTACAACTTCTTTCTCAATCGACTTTTGGCCTGTTTCAAGCGCCTTAGCCTTTAGCTTTTCAGCAAAGTTCATTGGCGCTGCTCCTTAGCGTGGCGGCGCAGGAATGCTGCACAGTTATCAAGGCCAATATATACATTGTCTTCGTAGGCAATGGCTGGTGCTGAGCGCAGGCCATGCGGGTTCGAGTCAGCAATGTCTACTTCGGTTAAAGTTGTATTGGTGAATGTCGCGTAGGTGATAACATCGTCACAGAACTTACATGTTTTTGACGTGTAAAGAATTGGGTTGGTCATAGGTTAATTCCCTCGTTCGAGTATATTGCGGGTTCAGCGGACTTCTCTAACATTTCTCTGGCCTCAGCCATTGCCTTGTCAAAGTCGTTGCTTGTTCTTTGATTTGCGTTGATAGATGCCACGTTCTTTGGTAAAGCACCGTTGGCCTCTCTAATTTCTTCTAAAATGTCCAAGTCGCTGTATGCCCACACAACTTCAACACAGCGAGGGCGAGAAGGTAATGCCTTATGCGCCCCGACAGGATGAGACTTGCGTTTCTTTTCAACGTCATGGGTTGATAACATGCGGGATAGCGCGTTATCTGATATTTCTTTACCCGCTAGGTAGCTGTAGAGCATCCGTAGGTCTTCGGGCAATATGTAACAAGGTTTGCCTGTATTCACATGCTCTAGGTTCGCGGTTAAGAACGTCTTAACGCGTGTTAGCTGGGCAAACTCTTTGGGTTCAAGGTTCGCGGCTGACTTATCTAAAATGCCTATGAATACGCCAAAGTCGCCATCACGTAATGCAGAGAAAAAGCTATCGGTTGCGCTCATGCCTGCTTTTTGTGTGTCGATTCGAGCTTGGTTCATCAGGATAGAGCTTGCTTGGTTCATGTCGATGCGAAACGAACGCAGGTAGGTGGCAAATGCCGCCAGCTCACCTTTAATCAAGGTATCAGTGTTCTCTCGGTGCGCTTTTATGTAGCCTAAGCGTGTTTCAAGGTCGCGCTGCTGTCTTGGTGCAATGTTGTAGCGTCGTTTATCCGACACAGGCATGGCATCAAGGTCATTCGTTGCAAAGATGAAGTTCAGTCGCTGTGTAACCTCGCGCTGCTGTTGCTGCATCTTACGTAACATCATGGTTGGCTCAGTGATACGCGTTTTCAGTAGTGACGCTGCTTTGGTTAAGCTGGCCGCCCCGCGCATGTTGAACTCATCGACCATGAGTAGCATTAAATCTTCCATCCAGCCGTTGAACTGGTCGTCCGCAATACCTTGTAACGTGTTCTGCGCTACATATTGCTGGCCGATAAGTGGGCGTAAAACAGCTTTGAATAACAAGCCTTTACCTGTGCCCTCTGTCCCGTGAACGAGCCATGCTGTCTGCGTCTTATCACGTTTCTGCATGATGTACGCGAGCCAGTTAATAAAGTGCTCGAAACAGTCCATATCGTCGCCCAACATGTTCAGAATAATCTCTGATATAACAGGGCAGTCGTAGTGCAGCATCCAAGCATTGCCATACGTTAATGTTTCTTTATATGGGTGCTCAGTTTTGTCGCGCATGTATATCGAAGGCTTGAAGCGGTTGATGTAGTCCTTATCCCCAACTGAGAATTTGGTTTCTTCACGATTTGGATCAAGTGTTATGTGCATCGCAGGTACAGGGTCGGGTACTAGCTGGCCGTAGTGCTTTAACCACTCTTCGGCTACCTGTGAGTTGCGTCGCTCGTTAAGCTCAACAATCTCGTCGTTCTCGCGGTCGTACTCCATCGTGATATATGAGTCAGATGTTTGGTCGATGAACATAGAGCGTTGCACCTTGCGGTAAACGCCTTCTTCATCGCGTACTTCCTCGTAAGCTTCACCATAACGCTCAATGTGCTTAGCGTATGCCTCAGGGTCAGCCGACTTGAACATGAACGCAGGTTCGTCAGGCACAAAACAACGCACAACTTCTGGGTTTGAGCGAGCTACCCAATACGCATTGTTCTTGCTACCACCAACGTTGTAGCGCACAAACTCGGAATCTTCGTAGGCAAACTCCATGCGAACCGGTGGCGGGTTAGCCATTACGTTCATTGGTCTGCCATCTACGTTAATGCGCGTGAACTTCGGCTTGTGACGAGTGATGCCCGCCTCTTGCTGTAGTTCCTTAATCTTGGTGTCACGTATTTGGTTGATCGCATCCATTCGGTCATGAATGCTCTCAAGTAGTGGGTCTAAGTTAAGTAGCAGTTCGTCCTTGTCAACTACCACGAAACGCTCGTCGTCATTGGCGAAGGGGTTAGGCTGCTTGGGTCCAAAACTTGGCGGGGCAACATAGATAAGTCGTGATGGCTCAGCTAGGCAAGGGTCAATTACACTCTTTAATCGTGTCTTAGTTTTGGTTAACTTTAAACGCTGGTAAATATCCATTTGTGAATAGTTAAGCGAGGTCAACCAGTCCTTTAACGCACGGTGCGAAACAGGGTTCTTCAACAAAAAGTGTATGTGTACCGACACCTCATCTTGGTTCAGGCCAAACGAGCTAGAGGCCATCGCCATATACGAAACGCCATGCAGTGAAGTCGGTAGCATTTCAATTACCGACTCGGCCACATCACGCACATCAGCGGTACGGTAACGCTCTTTAACATCACCTTTCAGCTTAAGGCCATCAACATCTAACACTAAAAAGCTAGTGCGAGCATCTTGATCAACCATGTTACGGCGTGACTCATACACTAAAGGGCGGGTGAATAAGCCCTTGTACAGTGCTCGCCCGTACTTAGCGTTCTCAAGGATTAGGCTGCGATAGCCCTCCAAACCTTCTTCTTCTACATTCAACTCTGCTTCATGCGACGTCAGCTTTGCAGCAAGAGGGTATGAGCGAGAACTGCCGTCCGCTAGGCCGATAGTCTTGCGCAATGGCCCTATTTTGCTGTGCGCGGAAACAAAGTGTAGTTTCATTGTATTTATGCCTCCCTTGGGTATTTGTCGAAATCGTCTGCACAATCTGCGTCACAGAACAATTGGTTTGGGATATGTACCAATGGCTCAGCGCAGTTGTAACAGGCTTCTTTGGGTTCTAGTCGCACAGTAACTATCCGTGCGTTCTTGAGCTGAGCGGCAAGCATAAACTCTTGCTGCTCAACAGATCTGTCTATGAAATCGGGCATATTATTTTTGTGTTTATTAGTAGGCTGTTAAGTAGTTTAGCAGTGTTACTAATAACATTCACTAGTTTTAAGCCGCCGCTTTGAATAGTGGGTGTCCTAAGAAACGGGAAACGCGGGCTTCACGCTCTAGTACAATTGCAGGCGCATTAGGCTGGCTGGCCGATTTAATCGCAGCGTGTGTTGACCAGTATGTCAGCGTGTTGAAGAACGCCCACATCGTTTTGCCAAGTGTGCCACTCTCTGCTAACCATATGTCGAACAGGCGGGTGTTCATGGCCGCAGAACCACGAGAAAAAGCCTTAATTAACGCTATGGCCTTATCGTCTGTACAAAGCTCTTTAGACCATCTTCGCCATTGCTCGCCCATTCGCATGAAGTTATCGACAGAGGCCGCTACACGCGTTTTTACTTCGTCCACTTGGAATCCTGAGGTGTGGCGAGCAACATAGTTTGATACATCATCACCAACGACCATACCGTTAGCACACACAAGGCGATAACCACCCATGTTGATACGCAGGTTCGTTGACCCATCGTAGCTGTTAATTACATTTAGTCGCAGGTTGGTAACGTCACGTCGCCCACGGCCTATGCTGATTTTGTGCTCAGGGAAAATGTACGAACGTATCGAGCGGCCACCTTCATAGGCAACAGAGTCGACAATGTGCATGCCGCTAGTGTCCAATGCCTCAGAGCCACGGATAGCTGAGTCAACGCGGTCGTACACATCGGCATTCTTAATCAGTGTGTAGCGTTGGCCGTGTACTGCCAGCACTGTGTTAGTGTCTTTGCGTACAATAGCCTGCAAGTCACGGTCTGGTAAGCCTGTTAACTCGGTTAGTGGTCGGCATTCAACAGGGAAGAACAGCCCAGCCGACGCGTGTATTTGCGCTGCTGATTCTTTGGCACGAACTAGGTTCAAAACTGCTGGTTGGGTAGGGAACTTCAATACTGCGCTCATGTAAAATCCTTGTGGTGTGGTCTTTTATGCTAAAAAAGGGCACTAAAATGTGCCCTGGTCTTATTGTTAATGCCCGGGGTTAGTCGAGCCGTGATGTGACCCATTTGCCATTGTCGCGTACTGCGGTTATGCCATATGGGTACATGATTACTTGGTCGTCGCTGTCTAGGTCTCGGATCGTAATGATTGGGACAAGCGGCTCATCTTGCGGGTAGTGGTACACGTAGTTCTCGTCCACGGTTGCCTCGCTGCTCCAATTGGTGCCATAGACGTAGTTGTCGTCTAAGTTCTCGCGGAAGGTCTTGCCTCCCTCGGTGGCGAACTTCGGTACGAGGCCGCAGTATTCAATCATGTCCTGTGGTGACATCTCGGTATTAAACACCGTAGACTTTGCTGGGTTAGTCTCGATTACGTAAATCTTTTCCCCAACGTGGACTGCACCTATTTGGTTATTCTTCATTTCGTTTCTCTCTTACTGCAAGTATTACAAGGGCGGCTGCTAGGTAAATGTCACCCGCTGTTACGGCTGCTGGGTCACGGCCAAAGAAGTCACCAAGTACGCTAATGGCTAGGAACGCAATGCACATGAACAAAGGGTCGAAAAGCCACTCAGAAAGGGCGCTAACGTACATTTTAAGCTTATTCATTTAGGTCACACCGTGGGCAGTCAAGCTCAACAACGGCCATTTCTGAGCCATCGGGCATAACTGATTTGGTTTGTCGGTAGCTTGGGCGTAAGAACTCATTGCACTTCAAGCAGCGGCGGTTGTGCGTTTCTTCGCGGTCGCCAGCGCCATGCACCGGCTCGTGGTTTGCGTACTCGATTAAAGGGTGAAACTCGCCCTCAATTCGGTTCGCTACGTGTTTCTGTGCCTTCTTTAAGTTAGCGAACACCATAATGCTATCGTCACTGTCTTTAAGCACCTTAGGCTCAGCGTCAGGCATTACTAGGAGTACGACAGTTGGCTTTGTCGTTGCGAAATTGTTTGGTTTTGACATGTTATGCCGCCTTCTTTATTTCTTTGATGAATTTGGTCGCCACTTTGTGCATGCGGCAATACTCGATAATATGGTCTTTGGCTATCTGCGTATCTAGCTCGCTAGGTGATGAGTTAGTCGCCATTGCCCAGTTAATATCGCCCGTAGTCGTCAACACACCTTGGCGGGTAATCCCACGGTCGCGGTGGTGAAACTCAATAACTGGCGTGTGGGCTATGCCGCCATACGCGTTGTCTTTGTTCACGAACATGTGCGGTATCATACGAACGCTGTTGCCCGTTACAGGGTCAATGTAAAATGGCGCGTAGCCCTCAGCCTTCATCTTACGGGCAAGCTCAGTGGCGTTCTTCATCGCCTCAACTTTCTGCTTGCGAGCGGCATCAACGTCGGCTTTAAGCTCAGCAATCTTGGCCTTTTGGTTCTTGTTCACTTTCTCAAGACGCTTAGGGTCTAGCTGCTGTAACAACTTAAGCTCAGCACGTAACTTCTGCACCTCGGCACGGTCAATACCTTTGTGCTCGATGGCCTTATCAATCACGTCGCTTTGTTTGTTCAGCGTCGCGTTTTTCTTATTAATCACCGCTTGCATGTCAGCCACCTGTGCTTTGAGTTCCACGATGGTTAGGTTCTCGATTCGCAACATAGTGCACTCAGCCTCAAGCTCTTCGATGCGGTCAATGGCCGCGTTAAACTCGTCAACGGTTTCGTTGTGTGCCGCAGCTACGGCGATTATCTGTTCTAAAATGCTCGTTGCGCTGTCTGCAATATTTTGTACTGACATGTTCATTTCTCTCTGTGTTGGGTGAAAAAAGGGTAGGGGGTGTCCAGTCCCCTGACCCTCGGGTTCTCATTTGTTACTTGGAGTATTCTTTCGCGTAGCCACCTTCGTTAGCTAGCGGTAGGTCGGATGCCCAATCTGGTGCAATTGACATATTGCGTTCCATAATGGCAAACGCTTCATCTTCGCGGCCTTCACGTAATGCAGCCAATATCTCATCGTGTACGCTGCCCATTACCCAACCTGTGCCTGTGTCGCTAAGGTCGCGGTCAACAGATACAAGCTGCTCGGCTAGAATGTCACGCGCCGTTGCTTGAGCGATGTTCTCAATAAGCAGGCCGTGCCATAGGTATTTCAATAGTGGATTGCCCCAGCGGTCGTACTTGTCTGAGTCAAAAACCACTTTCATTGATACACCGTTGCGGGTTTCTTCACCTTTGTAACGTGCGTTGCTGTACTGCAATACTCGGCCTGATGGCAGCTCAACCGTGTCCTTGCGGGCAATGAATGAGTTGTTAGGACCAAAGGCCAGCTCGCCACCGTTAACGATTACAGGCATCACGTTATTCGCTAAGTAGTGCCACATAGCCTTGATTGCGTAGTGCTTGAGGTCGTAGGTGTTCTTTACGTTCTTACAAAAGTTGTCGTCTTTGAACATGGGTTCCATGCCCATAGGACCACTCGCTAGGTACTGCTGGAATCCAAACCAACCCATCGAGAAACCTAGGCCTAGTGCCGCAGCCTTACCCATTTGTCGCTCGTCGGGGTGGGTTTTCTTATTCACTTCATAACCGAATATGTCCGTAGCGATTGCGCTGTATAGGTCATAATTTGGATCGTCACGAAAGTTCTCTAACAGGTCTGTTTGCCCACAAAACCACAAGTTCACTCGTAACTCGATGTTCGATAAGTCACACACGCCGATTTGATAGTGCTCTGGTGCGAGCATTGACAAGCGGTGCTTACCGCCTCGCGTGTTGTTCTGCTGGTTAAGGCGTTGACCACCTGACCAGCGGCCTGTCTGCCCAGCCCCATAGTAGTTGAGGAAAAACGGCATACATGCGTCGTTGAACCCACGGCCACGGAAGGTGTTAGATACACTAATCATGCGCTCTGCACGGCTCTTGGCAATGGTAGACTTCACACGTTCACGGGCTTTGTAGAGCACTGCATATTGCGGGTTATCTATTTGCAGGCGAATGTACTCAGGGTCGCCCTTGCCTAAAGCAGGTGACAACAGCCCCGTAGTCTTCGATATTTTCTTAGGCACACGTAGGTCAAACTCGCGTAACAGTGCTTCATACTGCGGGTTAGAACCGAATGTCTTAGGTGAAATGCCCAAAATATTGTTGTCGTTACAAAACTGAATGGCCGCAACAACAGCTTCACCATCTTTGCGGGTTTCATCTACGATCACTTCTTCAAGCAAGTCGTTTCGTATGTCAAACTGCGGCTCAATGGCACCACGTAACGTAATGTGCATGGCGCGAATCTCGGTGCTCGCTGCAAGACCAATACGGGCGATGTAGGCAAGGAACAATCGGCGTAACAAGTTAACGTCTTGTCTGCAATACTTGGCGAGTGATTCGTGTTGGCGCGGCGTAATGTAGTCATACATAATCCCATCAACGTCAGCTAAGTCGTTGCCTTTTCGCAGTGCTGGGTCGTCAGGCCACTCGTCTTTAGCACACGCATTAAGTGATGCTGGCTTGTGGGCGGCTAGGTACTTACGCATCAACATGGTGTCAAAGTAAAAGTCGAACTCAACACCATGAATCCAATTACAAATAGCGCCATCGAACACCGTATTATGAGCAACAAGACCGACTCGCAGGCCATCAGCTCTGGCGTCTTTCAGCTTTTGCATCTGTGATTTATAGTAGTCTTGCCCATGGCCGTAACTGATTTCATCGTCTAGGTCGATAACAGCACCTAAACCTGTCTCATGGAATCTGTCACCTAAAATGTACTCAGGGTAGGTCAGCGTTTTAAGGCTGTACGACTTAGTGCCTTCGTTAGCCCGCGACTTGTAGAATGTCTCCCAATCAAGGAAGACGATAATGTCGAGGCCAAATGACTTCTTAATTACTTCAAGTGCCACGCGGTCGTCTTGGGTAAAGGCGCTCATTAGCGCGCCTCCTCATCTTCAACTTCTAGGTCATGCTCTTCGACTTCATCGAACGTGTCGGTGTCGTCTTCGTCGCCACGTAAGATGCTGTCTAGCGATAAGCCTTCTTTCTGCTCTTCGCAATATTCGTCAGGGATAATGGCCGCAAGGTCTGGGGCTTCATCAATCACTGTGCGTAATGTCTTGTGCGTTTCTAAGTAGGCGGTTATGCGCTGCTCAATCTCGTCCGCTTGCTTTTGGACAAGGGCACTCTTAGGAAACAAGCCCATTATGCGCTCTTCAAACATTGGCAGGTCAGCGAACAGTGTGTTGTTCACGTTGCCAATCTGGTAAGCGTAAGGGATAGGCATAACGTCACCGAACTCAAGGTTCATGATTGACGTGCGGTCTGCACTTGTTACCGTAATATGCGGGGCAGTGGGCAATGTGCCCTCCATGATGGTTGATACGTCTTGACCATCAGCGCATAAGTTGCAAATGCCGTACATATCGAACAGGGCAGCGTAAACTTCACGGCCAAGTGTCGCTAGCTCTTGGTTAAGGTTGTCAATGCGTTGACCCATTTGCGCTTTAACAACAGCCTGTGCAATCTTGCGGCGGTTGTAAGCATTAAGACGTAAGCCTAATTTGATTTTTTTCATGGTGGTTATTCCTGTACTGGAGTAGGTGTTAGTGACTTGCGGCAACGCTACTCAATAATTAAGTAGCGTTACTGTTAATGCTAAGCGTCGAGGTGCTCGGCTAGCTGCTTAAGGGCTGCGTCGCACTCTTCGATACAGAACTTAAGGGCTTTGGCACTGGTTTCGATGCCGTCTAATTCTTTACGGTACAGCTCAAGGTGGCGGATAGCTTGGATTGCCTCTTGCTGGCTCATGGCCTGAACGTCTTTGCCATAAACATACGTTACACACTTCACAGGCTCTTCCCCAAAGAAACTGTGCGGTGCTGGTATCTTAGGCGCTTGTGCTTGCTTGGCGTTTGTTAACTGGCTTTGAAATGGTGACATGGTGTTCTCCTATAGAGCTTGGGTAAATGTCTCAAGCACACGTGCTGCGGCTTGAAGTGCTTTGATTTGGTCGTGTGCTACAAGGCGCTCAGCATGTGAGGCATCCTGCGAGTTGCGTAACTTTGATAAGCCTTCGGTCAGCTCTTCGAGACACAGGGCAGCGGCGTTGATACTGTCGGTCGATGTAGCGTTGGCGCTGCTCTGGCCTGCGGTGGTTAGCAGCTGCTTGGCAATGTCAGCAATGATATGTTCGTCAACACGCTTAGAAAACATGTCGTATATTGCTTGGCCGTGGCGGTGTGACTCAACAAAGTCAACAACGAACTCCATTACGTAATCTTCGTCAACGTCACCTAATACGGTTTCAATGTCGTTGCCATCTTCAATCGCGTCGCTCATCACTTCTTGTAGGTCGACTGTTACGTCGCGTGACTCTATGTGTGAGTCTTCAAGGGTAAACCTGCTAAAATTAGCCATTAAAATGCTCCTAAATGCTGCTTTAATATAAGGTACTCGTCATATGACACCTGCTGTGCGCCATTAATGACGTAGATGAACACGTCGTCAATGTAGGTGTCTGCTCGGTGCGGGTGCTCTTCCAGCTCGTTGTGTGACTCGGCAGCAAGGGCGCTGGTTATGGCCTCCGCCCCGTTATAAGCCTCACCTACTAGTTCAATTTGCTTTTCGTAGCCTCCGGTATGAACTTGGATGCTTACGACAAAAGGGTGTGTGGTCATGGTTATCTGTACCCCCAATGCTTTTCCCAATCCTCTTTAGGCGGGGCTGCCCCATGCTTTATGACATAGGCTGCGCGCTCTTTAGCTGCACCTAAGTCGTCAGGCCACCATGCGGCGAATAGGAAGTCCCATTCTGCGCTGAAAAAGCTGCGTCCTGATATTTCGGTCGAATACTGTGTGAAGTTGAAAGTGTCTTCTGACCAAAACTTATCGGGGAAACCATCAAGCATGGCTAGTCGTCCTGCGAGGCAGAACGTAGTGCCACACTCATGCGCCTCCCGTGTCATGTACTCAGGGTCGCGGTGTACACTGACACTGCTGAATGACATCATATCTATGGCGAATGGCTCAAGGTCTATGATGCGCTGGGCAACCTCTTGATACGTACTTAGTGGTGTGGTCATGGTTATGCTGTCTGTGCTACGCGGCTCTTGCTCACAAACAGTGACTGTGGGCGTTGGCGCGCGTTAATATCTTTATGGATTTGCATGTAATTCCACATGCGGCCACCGTTCTCAAAGCTGTGCGAGCGCATACCGGTGTAGTGCTCGATGTTGGCCGTGCGAAGGTTAACCTGGTCTATGCGATCATGTGCTTTGGCGTTGTCGCGTGACATGGCACGTACTTGTGATTGAAGCTTGATGACTTCGTTACTCAAATGGTCAATTCTTTTCTGTTGCTCTCTGTTGGCAAACATAGGTGGGTACTCCGTTATCCGTTTGGTGGCGGGTCGCCCCACTTGGAGGACCCGCATAAAAAGGTTACGCAACGCTGTCTTGTGCTGCGGTTTGTGCTTGGCTACGCACTAGGTCATAGTAGTCAGGGTTATTCATTGCATGCTCTCTGGCATCTGACAGTGCGCTCGATAACACAGCATCAGTAGAGGCGAGTACTTGGATCAAAGGAGACTCACCAAACTCGTTGTGTGCCGCTGCTAGATGCGTCAAGGCCATAAGGTAATGTGTCGCAAAGGCATTTATTATGTCGTCTGCGGTATTGGCTGAACTCATAAGCATCGGAACAATCGAGTCAGACAGCTTTTCAGTCGGCGGTGTCGTCGCAACAAGGTCGAGCATAAGCGTTGCTAATTCTTGGTTCGGGTCACTGTATGGCATTATGCAGCCCCTGTTTGTGCCGCACGGCGGGCAGTGCAGCGTCTACACTCGCAATCATCCACTTCTACGTCTTCTTCGCTTTGCCCTTCGCTCGGCTTGCGGCCTGCGTACTCTACTTCATAGTTGTTGACAATAGACTTGTGGAAAGCCTTATCAGTGGCTAGGTTCGCTCGTAACTGCGACACTTGGTACTCTAGGTCGTCAAACACTTCCTCAATAGCTCCGCCAATGTCGCCAAGGTCAAAGTCTTTAAGGGCAGGGGCTGATTCGACAACGAATGATATTAGTGTTGCTGTTAAAATCTTAACGCGTGAACTGTGGTCTGTAACCGTGTCCATCATCATGGTCGAGATAGGAACGTACAGTGGTAATGATGCTATGCGATCGCCATCTGTCATGTGTTTGCGGATAGTGGCGCTAAGTTTTTCTGCCATAATAGCGTTTTCTAGAACTGTTTTCATTGCATGCTCTCTTCTGTAGTGGATAGTTAATTAGTGGGTGATAGATTAGTATTTTGTAGCAAATGCTACTGCTAGTAATAACAGCGTTACTACTAACGATACGCACAGTAAAATAGTTCGTACTATGCGTCCCTCGGCCTTACGGCGTCGTTTCATGTATCTGGTTGCGCTAGGTGTCATAAGTCCCTCAGAGGTCGATACGTGGCGTATTCGTTGCCATTCCCATCATATGCAACAACATGGTCGCCATTGAACAGGTAATCCGACACTTTGCCGAATGAATGGCTTGAGCTGCTTGTGTGGCTTGAGCTGTCCACTGCTGAACTCTCTAGCTTAACGCTGTTGGTCTGCACACGAATGACAGTGCGGGTTACAGTTCTGCGGCCATCGGGCATAGGTCGTGCGAAAGTGGTTTCCCATCTTGAGCCAAGGCTAAGTGCTCGCTTGAACTGTGACAGGTTAGTGATTCTGGGTGCGGGCATCTTGTGCTCTCCGATGGTGGCACTCTAAAAAGTTGCAGCATAGTATAAGCACTGCTAACGCATGTCAACAGTGTTACTACTAAAAAGATTAAGCAGCGATTTGCTGGGTAGCGTCCAGTGGACGGGTAAACAGCGTAGGGTGCTCGGCCTGTGGTTTCAGGAAGTTTGGTAGCGGCTCTAGTCCTGCTTTGGTGAACTCAACAGTGACAGTGCGCCCTACTAACTCGCCAAGGTCGGTCAGGTTCTTGATACCCAATGCGTCCAGTAACATATCAAGCTTTCGTTCCCACAAGGCGCGTGATTTGGGCGTTGTGGCGGCTAACAGGTGGAAGTTGCGGAAGTAGTAAACCCCCACTCTGCGGCCATCAAAAGAGGCTATGCACTGCATGTTAATTGCTGGGTCGCCTGCGCCGTTTATTGATGCGCCTTCAATGTGAAACGCGTAGTGGCCGACGTCAAAGTAGGGCTGTTGGTAGCCACGGGTTCTCGTAAATGCGGTACTCATGCTGCTATCTCCAACTCAACTGATGGGACAGGTGCGGTAAGGCGGCCTAATGTATGACACAGGGCAAGCATACTCGTAACCTCACTCTGGTAGGCGGTGTCCGTGTGCTCGTGAATTGTCGATTCCCATACGTGGACTGGTGCGCTTTGACTGTTAACTTGCAGCGTAGTCGGCGTTAATAGGGCAGATAACACCGTGCCATCGGGTAGTCGGCGGTCGAGTGCGTACCAGCCAGCGGGCAGTAGTGCCGAACGTAGGTCGACAAGCCCAATATCTGTGGGGCTGAACGGTGATGCCGACAGGTCAGATTGCGACAGGTTCGTGTGGGACAGATTGACGCCATCCAATGCACAGCCTGTGAACTTCGCTTTGTGGGCGTTGACAAAGGATAAGTCAGCCTCGGCAAAGTTACAGTTGATGAAGGTTGACAGCGAGAGGTCAGCGAACATAAGGTTCATGCTGGCGAAGTGACAGTCGATGAATACTGCATCCGCGAAGTTGCCCGTCTGGCTGCTGGCCGATGTTAAGGTCGTAAAGTCTGTGCCGTGCTCGACACGTTTCATGATTGGGGTCGCTTGTTCTTTCATTGGTAAACTCCTGTTTTGTGGTGGTTGCCCTCTGCTGGGCGGTGAAAGCGGTGATAAAGCAGCTCGGTGCTCATTAAGTAAACGAATATCGCAAATCGTCTATTTAATGAACATAGTGTCCACCTTTCGGGTTTTGGGTGTCCATGTTGCACGAATGTTAGAGGACACTTTTTGCGTCAAGTTTGTTAGTGCTTACTAACCCCCCGCACCCCCATATGACAGTTGCGAAAGGATTATCCCTGTACGTTTGTTGAACGCTGTCCACCTTGTCCACCTTGTCCACCTTTTTTATACCTAGGATTGGGGAATAGTTTTCTGTCAGAGAGGTGTTAAGGTGTAATATAATAATTAATATGTAAATTGAAGCTGGAAAAAACATGGACAAGTTGGACAAGGTGGACAGACAAGCCCACAGCCCCTGTCAGGGCTGGATTTCGAAGGATTTGTAAAGGTGGACAAATGGCACATAAAGGTGGACACCCCCTGTCAAAAGGTGGACACTCCCCAGCATTTGCCCTCCAGCATTCCGACCCATAGCCTCCGCCACTTGTCAACTAATATCTTTCCGCCCCAATCCGCGCCAAATGCCCATAAGTACAACTCAGCCATCGTAACCCGTTGAATGCCAAAGGTTATCCGCTGGCTGTTTTGCAATTATCTATTATTCAGCACCCAACTACCAATAAAGGGCGTTGCTGCGGGAGAGCAGACGCTTAGCCTCGTTCGCTAATTGCCTAGCCTGCTCCGCGTGATGTTTAGCCCGCGCTGGCAAGCCGCGTGTCATCGCATCCTTCGCCGCCTGCTCCTGCTGGTAGGCCGCTGTCTTGGCGCTACGTGCTCGCCCAATCATATCCATCTGGCTCATGCCCATCGTTATATCCCCTAAGCCGCTAACGGTAATGAAGGTTGCTCGCCCAGCGATAAGTAACTGTCTATCGCCCGCTGTTGCACCATAATGTTGAAAGCCGCCTGATAATGCGTGGCCGCCAGTCGTCGCTCGCCCAGCAGTAGCCAATGCTGATACTGGTTCAGGTGGTGCAGTCCTCGGCCAAGAGCAGCCAACCTATGCTCAAGCTCTCGGCCAGTCGCTGTCGGGTCAGCTATCAAGTGGCGGCGGTGCAATGCGTTAATCGGTGTCATAATATTCTCCAGTCTGTAATGAAGGCCAACCAGTAGAGGCCGACCAATGTGTGGTGAAGGCCAACCAGTAGAGGCCGACCAATGTGTGTCGTAGGCCAGTCGCCAGTCGATGCGCGGCAAGCTCGTGTCAAGCGGCAAAGGGTCAGCAGCCCGTGGCAAAAGGTAAGGTCGCTCGTCACCCGCCAAATAGCCTCTGCCATTTGATACTCATCAACCCTGTCTACGTTGCTTTTATCGAACGAACCAAACCGTCTTATCCGTAGAATCTGAATAACAAACAACGAATAACAAACAACAAATAACAAACAACA